>CALWKH010000013.1 GCA_944381195.1 uncultured Clostridia bacterium
TTGTTTTTGTTTCTATTCCCTCACCCCTTGCGGGGTGCGACGTGCTTCTTCCTATTTATCAGAGAGAGAAGAAGCGTTTCAATTCACTCACCCCTTGCGGGGTGAGACCTGGCTGTTGCTATTCTATTTGTATTTTAACTTGTTTCAATTCACTCACCCCTTGCGGGGTGAGACATGGTAAAAGTTTATGTAGTAAAGAATGCAAGGAGTTTCAATTCACTCACCCCTTGCGGGGTGAGACAGAATTTCTATAAATAGCAAAATTTTTATACGTTTCAATTCACTCACCCCTTGCGGGGTGAGACTCATTTATTTAATCTCCTTTTCAATATTTAATGTTTCAATTCACTCACCCCTTGCGGGGTGAGACTGCTATTACACTATATTTAGGTAACATCATTAACTCACCCACTACATATAGAGGCGGAAAAACATTTATTTTGTTAACAATAAATGTTTACTAAGGGTTCGCGTTTCAAATTATTAAGGTTTCAACAAAATCCCATGTCTTCTTTGCTCCAATATGAACAATATGCCCTTGGAAATTATTCCCTAACTCATAAAAGCGAATACTATCAACTTTATTATTCATTATATCAGATAATTTCTTTTTTAGCAATAAATATGTTTGATAATCTATATTGCATTCAAAAACAGAATTTTGCACTCTGATTCCATAATTTTGACATAACTTAGCAATTTTCCTCAATCTTTCTGCACCATTTCCGTAGTTAGTTGCAATATCGTAAGATATTATTACCATCATAATTTTGCTATAAACGGAGTATATTCTTCCGTTTCTCCTCTAATAAATTTTGCTAAAAATCTTGCTTGTATATAAGGCAACAAACCCACAGGAACTTTCTCTTTTAAAACTGGATGAAGAATTTCTGCTTTCTTCCTTTGTTGCCATTCATTTACAACAATCTTCTTCACATCTTCGTTCATAATCACTGCACCCGAAGGCTCAAACTCAAATTGAGATTTATTTATTTTATGTAAATTAACCAAATTTAGCACACACCTATCCACTAAATAAGAGCGAAATTCTTCCATTAAATCTAATGCAAGAGCTGGTCTGCCTGATCTATCCACGTGAAAATATCCCATATAAGCATCTAAGCCAACCGTTTCAAAAGCTGATTCACAATCTAAGGCTAATAATGTGTATAAATAGGATAGTATTGCATTGATAGGATCCAAAGGCGGACGTTTTGTGCGCAATTTGAACTCAAAATCCTTATTTAAGATTAAATTGTTGAAAACATTAAAATAACTACGGGCAGAATCACCCTCTATGCCACGCAAAGAATCTAAATTATTTACTTTTTCAATGTTTACTACACTTTCATTTAAAGAATTTATGCTATTTTCTAAAAATGGTAATAGATTTTTATATTCACGACTGCTTTTCATTAGAAAATTTTTGGTATTTGTTATTTTTGCTTTTATGCTCTGTTTAGCTAAATATAAGCAAATCTTTTCATCTTCTAACTTTTTAAACTGTTCTCGACGAAGATGAATATTTCCTTTTATAGGACCATGCACTCGTGCTAAAAACTTACCATTTGGAGCAAGAAAGGATAAGCCAACACCTTCTTCACCACATTTTGCCATGAAAGCGGGAGAACACCCCATATAGTTGAAACAAACAATATTTTCAATATTGCAAAAAGGCAACCTACTTACAACCTGTCCATTTTTAGTTGCCACAATATTTAGCCCATCCAACTTTAGATATATGTCTTCTTGAAAAATATATAAAGTATTTAATAATTTACGCATTTCTTTTCTCCAAAATAGGTAAACAAATTTCATACATAGAACAACTTTTGCATTGATGTGAGATATTTTTAGGCGGTATATTTTTATTTTTGATATATTGGCACATTTCCTCTAATGTTTTAATCAGTAAATTATCAAAATATGTTTCATCTTTTAATTCAACCCGCCTTTTTATAGCTGCATAATATATGAAACCACTAACTTCACAATTGTGAATCTCTCTCAAACAATACATCTGTGCATATAACTGCAATCCATCATAAATTTGCACACTACCATTTTCCTGTGGTTTACCTTTTTTATATTCAATGACATTTATTTTAGAAATTTTATCATCTTGTTTGATATATTCCACCAAATCAGCTATACCATATAAGTTTAATTTATCAGAATAAACAGGAACACTTCGCTTTACCAAAACATTTTTTCTTTTTTCAACAAAACTAGGTATATCAACTCGCGAATGTATAATATCACCAAGGGTGGTATGTATATTTGATAGCCACTCGTTTTCAGTGTAAAGTAACCACCACTGATATTTACAAAAACAAAAATGTTCTAAGCTATTTAAAGTTATTTCCATTATTCTTTATCCACAACTTTTTCAATATTTACATTCTCCAATTGCTTTATCTCAAGAATATAATCGCTAAATTTTGTAGGTATATCCACATCATCTTTCTTTGTTATTTTTACTGAGTTAAATAAATCTATGCTAGGGACATCTCCTGAAGGTGTGTTATGCTTCCACCAGTAAAGCTTAACCACTCGCATACTTCCTTCTGGACGAGCTGAAGAAATATCATTTTCAAATAATGTCACTAGTGCATTTTTAATTTTTTCAGCATCTTCTTGCGTGAAATTATTTTTCTCAGCAAAATGTGGATTAATACTGCCATTAGTGCGATATAATGCGTAATTCACACGATGCTTTGAGCCCATCGTATCTGCTGATTTTTTTCCATTGTCTGTTTTATCACTGTTTACTGATTTTGTGATTTGAATAGATTCAATTTCCACAGGATTAACAGAGAATGCTGATTGAATTGACACCGCTCCCCTTATACCCAAACTAAAACCAGTAAAAGACTTAAAAGCAAAGACTTGCCCAAAAGAACGAACATCTATCCACTCATTGTTTATTGCATTGCGTATTTTATCCAAATCTGCGCTGGTCATATTTTTATCTACCTTCAAATCATTTGCTTTCAAAAACCTTTCAAATCTATCAGATAAAGACTTACAATCATCATCCGAATCATCCTGTGATTTAACAAAAATGTTTTCACCAATTTGTTGTAATCTATTTCTAATTTTTCTCTTTAAACAAACATCTGAAACTTCGCCTAAATCTTCAATATTGGTTCGTGGACGATTTCCATTTAACGGGTCGCCATTTGGGTTTGCATTTTTTACTTCAAAAATAAGTGTAAAATCAATTTTATTTTGTAATTTTTCCATAATTATTCATCTCCTTGTGATTCATTTAATTTTTCTTTATCAGTTTTGTGATTGCGTTGTCCATAATATCCAAAAATAAACATTTCATTAACAGCCTTGTTGCTTGTTAAATCTTCTTTGGTCATTTTATCCAACACTTCGGCTATTTCATTTTTAAAATAATTAGCCAGTCCTGCTTTACCTTGTCTGTATAGTTTATCAAAGTATGGTGCAAGTTGTTTTTGTAATGTGAAGAAAGTCTGTCCTGGTCTCATTGTAAATCTAGTAAATAACCTTTCTGCATTTGTTTGTCCAGCATAATTTGTGGCAATATTCTCCACCTTTTCAGTTAATGCCAACAATCTACCAAATAAGTAACTTCTATCCGTTTCATTTGTATCTAATTTCATATACTTTCCCCTTAAATTGTAATATTTATTAAAAATTGCACAAGCAATATTTATAGCATCTTGCCAAATAGAATTTGCATAGCCACCTTGAGCATTTTTAAAAGATTCAGGTTTACGAACTTTTTCAAATGCGCGTTGAACAAAATATCTAGGAATTGGCCTACCTTCAACCATACAAGGCAAAATATTTTTATAGAATTGTTTTCTTAGTTTTTTATCTTCCTTGTTTTCTTTATAAATAAGTTCAAAAAGTTTTGCTAAATTTGGTGTTCTTAACTGATATTCTTCAGTCTCATTATTCCACCAAAGCCACTGCAAAGTTTTAAACCAGTCAGTTAAATTTTTATAATATGCCGTGCTATCAATTTCGTTATAATAACAAATTGAAATGCGCCCTTTTGTCTCTCCGTCCAAAATTAAAACATTTACCTTATGTGAAGCCGTCAACTCATCCAAAGTTTTACTTCTATTTCCATAATATGCAAGTGCTTCCAGTGCCTTATTGCTGTTGATATTAAACTGATATTTGCCATTTTCATATTCAATATCATCAAAAAAATTTAGTGGATTTTCCTCCCTAATAAACTCACTACTCCATGCTAGAATCACTAAACCGTCATAACTAAAGGCATGGTTGTTTTTTATTAACCAACTTAGACTATATAATGCTTTTGTTAAAGATTCCTGTCCAATAGAAGCCGCTTGTTCTGGAATGTTGGGGTCAAATCTACCACCAAAAGTCCTAATTGTTGAGTCATTTGAAGAAATAATCCTAGCCCCATCGCCTTGATGCCTAATTTTCTTTGGATAAAAAGTTCTCACAGGTTCTTGCTTCCCTGTTAAATAATCAAGGCAATCTTCACTTTTTAACTCTAATATTTGAGGATAAAACTTTGTCCACTCATTCAAAATGTCAGGGTTTTGATAAATTTCAGGTTGACAATCATCCAATATCACTTGAAAGCGAACAAAGATATCGGATAACTTTTTAAAATATTTTTCCGCAATTTTTAAATTCTTTTGCAATCTTTCTTCACTAATTTGACCCAAAGTGTTTACGCCATTTTCTCTTTCCATTTGTTCTGTCAAGTCTTCACCTTCTTGTTCTTCTTGCACCTCTGTATCATCCTGCTTACTGTCATCACTGTCTTTTGATGAAATCTTGACCAAATCTTTTAAATCAAAACAAGATAATATTAGTTCAATTAAATTTGCATTATTTAAAAATTCATAAATAATTTTGATTTGTGAAAATTTTGTAAAATTTGTCCATTTGCCTAAAATTGAAATATAACTTGAATATTTTTCTGCATTTTTGCCTTTTTCTAAAATTTTTTTATCTTTCACAATTAAATCCCAGTCTTTTGCAATATAATCCAACTTTTCAAAAAGCGGATTAGGTGCAATTATGCTGCCCGAACGCTTTACACTATCTGGTGTTACAGGAAAAAGTGTTTTACTTTTTTCTGTGGAGATTAAAGCCATGTTGACCACTTTCCCAGAACAATCTAATGTTATTTCTAGACCTGCATTATTTACAGACAAGCCATCTTGCAACAGATATTTATCAACATCTCTTACATCTTTATTGTTTTTGTCCATTTTAATTTTTGAATAAACTTCATAAAGATTTGTCCATATACTCATGCTTTAACCTCCTCCTGTAAAACTTGCCTGTCTACAAAATCTTCACCTAGTCTGGTCGGAACATATTCCATTTTGCGCACTACTCTTGAAGTCTTGCAGTCTTGTGGTCTTTCAAATTCAATAATTCCATTTTTCATTACTATATGGCTAAGATTGGCAATCAGTCTGTCATTATTCTTTTTCGGATAATTAAAACTATGGAACATTATTCCAAAATCTATTTCAGGTCTATCTTTATAGTAACTTTCAATACTGTCAAAATCGCATTCCTTCACAAAAGCAACACATTCTCGTTTACCCAAGAAAATATCTCTCTTTCCACCTTTCTTTAAGTAACGCTTGGCAATATTTGAATGTTTGTATTCATTAAAATCTTGCTCTAAATCAACTCTGTCCTTATTCCACTCAAAATGCGCCTCCACAACATATTCCACATCATATAAATATGTGTATCTATATAAATCAACTCCATTATTGTTGATATTTCTTAATTTGATGTTTTTAGATTCTGTTTGAATAGGCTTTACAATTTTAACTCTATCAATTATCCATTCAATGCTGGGTTTCCAATAAATAGCCTCAGTTATGCCACGTAATGCCTCATAGGTTGGCACTTGGTAAGTGCACAACTCACCACCCAATTTTGTTATGGGGTCAGCAAACATAGCATTTCTACCAAAAACTCTATAAGTTATCTTATTATAAATCAATTACAAATTCCTCCTTCAAATTCAATATAAAAATCTTCGTTCCGCACCAGCCCCAAATCTTTATCATAATTCAAACTAAACATTAAACCAGATTCATTCTTGCAATTGAATTCAGTGAAATCATTATCATAAATATTAACCATATAACGTTGAAAACTTTTAGTATGAATTGTCCCACTTTTGACTAAATCATCAATAATTTCCTGCCCCATGCCATATGGCACCAATATGCCTGTTTGATTTTGATTTGCAATTACTCTAAAATTTGTGGCGACAGTGCCAAATTGAATTTTTAATAAATTAAAATATTGAGGCGTCACATTCTCCTGTGCTTGAATCAATAAATCAACTGCATTGCTGTTTTCACTGCTAATTGGAAATTCTTTTTGGTTATTACTTTCTCCACCATACAAACTTTTAAAATACTTCTCTATTAATTCTTTACTATCAAAATTCCCTTGAGCACCTGATAACACATTTACAAAATGATTTTGGCGAACCGCAATATCAGGCAGACCACGTAAGTTTTCCAAATCTTTATCAAGTCTAACAACATAGACCTGACCCAAACACCTTGTTCCATCACTATTTTGCAACTTCCCCTCGCGATTACATCGCCCAGCAGTTTGAATGATTGACTCCAATCCACTTAAAGACCTAATAGCGCATTCAAAGTCTAAATCTACACCCGCTTCTATCAACTGAGTGCTAATTAGCATAAATTTCTCTTTTCGTATTAAATTTTCCCGCACCTGATTTATAACATCTAATCTATGTTGAGGGCACATATTAGTGGATAAGTGATAACATTTTGTGTGTTTTTTGATTTCCAAAAACAATTCTTTGGCTGCTTTTTTCGTGTTAACCACAAAAAGCAAATTGTTGTGAGATTTTAATTTATCAAGAGCAAACTTCACCGCTTGCGTCTTGTTCATTATGACATTATCTGCACGAATAATTTGCGTGCGTCTTAAAATTGGATACTCCTTATCAATCAAACTGTAACTTTTGGGTAATTCTAAAAATTTTGCAATATCATCGCTCCTGTAGTTTGATAACTCATCTAAAACAGGTTGAGTCGCCGAACATAACACAACAGTGCAATTTAAATCTTTAATTAAAAATTTAATTAATAAATTAAATAAACCAATGCAATTTATGGGCAAACTTTGAATTTCATCAAATATTATAATGGAATTTTCAAAATTATGCAGTCGCCTATTATTTTGCGAGGAGTCTCCATAAACACTTTCCAAAAAACCCACCATAGTAGTAAAAATTATAGGTTCATTCCATGTGGTAAAATATGCATCAAATTTATTTATTTTATATTCGTCAACTTCTTTTTCCTGCCTTAATACATTGCTATGACTTTCAATTATCATGTCATTTAATTCTATAGAATTTAAAATTTTGCGTATTACATCGGCATTTTGCTCAATTATTGAAATGTAAGGCACAACATATATAATTCTATTTAAATTTTTAAGTTTAGCCCTCTCCAATGCAAAACGAAAACTTGCAAAAGTTTTGCCTCCACCTGTTTGCACATTTAAGTTAAACAAATTTTCATCAAGTTTTGCTTTTTCTATACAAGTTTTGTAAATTTCTTTGCGTATTAAATTTATTTCATTTGATGGAAAACTTTCTATAATTTCATCTAATTTTTTTGCAATTTTTTCAAAATTCTTTCTAATATTAAAATCTTTTTCTTCATTTTTTATATACTTTTTATTATTGTCAAAATTTCCAGCATCTATCCTGTCTGCATCAATTAGACAACTGTAAAAATATCTAAGATACATTCCAATATAAAAGGATAAATTCTTTACTCCGTTTTCAGCACAGTGATTGTGCTGTATGGAGGATACCAAATTATCACATTCAGTCACAAACTCTGTTTTATTTAATATTTTTTCAATATTTTCACAATATTTGTGCCCTTTTGATAAAATTTCATTATAATTTTGTGCAAAGCTTGCATCATTTAACTTGTTTAATAAAATGCTGAACACGCTCTCGCTATGATTCACCATGTCAACCAAACCTTTATGATGACACGCAGAAACAAATGCACAAATTTCTAGAACTAATAAATAGTTAGATGTGCTTTTGCCTAATCTAGAATGATTTTTTAAAACTTCTTCAAATTTTTTCAAAAGAAAAATAGCAGAAGCAGAAGAATGGTCAACCCTTTCACTGCTGTTATTAAGTAATTTATTTTGAAAAGCATTACAAGATTTACCCAAATCGTGAGCATATCCCAGCAATGTTGCAATTAACGGAAATTTTGCACAGAAATCAGAACAAATTTCACCAACGTTAAGCAAATGAGCATCTAAATCTTGAGTCCTTAAACCATCCACACTTGTTCGTGCAAAAATAACATCTTTATCCATTAATAATTCCTTTGTTTTTACAAAATAACACAGTTTGTCTTTATAGTCAAGTATATTTTTTAATTTATATTTTGACTGTTTTCTATTGAGTTTTCTTATTCTATATGTTTAAGTACTTGCTAGGCTTATCCAATTTAATTGTCAACATAAAACGCCACATTAGATAAAAACCTACCCAAATTAACAATTAACTGTGAAATGTCTTATAAATCTTTTTTGTATTAAAATTTTTTCAGTCAAATATATTTTATTAAATTTATCATTTTTCAGCCTTTTCTCATAACATCATATATTTTTCTATATCTGCTTTTCAATCATGTTATTGTATTAAAATTTTGCGCTTTTTAATATTTTTCAAAAATATACATTGCAACACTTATTATAAATAATTATTGCTTTTTTGTTAAGAAGAACATCAGTAAATGATGTAAGCGCTATATAAAAATTGAGAATTAATAAGAATGTAACCTTGTTATTATTAAAATATTCTTTATCAAGATTAAATACTAATAAAAAAATGGAACAAGACTGTTCCATTTTTCCTATCTCTTTGAGAATTGAACTGCACGGCGTGCTTTGTGAAGACCATATTTCTTTCTTTCTTTCATTCTTGGGTCTCTTGTTAAGAGTCCAGCAGTTTTCAAAATCTTTTTGTAATCTTCACTAAGTTTAACAAGACTTCTTGCAATACCGTGGCGAATTGCACCTGCTTGACCTGAAAGTCCACCACCATCAACATTCACAAAAACATCAAACTTTCCTTCTGTTTCTGTTAATACAAGTGGTTGACGAACAATTTGTTTAAGAGTATCAAGACCAAAATAGTTGTCAATATCTCTTTTGTTAATGGTTATCTTTCCTGTTCCATCAACAATTCTAACACGAGCAACTGATTTTTTTCTTCTGCCTGTTGCAAGCGTTTGGTTAGCATCACTTTTAGTCTTTTTCGCTGCCATATTATCTTACCCCCTTTATCTTCAAAACTTCTGGGTTTTGTGCTTGGTGTTCATGCTCTGCACCCTTGTATGTGCGAAGTTTTTTGCAAAGTTTTCTTCCAAGTGTGTTTTTTGGAAGCATTCCTTTGATTGCTTTTGCAACAACAAAATCACTCTTTTCTTTCATGAGTTTGCTGTATTTAACTTCTTTGTCACCACCTGGATACATTGTGTGATAACGATATACCTTTTGATTAAGTTTGTTACCTGTGAGAAGAACTTTGTCACAGTTTATAACAATCACATAATCACCCATATCTGCGTGTGGTGTGTATGTTGGTTTATTCTTTCCACGAATAACCATTGCAACCTGACTTGCAAGACGACCAAGTGGAACATCTGTTGCGTCAACAACCCACCACTTAGTAGACACATCTGCTTGTTTTGGCATAAATGTTTTCATTGTTTTTCTCCTATAAATTTTTTGCCTAATCGCTTTTTGCTCGGGGCTAAACTCACAAAAGGTTTAATAGACTTTTTCTATTTTACATCAAACTGAAAGAAAAGTCAACATAAATTTAATCTTTTTATGTTGAAATTGGTTTAAAATTAAAATCTTATAAAATTAAAAAATAGAAATTAAAAGTTTTGAAAAGCACTTTTTAATATTCCACCTTTTTTAAAATCAGCCCGTGTGCCTGTGCTGTCTGACCTGCAAGATTTCTGTTCTTTGCATCTATGATTTTTTTGATATCTTTTGGAGCAATCTTTCCACTGCCAACATCAAAAAGTGTTCCAACAATAATTCTTACCATGTTATACAAAAAGCCATTGCCAGTTATTTGAAAGGTATAAAAACCTTCTTTTCTTTTCACAAGTTTGGCAGAATAGACTGTTCGAACGGTGTTTTCCTTTTGACTGTTTTGCGAACAAAAAGAACGAAAGTCAAAAGTACCAACAAAATATTTGCAAGCCTTTTTTGCAATTTTGAAGTCAAAATTTGTTGAAATTTTTGTGCAAAAGGTGTCCAAAATGGGCAAATTTACAAAACTTGTGTAAAAATTATATTCATATGTCTTTTTCTTTGCGTTAAAGCGTGCGTGAAAATCTTTGCTTACCTCACAGGAAGAAAGAATTTTTATGTCATCTGGAAGATGTGCATTAAGTGCATAAAAAATCTTTTCTGCTGGCATTTTTGTCTCGCAATCAAAATGGGCAACCTGCATAAATGCGTGCACACCTGCATCTGTTCTACCACTTGCAAAAACTTCAATTTTTTGATTAAAAAGATTAAACAAAGCCTGCTCAATTTCACCCTGAACAGTCTTTTCATTTTTCTGCACTTGCCAACCTGCATAGTTCGTTCCAACATATTGAACCACAATCTTTATTCTTTTCACAACCTATTCCCTTTTTAACTTAAATTTTGACTATATTATACCATCAACTTTTAGTTATTACGCTGTCATAAATATAAAAAACGCTTGTGATTTCATCTAATTTCAACACCAGCATTAAGCCAAATTAAAGTTAGAATTAAAATAAGTATAACAACTGTTGAAATGAAAGTCAAGTTTTACAAAAACTTGAAGTTATCATAATATGTAAAAAATCTGAAAATGTAACAAAATTTTTGTTGCTTTTTATGTGTGAAAATAAAACACTCTTAAAAGCAAAATTATGTCGCAGTTACCGTCCTAATCTTTTCTTTCTCTTTTTCTTCGTTGAAGATAAAATTAAAAATAATTTTTACGCATTAACATAAAAATTCGTTTGATATTTTCTTTTTAATAAGATATAATTTTATCATTAAAAGGAGAACGATTGTGAAAACGATAACAACAGACGGAAACACCGCTGCCGCAATGGCAACATATGCCACAAACGAAGTGGCAATCATCTACCCAATCACGCCAAGTTCGCCAATGGCTGAGTGGTGTGATAAAGAAAGCAGTGACAACAGAAAAAACATTTTTGGAACAAAGATGAAGGTTGTTGAAATGCAGAGTGAAGGTGGTGCTGCTGGCGCACTTCATGGAAGCTTGCTCTCTGGGGCATTAACAACCACCTTTACAGCAAGTCAAGGACTTCTTTTGATGATTCCAAATATGTATAAAATTGCTGGCGAATTTTTACCATGCGTGTTCAATGTGTCTGCAAGAGCTGTTGCAACGCACACTTTGTCAATTTTTGGCGACCACAGTGATGTTATGGCTTGCAGACAAACTGGCTTTGCTTTTCTTGCATCAAACAATGTTCAAGAGGCACATGACTTTGCAATTATTTCCATGATGGCAACTCTTAACTCACGAGTTCCTTTTCTTCACTTCTTTGACGGATTTAGAACTTCTCACGAAATTTCAAAAATCAGCGTTTTAGAAAATGAAGAAATTAAAACTCTCATTCCAATGAAAAAAATTGAGGAATTTAGGGCTCGCAGTCTTTCACCATTCCACCCTCATCAACAGGGAACAGCGCAAAACCCAGATGTGTTTTTCCAAAACAGAGAGGCTGGAAACAGTCTTTATAAAGAATGCTTTGCTGAAATTCAAAAGGCAATGGACAAATTCTATGAACTTACCAAACGCAGATATAAGCCATATGAATATATTGGAAGCAAAACGGCAGAAAAAGTGATTATTGCAATGGGAAGTGCCTGTGACACAATTCAAGAACAAATCAAACAAAACAAAAATGTTGGACTTTTAAAGGTGCGTGTATATCGCCCATTCTGTGCAAAAGAGTTTGTTAAAGCGCTTCCAAAAACGACAAAATTTATAACTGTTCTTGACAGAACAAAGGAAAGCGGAAGCGTTGGTGAACCGCTGTATCTCGATGTTGTTTCAAGCCTTGCCGAGTGCGGAAAAGCTGAAATAAAAGTTCTTGGCGGAAGATATGGGCTTGGAAGCAAGGACTTCACACCTGCAATGGCGCAAGCAGTGATTGATAACACCAAAAAAGGTGGGAAGAATCACTTTACTGTTGGAATTGATGATGACATTGAATATAGCTCGCTTGAAGTAAAAGAAATTGCTGATAACTATAAAGGTCATCAATGTTTGTTCTTTGGCCTTGGCAGTGACGGAACGGTTTCCGCAAACAAAAACAGCATTAAAATCATTGGAGATACAACAAAACTCTATGCACAAGGCTATTTTGTCTATGACAGCAAAAAAAGTGGAAGCATCACAATCTCTCACCTACGCTTTGGCAAATCACCTATTCTTGCTCACTATGAAATTGAAAAAGCCGATTTTGTTGCTTGCCACAACGAACGATTTATTGGAAGATATGACCTTTTAAAGCAAGTTAAAACTGGCGGAGTTTTCCTTCTTAACTGTGAGTGGGACAAAGATGAACTTGAAAAACGACTTCCAGCAGAATTCAAGCAAGAAATTTACAACAGAAACATTCAACTTTACACAATCAATGCAAATAGCCTTGCGCAAGAGTTAAAACTTGGACAAAGAATTAACACCATTATGCAAAGCGCATTCTTCTATCTCACAAAAATCATAGACTACAAAAAAGCAAAAGAAGAAATGAAGAAACTGGCAGAAAAATCATATAAAAAGGCTGGAGATGAGGTTATTAAGGCAAACTTTTTGGCAATAGATAACGCTTCGCAAAAAGTTGTTAAAATTGATGTTCCAGCAAGTTGGCAAAATGCAAAGAACAAAGTTATCACCACAAAGGTAACAAATTTCACACCATTTTTCAAGAAAGTTATTCTGCCAATCATTAAGCGTGAAGGAGATAAACTGCCAACAAGTGCGTTCTCAATTGATGGCAGAGTTCCAACTGATACCACCCGCTTTGAAAAGCGTGGAATTGCAAGCACCATTCCTTGCTGGATAAGTGAAAACTGCATTCAGTGTAATATGTGCAGTTTTGTTTGTCCGCATGGTGCAATCAAGCCCGTTGTGATTGACAAAAAGACAAAAAGACCAGAAACTTTCACAACAATCAAGGCTTTAATGACTGATAAATATGACTTTCGCATTCAAATCAGCCCTCTTGACTGCACTGGGTGCGGAAGTTGTGTCAAAGTCTGTCCTGCACGAGAAAAAGCGTTGGCACTCGCCGATGCAGACACCCAAATTAAACAGCAAAAAGAAAACTATGATTTTGCTGTTACCCTTGAAAACGATACAACAATTTTTGCTGATAACACTGTTAAAGGCAGTCAATTTAACCACTGTTATTTCCAATTCAGTGGCGCTTGTTCTGGGTGCGGAGAAACACCATATATCAAGCTTGCAACTCAACTTTTTGGCGAGAACATGATTATAGCAAACGCAACAGGTTGTTCCAGCATATATGGAGGCTCTTTCCCAACCTGCCCTTACACGCAAAATCAAAAAGGACATGGACCCGCATGGGCAAACAGTTTGTTTGAAGATAACGCAGAGTTTGGCTTTGGAATGAAAGTTGCAAACAACACTCAAACAAACACCCTTATCAATCTCACAGATGCTGCAATCAAACAAAAAAGTGTAAATTCAAAACTCTTCAAAGAATGGCAAAACAGCCTTGATGACTTAAAGAAAAATAATATTGTTTGTGAAAAAATCTTTGAAAACTTATCAGCAGAGATAAAAACAGCAAAAGAACCTTTAAAAACAACGCTTAAAAACATTTTGAGCCTAAGAGAATATCTTGTTCAAAAAAGCGTTTGGATTATTGGTGGAGACGGCTGGGCATATGATATTGGCTATGGCGGGCTTGACCACATTCTTGCAAGCAATGAAGATGTTAACATCCTTGTTCTTGACACTCAAGTTTACAGCAACACTGGTGGTCAAGCATCAAAGGCAACTCCTTGTGGTGCGCTGGCAAAATTTGCCGAAAGCGGAAAAAGGACAAGCAGAAAAAGTCTTGCAATGATGGCACTAAATTATCCAAATGTCTATGTTGCACAGGTGGCAATGGGTGCAAATATGCAACAGACATTAACTGCTCTTAAAGAGGCTCAAGCACACAAAGGTCCGTCAATTATTGTTGCCTATGCCACCTGCATCAATCAAGGAATTAACCTGAC
This sequence comes from uncultured Clostridia bacterium, assembly GCA_944381195.1. Lineage (GTDB taxonomy): Bacteria > Bacillota > Clostridia > Christensenellales > UBA1242 > UBA7584. The sequence continues at coordinate 14,368 of CALWKH010000013.1, forward strand.
CAACTCAATGCAAGAGATGAGAGATGCCGTTTTAAGTGGCTATTGGCATTTATTTAGATATAACCCAGAAAGCAAAAAATTGACACTTGACAGTCAAGAACCAACGAAAGATTATTTTGAGTTTGTATCCAAAGAAAGAAGATATGCAACACTACTACAAAAAAATCCAGAAGAAGCAAAAGCCCTTATTGAAAGAGCCAAAGAAGATAATGATTTTCTTTATGAAAAACTTAAAAAATTGGCTGACAATTCCACAGCAAACTAAATAAACTTAGAATTTTTGCAAAAAATTGATAAAAAACTTAAATTTTTCGAAATTTTATTGTTAACAATGTAAAACAACTTTAAGTGTAAAAAAAATTTTTTAAAACTTTTATATCGTTTTATCAATGAAAATTTAAAAAATTAAAAGGCAAAAAAATAAATTAAAAAAATCACCAACTGGTGATTTTTTTAATTTAGCATTTGCTCCAAAATTTTGGCAACAGGCAAAGCAAAATTAAAATTATCACAAAACTTTTCTGTCATTATAACAAGAGCGCCACAAATTTCTCCTTTACTGATAAGCGGAAAAATGCATTGTGTTGTCAATGTTTTTTGATAGGGATTAAAAAGATTATTATGTAAAATTTTTTGTTCTCGTTTAAACAAAACCTCTTGAAATGATTTTGGCAAAGTTTGCGCAACCACTGTTTTATCATAACTGTTGCTTGCAACAATTTTTGTTGTGCTGGTAACAAAGGCATAAACATCAAAATCTACAAAGGCATTTAAGCACATTTTGATTTGTTTTATTATATCTTGTGTTTGGTCATTTTTCCTTATGATAACATTTATTCCATCGCAAAAAACCTGGACTGATGAGCCCTCAACCAAACAAAGTTTTTCTCTTATCTCTTTTGGAATAACAACTCGCCCAAGGTCGTCTACACGCCTTATTGAACTTGTGCTTTTTTGCTTTTGATTCATAGTTTTATTTTAAGAAAATTATAAAAAAATATGCATTATTTATAATAATATGCTATAATAAAATAAACAAAAATCTTTTAAACAAGAGGAAAAAATGAATTTAAACAAGCAGTTTTGGACAGAAGAAGACGGAAAAGAGTTTCAAAAATATCTTCTCAGCCTATCAAAAGGCGAAAAAAGCATTGCATTCGAACAAAAAATTGCAAACACAAAGCTATCCTGCATTGCTGTTCCAAGCAAACAGGTTCAAAAAATCGCAAGTGAAATTGCAAAGGGCAATTTTATATCTTTTTTAAATCTTTGGCTTTGGGACAATTTGACAAGCACCTTTATTATTGGCAGGCTTATTTGCCGTATCAAAAATTTTGACACTTTAAAAATATATCTTGACAAATATGCCGAAAAAGTTGATAACTGGGCAAGTTGTGATGTTTTGAAGTTTGATGTAAACAAAGAAAATCAAGACAATATTTTCAGTTTGGCAGAAGAATATTTGACATCACCACTTCCCTTCAAACGCAGGATTGGTGTTATTATATTTTTTGACTTTTTAAAAAATGACGAATTTATTGACAGAATTTTTAATAACATTAAAAATCTTTTTAATGAGGAAGAATATTATGTCAACATGGCTGTATCTTGGCTTTTGTGTGAAATGTTTATAAAGCACAAACAAAAAACAATAGAATTTTTAAAACAAAATAAAGTAAACGCTTTCACTCTTGCAAAAACGATTTCCAAATGTCAAGATAGTTTTAGAATCAGCAAAGAAGATAAAAGTTTTTTGAAAACCTTAAAAACAAGATAAAAAACCATGGGGTTTCACATAACAAAAAAGAGATATCATGATATCTCTTTTTGTTTTGTTTCAAGTTTTCTAAATTAGACTACTGTTTTATTTTAGATAATCTAAATTGCACACATTAAACTTTAAAATAAAATTTAATTTTTTATTAAAGACAATAAATAAAATATGTGGTAAAGTCCAAAAAGTGTCTAACTTTTGAGGCTTTGTTCAATAAAACAAGCGTTTTAATTTTATCTTAAATATTTTAACATATCAGGCAAAATTTCATCACGGACTTTGTTTGCATCATGTATGAATTTTTGGAAATTGCTATCTGCACTCACAGGGTCTTCACGAGACATTTGCTCCAGTGTTATGTTCATTTTTTGAACATAAAGTCCCGCAAAGGTTTCAGCAACAAAGAATGCCGCCTCACCGTCTGGAACATCATAACGCTCCATCATGTTTTCAAGGTCTACATCCGAATTTTCCACATATTCAAAAACTGGGTTTATGAACATTCTAAGTCTGTCAACAGTAAGTTTGCTTCCCTCTGCAATTGCAAGCATTCCCCACTTGTGCGCTAAGGTAAGGTTAACAGGAAGAACGCCCTCCATTCCTTTTTTATAGGCATAGCAAAGAAAATCCATTGCTGTAACATTTCCTGTTACTGCCATATCAAAAACCGCAAGCAAGTTTGAGAAATAACGTTCTTCAAAGGTGTTAAGGTCCATATTCTCTGCATCTTCTCTAAGTCTTACAAAAACATCTTTAATTGAATTAAAAAGTGTTGTTTGTTCATCAATAGAAATTTTAGAATAGTCCTCAACTTGCGCTTCTGGAATATTATCAACTTCACTATATGCCAAAGATTTTCTTTTTAAAATTGGCTTTGTTATGCTAACTTTTTCCTTCTTTTTTGTTGATGACAATTTTGCCATTGGTGTCATTTCTTTAATTAAACTTTCCTGTTTTTTTGTTGCCATGATAAAACTCCTAAATATTTTAAATTTCAAGTCAAACTATTCTTGATAGATATAAATTTCAGATGTAACTGTTATTGAAT
>CALWKH010000014.1 GCA_944381195.1 uncultured Clostridia bacterium
ATTATTTGTTCCTGGCTCTTCTGTTCCTGGCTCTTCCTCGGTGTTGTCTTCCTCGGTGTTGCCTGGCTCTTCTGTGTCTGGCTCTTCTGTGTCTGGCGTCTCGTCACTTGGTGTAGCCCACTCAATGATTTGCTGATGAGAGTTCTCGTCAAAGGTAGAAACCGCTGGGATGAAACACAAGCCCCACCACGCAAGAGCGCCAAGTAAAATGGTAAAGATAAAGCCAACTAAACCTCTAAAAAATGTCATTCATCCACCTCCTCATTTGTTGTGGCTGTCGCCACATTGTTTAATGTCGGATACTCGCCTTCGGCAAAGTTCCAATACTCACTTGATAGATTCATGTTTGGCGCTGAGCCTTGCATTTCTGCTGTGGTTAAGCCAACACAGTTTGCTGCTCCACCGCCAGTTGTCCCACTTGTTTCACTGTTAAAGTAACAATCAATAATCTCAGGTGAGCCACTAGTGTTACCAACAACTCCGCCAGGAATTCCTCCACTGATTATTCCAGTGCTAAAACAACTTGAAATGCTACCAGAATACATATCTCCAACAATTCCACCAGCGTAGTTGCCTGTAACTGTAATTGCACCTATGTTATAGCAATTGATAACGCTTGATTGATTGTTAAAGCCAACAATTCCACCAGACCGAAAACTTGCTGAAATATCACCTGTGTTATAACAACTTGAAATAGTGCTGTTTGTAACTCTTCCCGCAATTCCTCCAACTGAATCTTGTCCCGTTATGTCTGCAGTGCTAAAAGATTTGCTAATTGAAACATTACTGCCGCCTCCAACTAGTCCACCAGCATATGAAGGGTTGTTATTAGCAATAACGGTAACACCAGCGTTATAGCAATTGTCAATTTGAACATATTCACCACTTGCAAGCAAAGCACCAATATTTTGGTTCCCTGTTACACTTCCAGAAATAAGCCCAAGGTTTTTGATGTAGCCATAGTCAGAGGAAGTTCCACGCATACTGCCAAAAAGTCCAGCATAGTTGCCAAACGATGTGCTTGGGTTTTCAACAAAAAGTCCAGTTATTGTGTGGTTGCCTCCGTCATAGTGATAGTATGCATTATGCCCTTGATTGATTGGTGTCCAAGACTGATTGTTTAAATCAATATCAACAGTTTGCAAGTAATAACCACCATTTGCTGCACCGATATAGTTTGCACTTATCCAGGCAAGGTTGTCCGCACTTGCAATCAAGTATGGGTTTTCTTCACTGTTTGGCTGTGCTGGGTCTTGCAATGTTGGTTGCTCGGTTGATGTGCCGTCCCAAACACTAACCGTTGGCTCTGGTTCTGGCTCAGGTTCTGGTTCAGGTTCAGGTTCAGGTTCAGGCTCGGGCTCAGGTTCTGGTTCAGGTTCAGGCTCTGGCTCAGGTTCTGGTTCAGGTGTTGGTTCTTCCCCGCCTGGCTCCTCAACAACAGGCGGTGTTGTCTCAAGCGCATAATCACGCACCAACACCGTGGCTGGTAGTGCCAGACACAGTGCAAGACAGCAAGTTAAAAGTATTGTTGATATTTTACTCATTCAATCACCTCCTTAATTACTTAAAGCAAACAAATTCGCATAGCTTGGAAATCTTAATTTCATAGCAGTCAATATTGTATTGCTTTCCACATAAATAGCCTGAACAGCGCTATCAAAAGCATTGTCCTCAATTGCTGTTAAATTGTTACCACTTAAATAAACATAAACTGGAACTTGATTTCCCTCAAAAGCTTTTGATTTTATGATAGTTAAAGTTGCTGGCAAGGTTACTTTTACACTTGTTACTGTGGTGTCGTCATAGCCTCCCAAGCCCCTAATAACCCCATACTCTAACACTGTAATACTTCCTAAAGACAAATCTTCCATGTATCCACAACCACTGAATGCTCCTTCGCCTATGCTTATAACACTATCAGAGCAGATGAAAGTTTTAAGTTTAGTGTCCGCAAACGCCCATTTCCCTATTGTTTCCAAACTTGAAGGAACATGAAAATTACTCAACGAACAACCAGTAAATGCCCAATCTTCAATTGTTGTAACGTTATCTGGTGTGTTAAAGTTTTCCAGATAAAAACAATTGTAAAAAGCACCTTTGCCAATTGATTTAAGTTGGCTATCTTCAGCAAAATTCACTGTTGTTAAATCAAAGTTTTCATAGAACAAATAATCACCAATTGATTCAATCGTTGCTGGAATGTTTAGCGTTATTATCTCAAAATCTTGATACGCTCTTGCAAGTGCTGAACTTGTTAAAGTTGTTGTCTCATAGTCATCACCAGCAATTACTAAAAAGAAATCAAGAGTTATTTCAAAAAATGTTGTAGCCCTTCCCTCTTCGTCCACACCTGTTCTGATGTGAAATTCATAACCAGAGTTTTGAAGCGTTGGGTAAACAATTGTTTCTTCTTCTGCCATTTGCTCAATGTAAATATCAATATCATAAGTGTGCTCCAAGCCCTCGCTCATTTTGGCAATACCAAAAAAATTATAATAAGCATCACTCAACAAATAAGCACAATCAAGTGCAGACAATGCGTCTGAGTTTCCAGAATAAAACCATTCTGATTCATCAATTCCACAATCATATGAGTATAGAACATAATCTTCCATATAATCACCATAACTATATGTTTCTGGAACGGTTACATCGGACTCATATCCTAAATAGTGTAGCACATTACCCTCTGAGTCAATAACCCAAGGCAATACCTCTCCTGTTGGCTCAGGCTCTTGTTCCTCTCCATTGCCATAATCGCCATGATATTGAGACTCTATAATTCTGATATCAAATCCATAAACCCTGATATATTCCAGTAAGTAGCCATAACTTTCAACACCAACATCTGTTGTGATTTTTAGGCTAGTGCTTGCTATATAAAATTTGAATTCTAGATTGAGTATTGCTTCACCCAATTTAGTGCCGTCAACATCTATGAATTCAAGTGTTAAATCTGCCAACAAAGTTCCATAACTACTTTGATTATTTGTTGTTGGCTGGTCGTTAACCAGCACATTATACTTGTTGTTTGTTCCGTCAAATTCTGCTCCCACTCCATAGGTTGTCTCAAAAGTTTTAATGTTACCGTCGGAATTAAAAACAAGACTGTTAGACAAATCATAGTGTGTAAATTCAAAATCTTCGTATAAGTCATGCTCTGTGATATCTCCATAAGTCTTCGATGTGTTGTTCGTTTTGTCAAAAATGGCAAAAATCATAACTGTTGCCACCAAAATTAATGCCAACATTAAGCCATATAAAAGAATTTTTCCTAAACTAGATTTTACCGCCATATCACACCTCCACCAAGGTAACATTACTGTTAACAGCAACAAGAGAATCGCAATATAGTTGCGTGGTTCCAGCTGGTGCGCTTATCGTTACACTATCCACAATTAAATCAGCCCAAGAAAGTGTGGAAACAGCCTCAACTGTTATTCCGTTGTTTGTGATATACGAGCTTGCTAAGTTAAGAACTATTTTGATTTTTGTGCGTGGAAAGCTTTGCAAATAGTTCACTGCGTCCTCTTTCAAAATTGCCCATGTCATACCGTCTTGTTCCACATAATCAAAGTCGTTTACGGTCAATGTGAATACTGATTCAGCATTGTAGAAATCATTCGCTACTATGCCGTTATAAACCCAAGCATCATTATTTTTAACAATGTTAAAAAGTGATTGCGAAGAGTCAGCCATACCACTTGCGCTTATGTGAATTCGGGCGTTGATGTATACAAAGTTAGAGTCTGAGTCTGTAGCCAGGTCAAATTGTTTTGTTTCTTCGTTATACGCTTTGATGTCGAAAAATTCGCTCATATCAAGCGTTAACACATAATCACCAGGGCTTAGTCCTTGGATGCTATCATAGACAAGTTGCATAAGGCTGTTGATGTCATATCGAAAGTAAGAAGCCCACCACAAAAAGCCCTTTGATTGTTCAACATCACCTTTTTGCACTAATAGTCCCAGGTGCCCAGAAAAGTCCATAAGCCAGCGGTCGTTGGATGAAAATTCGTTAGTGGCAGAAAAGCCTGTATCATTGCTCATGTTGTAGTAGTAGTATTCACCCGCTGGAACAAGATAGTTTGCCGTTCCCCAACCCTTGTTCGTTCCTTGTTGTTCGAACAATACATCACCAATCCACTGAATTCCAGTTGTATAAATATCTTTGATTTCATCTAGGTCTGTTGGTTGCTCTGGGTTCATATAGTAATTGATTTTGAACTCGAAAACCTCTTCACCGTTGTTACTTTCGTTGGAGTAATAATTCACTTCGAGTGGAAAGGTTTCATCATCGGCGTATGTCAAAGAGTCAATCTGCACACTAGTTACTGTTTCGGATGAGTATGTAACAAAAAAGTAAATACCATAACCAATCACAAACAATGCCAAAACAGACAACACTGCCAAAGTGTTGGTGAAAATGTCAAGTGCGCTTGTTTTGTTTTTCTTCTTCGTTTTCGTTTTTGTAGCCATTTTGCCCCCCCTTGTAAAAAACAAAAAACACTAGGTAGCAAGGTTTTGCTATCTAGTTAAATTAAAAACTCTATGCAATGCTGATTGTTGCCATTGCTGAAACTGTGTTGGTCGTCTCTTCCACAACATCTTCCACAACATCTTCCACTGGCGCTGATTCTACAACCCCAAAAAATGAAGTAAATGCGTCAACAAAAGAAACATCAACCACCAAAGCATAAATCGAACTTGCCACAGTGTATAGTAAAGTCAAAGCAATCAACACCAACAGTGTGATTCCAACACCTTTCATGACCTGGGCAAATTTTGAACTTTTTACACCTTTTTTTGCGGACATGGAAAACCCTCCTTTTTGCGTTTGTATAAATTTATTATACACCCGTTTTTTCGAAGGGTCCAATTTTGCGCATAGTTCGGCGCATTTTTCGTTTTGGCTTTTTTGGGTTATATTTATTAAAAATAAATATAAAAAAATTTAAAAAATTTTGCAAAAGTGCAACAAGTCCCCTCTAATTTTTCACCCCGTTTTATCTTGATTTTTGTCTTTTAAAAAAGCCCACTTTATCGTAACTTTTATGTATCGGCAATGATTCACTTTATCAACTTTTTTGGTTCGCAGAAAGTCAATAATTTCATCAACCGAACGCCCAGCCCAGCGGGCAAGCTGGTGAACGGAATCACAAGCAATCATTGGAAATTGCCACCTATCAGGTGTAATTGCCATTAAAATTACTTCACGCTTTCGCATATTATTTCTCCAATTTTTTGTTTTCTTCCAGCACTTCAGCAAGGCTTGCTATTTCTTCCGATGTGAAAGGTTGCTCTGAATAACCCTCGTTTGATTGCTGGTTGTGTGGTTTTTTGTAATTTTTATAATCACCTCGCACTATTTCAGCATAGTGCGCGCAACACCACTTAAGCCCTATGTTGTTTGAGGAACTTAAAAAATCACTGTCTTTGATTGCCAAAACAAGTTTGTTGATGTCAATCAAACTTTCGTCTGGCAAAAAGTCAATTTTTTTGTTTGGAAAAGATTTTCGAAAAACATCTTGCGCTTTGGAGAGAGAAATAGTTTGCCCACTTTGAAAAGTGGGTTTTATTTCTTTCTCTTTTTCTTTCTCTCTCTCCTTGTCTATATCTATATCTTTCTCTATTTCTATATCTTTCTCTTTCTCTCTCTCTTGCCCGCGCGCGTCAGGTTGGCGGTCGGTTGCGTTTCGGTTGTTGTTCGGTTGTAATTCGGTTGGCGCTCGGTTCTCACTCGGTTGCTGTTCGGTTGGCGGTCGGTTGTTGTTTGGTTGCTTTTCTTTATTTTTAAAATTTGGGTTACCGCCTTTTAGTCCGTTTGCGAAATTTACATCGTATCTGCGGTTATCATTATCTATATTTGGTTTTATTCCTAAAAAGCACGCTCTTAAAGCACCAGTAAGTTTTGGTTCTTTACCCAAAAGTCCATACTCAATGATTGCTGTTAGTAAATCCAATTTTTGTTTAGATGTTAAGTCCTTAATCATCTCATAGTAACTGGCGTAAAATGAAAATTTATTGCGCACATCACACCTCCTTTTTGTTTAATTTTTTATATCTTTTTTCAAGGATAGCATATGCTGTTGCCAGCAAGTCCTTTAAACAGTGGAATCCACACTCTGAAAGGGTGGTTTTTGTTAAAAGCGGAAAATCGGCTTTATTTAAACGAACGCAAAAGTTATAGTTAGTTACTCGAGTTTTATTATTTTGTGCTGTGCACATCAAAGTTTGAGGCTGTGCACACTTTGATTTTTTAAAATCTAAGCGCAAAACTTCATCAGGCGCATACATTTCTTCCAAATCACATCGCCAAAGGTAGCAAAGTTTCCTTGCGTCATCTGGCGTTGGCAACACAACATAGTTCTCAATCTTATTCAACAGCGGTCTGTCCATTTTTAATATTCTTGCCGTTTCAGACTGGCTCATGTGCGCCCGCTCACGCAATTGTTTTATCTTTGGCATACATCACCTCGCCTCTTAAAATATTTGCACAATCGCAAGCGTTTTTAATTGCCTCAACAAACTTTGTAATTTCCTTAATATTGACAATATCTGCATAAGTTTCCATTTTTTCAAGAACCTCAAGTTTTCGCCAATAGTAAAACAACTCTGTTGATTCTGCCATAAGTGTTGGTAGTCTTCCTTCAAACTTTACGCCTGATTCTACATCTGATTTTATCATTTTCCTTTTTCTCCTTTTTTAAAGTTTAACTGCATTTCAGCATTTTTGACGGGCATTGACTGCCCGTTATAGTCGCAAAGCCAGTTGATGAGCAATTGCAAAAGATTGTAATCTTGAAAACACCCTCGTCCAACACCATTTTTGCAAAGTTCACCCACACATTTGTCCCATTCTTCAACAGTGTAGCCGTTGGCTTCTATGTAATTTTTAAGTGTTATCATTTTTCATTTCCTCCCTATTCTCAAAAAAGTCTGGGTCGCAAGACTCAATCATTATGCACTTTTGGTCAAAGGTTATATCTTTTACATTCCTTTTATCTTCCAGTTCCCAACAACCATGACGATTGATGAAAAAGTCCAAGCGTTCTACTATAGATTCAACCAGCAAAAATAGTTGTTTTTTGTTAAGTTTGAAAACACCGTTCCAAAAAGGTTTGTCCCAAATAATTTGGGCAATCTTTTTCTTTTCTGCTTCAGCCTCTTCATATGTTAGTTCTTTCATTAATTGTTCCCCCTCTTAACCTTTCAATCTCTTTCTCTTTTTTTAAAATCTCATATTGTAAGTTCCTAATAGTCTTGTATGTATCATCATAAATACTTTTCTTCTGTCTTGTGCAAAATGAAATTCTGGTAGATACATTGTCAGGGTCTTGTTCCTCTAACAACTCATAAAGAGTAGCAAACAACGCCAAGCCATAACTTTCTTTCTCTTTTAGTTCTTGTTTAAGTTTCTCTAAATCATCAATGTATGATTTTTCAATGTCCTCAATTTCTGCTTTATGCTTATTTATCCAATTTAAAATTGGCTTACCTTTTTCAATAGGCAAACAATCTTGGTCAAACAAGTTTGTTATTTCATCATATAACACTTTCTTCCACCTCCTTTGGTGGTTCTATGGTTAGTTGCCCACGCTGGACTTTTTCAGCGAGGATAAACAACAACTCGCTGTTAGTTACCAGCGCATATTGCCCATTTTCTCTTGCGTGCCTGATTGCACGCTCAACAGATTGCGGTTTTATGTTGTAGCCTCTGGCAATCTCTTGATATATTGCTGTAATCTTAACTAGAGGCAAGCACTTATCTTGTAGCACCTTAATTGCTTGCACTATGTAGTAGTAGCCTGGTTTATGTGGTTTGATATTCACGCTTTGCAGATAGTCCCTTAGTTCCATTTGCTACCACCTCCCCTTGTTTATAGTTTTGAAAATACTGTTCAGCGCTGATGATAAGCGCCTTTTTTGCTCTTTGCTTGCGCAAAAGTGCTAAAACTGATTGTTTCATCTTTTATTCCTCCTCTTTGTTATCTTTAGTGAAACATTTGACAATAGTTTGAAAGTCAACCTCTAAAACTTCAGCAAGTTTTTGCATATTAGCAAAAGTTGGAGTCCTTTTAGAATTACACCAAAAGGAAACTATTGGTTGAGTAACTTTTAATTTTATTGCTAAAGTTTTTTGTGTCATGTTTCTCAAGTTCAAAATTTCTTGTAAAGTCATGTTTTTCACCCCCTTATAATAACTTTCGGTTATAATGTTATAACTAAAAGTTATCATTTGTCAAGCATTTTTGATAACTTTTTGGAAAATTTTTTTATAATAAACGCGTTTACTTTTATAACTTTAAGTTATATACTTAAAATAAAAAGGAGTATCATTATGATAAATTTATCTATTAAATTAAAAGAATTAAGAAAAGAATTCAACTTAAGCCAGAGAGATTTAGCAAAAAAACTAAGCATATCTCAACCTGGTTATGCTAAATATGAGAATAATCTTGCAGAACCAGATGCTGAAAATTTAATAAAACTATCTAAACTCTACGGCGTCAGCACAGACTATTTGCTGGGCAACTCAACCGAGTTAACAACCACCAGCACAGCCTTAACGCCAGAGCAAGCAAAAGACTTGTGGCTTGCCACTCTTTCACCTATTCAACAGGAACTGATTAACAATATTCTCAAACTTAACGAACTTCAACAATTAAAAGCCCAGGCGTATTTTGCTGGGTTGTTATAAAGGGGGGCAAAATGTCAGAATATAAAGAATTTTTAAAAAACTTCTAGGATATCAAGATAGCAAAATCAAACAACTAACATATGTTGACGAAGAACTGGAAACTGCGCAAACACATATTAAACAAGTTCGCTTTGCTGAAGAACTTGAAATGGATATGCTTAAGGGCAAAATAGACAAGGAAGATATCAACGAAAAAAATCAAACTTCTGTTGGAATGCTGGAAGCCGTAAAGAACAGCGATGCAAATAATTATGTTTTTCAAAATTTATTGGAGGAAGATAAAGTGAAAAACATAATATTAAGAAATGACGGACTTTATATGGGACGAAAACAAATAAACGGTAAGCGTGTTAGCGTTTATGCCAGAACATATGCCGAGTGTTTGAAAAAACTTAAACAAACACGCCAAATATTAAAAAAAATAAGCCAAAAGCATGAAGACAAGGACTATATGCTTTATGAATGGCTTGCTGAATGGTATGAAACATATAAAATGCGTTTTGTGTCTTTGGACACTTCAAACAAGATAAACAGAGTTATTCGTGAAATTAAAAACTATTTTAAAAATCAAACTTTAAAATCTTTAAAAACACTAGATATACAAAAATTTTTGAATACCTACCCTACTTCTAGAAAAAAGGAATTCATCACACTATATTTTAATGCTTGCTTACAAAAGGCTGAAGACTTGAACATGATTGATAAAAATCCTTTTAAAGCGGTTGTGAAAGAAAAGCGACTGAACAACATCAGAGAGGGTTACAGTTTGGAAGAACAAAAAACTATTCTGAAAGAGATAAAAGGCACAGAACTTGAACCAGTGATATTGTTCTACCTTGTGACTGGAATCAGAAAAGACGAATTAAAGACATTCAATATTGAGACAGATATTAACGAAAAAACAAAAACAATAAAAATAAAAAGTGAAAAGAAAAGAGATTCAAAACACTTGTTCAGAGAAATTGATGTAACAGAAGAATTGATTGCTTTAGTTAAAAACAATAAAGAAAGTTTTAAACTTGACACAAATTATATTTACAGAGAATTAAAAAAAATTTTAGATAAAAATAAAATTAAAAGTGGATTACATCGTTTAAGGCACACCTTTGCCACCAATCATTTTTACCTAGGCACCCCTGTTAAAATGGTTAGTGCATGGCTTGGTCATGAAACGGTGGAACTCACACAAAACATTTATACGCATATTGATAGAAGCATAACAAAAAGCGATGTTTTGGCGCTTTATGCAAATTTATATTTTTTGCCTAAATAACGAAGTTATTTTTACACCATTTTTTACACCACTTTTACACCACTTTTTTGCTAAAAAAGCATAAAAAAAGGATTTACACGAAAAATGGTGTAAATCCTTGAAAAGCCTTTATTTTAGGGCATTTTCTGTGGTGCCGGGGATCGGACTCGAACCGATACGGGATTACTCCCGAGGGATTTTAAGTCCCTTGCGTCTACCAATTCCGCCACCTCGGCATATGGAGGCGCCAACCGGATTTGAACCGGTGCATAAAGGTTTTGCAGACCTTGGCCTTACCACTTGGCTATGGCGCCAAAACTTTTTTAGCCTTTTTTTTCATATTCTTTGAGTGAATACTTTGATATTTTAGCATAATTATTATATGTTTTGCAAGTGTTTTTTGAAATATATTTAAAAAAATAAAAAAAATTATGTAAAAACGCTTGATTTTTATTTTTATATCTGCTAGAATAACAATGTTTACACGTGGGAGTTTAGCTCAGTTGGCTAGAGCATCTGCCTTACAAGCAGAGGGTCATAGGTTCGAGTCCTATAACTCCCACCAATTTTTTATGCGAAAGTGGCTCAGTTGGTAGAGCATCACCTTGCCAAGGTGAGGGTCGCGGGTTCGAATCCCGTCTTTCGCTCCAAAGATTGATAGATATTTAATAATTTTAGAAGACTTTTAAAAGTCTTTTATTTTTTGAAAAAAAATTTTACATTATACAATATGATTTATTAGCAAAATTCTTTTATATTTTTATTGCTATCTATATTTCCTTGAATCTATGAATAAAATATTTAGTTACATATAGCGCAATTGTTTTGTTAATTCTCCCCCTATTTGCTCTTTGTTTAGCACGGAAAAAAGATTAAAAAACAATATACATTTTTGCAATATAAAAAACTTCACCGTGAGTAGTGAAGTTTTTTATTAAAGAGTTTGCTCTTTTGATGACTTAAGTGTGACATCATTTGAAATTTCTGCAATTGGTGGAACATAAGCCTTGAATGTTGCACGAACAAGCGCCTTTTTCTCTTCTGCTCCATTTGCTTGCATATCATCTGGAATTGGTTTAACCCCCTTCATTTCTGAAGCAAATGATGCGTATGGCTTTATACATCTTGCAAAATTATATTGTTTTTGGTTAAACAATATATCTGAATTAACTCCTGCAACAATTTCTTTGATTTGTTCTCTCTTTTCGCTCATTTTTTTCTCCCTTTAATTTCATTCTTTACTATTATAACACAAAAAACAAAAAATGCAATACCCTTTTTCCTTTTATTTGTTTTACTTTGTTTTAAAACTTTGTTATAATAAGCATAATTACTATGTGTGGGAGATTTAATTATGAGTAAAATAGAAGAAATTTTGAATAAACAAAAGGAATTTTTCAAAAGTAAAGCAACTTTATCTTTAAGTTTTAGACTTCAACAGTTAGACAAACTTAAACATTCCATACTTGCCAATCTGGACACCCTTTTGGATGCATTTAAAAAAGATTTTAACAAGTGTGAGTATGATGTTTTCACAACAGAAGTTGGGCTTGTGCTTGAAGAAATCAAATATATGAAAAAGCATATAACAAAATTCTTCAAGCCTAAAAAAGCAAAAGGTGGTCTTACAAACTTTCCAAGCAAGGCAAAAATTGTCTATGAACCATATGGCAATGTTTTGATTATGGCTCCTTGGAACTACCCTTTTCAACTTGCTATGAACCCTCTTGTTGGGGCAATTGCCTGTGGAAATACCGCAATTGTTAAGCCAAGTGCATATGCACCTGAGGTTTCTGCTTGTATAAACCAAATTTTGTCTGTTTTTGAAGAGCAATATATTGCTGTTGTTTTGGGTGGCAGAGAGCAAAATCAAGAACTTTTAGAGCAAAAGTTTGACCTTATTTTCTTTACGGGAAGTAAAAGTGTTGGGCAAGTTGTTCAAGAAAAGGCAAGCAAACACTCTTGCCCTATCATTTTGGAACTTGGCGGAAAGTGTCCTTGCATTGTGGATGATTCTGCAAACATTGAAACAGCGGTTAAGCGCATTGTTTGGGGAAAATTCCTTAATGCAGGGCAAACTTGTGTTGCTCCTGACTATATCTTTGTTCCAAAGGACAAATATGACAACTTTTTGGAACTTGTTAAAAAACAAATTGAAGAATTTTACTATAAAGACGGCGTTTTAACTGATGATTTTCCATTTATTATCAACGACAAACACACTGAGCGAATTAAAAACTTAATTGAGCCAGAACAGGTTGTTTGCGGTGGAAAGGTTAAAAATCGACTTATTGAGCCAACAGTTTTGAAAGATGTTAATTTTGACGACAAAGTTATGCAAGAGGAAATCTTTGGACCTATTATGCCAGTTTTAAGTTATGAAAATCTTGAAGATGTTATAACCTATGTTAACTCAAAAGACAAGCCTCTTGCCCTATACTTTTTCAGCACAAACAAAGAAAGAACAAGCAAAATCATTGAAGAAACATCATCTGGTGCTGTGTGCATTAACGAAACAGTTATGCATGTTGCAACAAACACCTTGCCTTTTGGTGGTGTTGGTGGCAGTGGTATGGGCAATTATCATGGCGAACATTCCCTTAGAAGTTTTAGCCACATGAAACCTGTTCTAATTAAAGGTCCAAACTTTGAGTTAAAACTTAAATACCCACCTATCACCAAATCAAAAAGACGCTGGTCATATAGATTTTTGGGCATAAAATATTAGTTTCCATTTTTTCCCTACATTTTTATAAATTTTTTGCACATAATACCTTTGCAAGTGAAAGCGCTTGCTAAAAAGAGGTGAAAAAAATGAGTAAAAGAACAAAATCCCAATCTAAGAAGCCTACTTCAAGTTGCGACAAAAACCGCAACAAAAGTAACATTGAGGCTGGAACAGATATGGGCAACTCTCGTTCTTCAAGTTCTAATAACACTCAGTCAAGAACTTGCAGCAATAATACGAAGAGTAGTTACTAATCACCAAAAAAGAGCCAATTATGGCTCTTTCTTTTTTAATCTATGAAAAATACATTTAAAATAGACGTATGCATATAGAAACAAAAAACACAAAAAATAAAGTTGGTTAATAAAACTTCATTATAAAAAGTAAGAGACAAGATTTTTATCTTGCCTCTGAGCCATAGGCTCTCCTAACACACTAAATAGAATTTAGTGAGAAGCCCTAAAAAGAGCAGTAGATAACTGAATATCTACAGCCTAAAATGTTAGACTGATAGAATTATACAAAATTTTTATAAAAGTGTCAAGAATTTTTAATTACTTTAATTTTGGCATCATGTTCAACATAACTTGTTTATTTAGTAATTGTTTTTTATTGTTTTTATGAAAATTTTAGTAAAAATTAAGAGAAAAACATACTTTTATATAATGAAAATTACACTTTCAAAAAGTGTTGAATAAAAAACTGAGTATACCCACAAAAAATGTGTGTTTTGCGCATAATTTTGCCCATATAACACCTGTTTTTTGACATCAAATATTTACGCATTAAACCACAAAAAAGCACCTTTTAGTGCTTATTTTTTGCATTATACTCTAAAATTTCTATAAGATTTTATTATGTAATTTAAAAATTCATGATTTAAGGTTATTCTGTCAACTTAAAAAGACAAAACAGCCTTTACGTAAAGACCATTTAATCTATAGATACAATATAGTAATAAACTGGTTGCCCACCTTCTATCACTGTAACTTCACATTGTGGAAATTTTTCTGTTAAAATTTCTTGAAGTTTTTCTGCATCTTGAGCTTGAACATCTTGACCATAGAAAAGAGTTATGTTAACCCTGTTCTCATCAAGCATTTTTTCAATTAAATTTACTGTTGCTTCATTAACAAGTTTATCTTTTGCAACAATTTTGCCACTTGCAAGACCGATGATGTCGCCTTCTTTAAGATCAAAACCATCAACATGAGTTTCTCGAACAGCATATGTTACCATTCCGCTTGCCACAGATTCTTTGGCGGTTGTCATTGCCTCGATGTTTTCATTAAGTGTTCCTTCCATGTTGAAGGCAAGCATTGCAGAAACACCTTCTGGAATAGAAGTTGTTGGAATCACATGAACAAATTTTTTGGTCAAATTCTGCGCTTGTTCGGCTGCAAGAATGATGTTTTTATTGTTTGGGAACACAAAAACATGATCACTTGGAACTTTATCAACTGCTTTTGCAATGTCATCAGCACTTGGGTTCATTGTCTGACCGCCTTCAATAATATAGTCAGCACCCAAATCTTTGAATACGGCAGCAATTCCCTCTCCCGCAGCAACAGAAACCATTCCAAAAGCTTTTTGTGCCTGTTGCATTTGTGCTTGTTTTTTCTTCAGTTCCCTATTCTGTTCAAGCATATTTTCAATTTTAATATTCCAAATTTCACCCATTTCAAGAGCGTATCCAAGCGCTCTGTTTGGTTCATTTGTGTGAACATGAATCTTAATAAGAGACAAATCACCAACACAAATAACGGAATCACCAATTGCCATCAATTTTTCACGAAGTTTATCAATATCAGACTCGGTGGTCTTTTTATTCATGTGAATTATCATAAATTCGGTGCAGTAACCAAATTCAATTTCTGCCAAATCTTCAAAGTTGATGTGAAACTGCTCAACTTCTTCAATTTTCTTTGCCGTTGCATCCATTTCAATGGTTAAATCACCTTCATTTGTCAAACCTTTATAAAAGCCATGGAAAACTGTCAAAATTCCACGCCCACCAGCATCAACAACTCCTGCAGCCTTCAAAACAGGAAGCATTTCGGGTGTTTGTTCAAGTATCTCTTCACCCGTTGATAGAATTTGTTTGAAAAAGTCTTCAAACTCTGGAAATTTCTTTGCAGCAGATTCCGCCGCCTCTGCCATTACGCGAATTACGGTGAGAATTGTCCCCTCTTTTGGAATTGCAACAGCTTTATATGCCATTCTTGCACCATTTTGCATTGCTTGTGCAAAAATTTTTGTCGTTGGTTCTTGGTGAAGCATAAGTTCACTTGCAATACCCCTGATAATTTGAGAAAGAATTACTCCAGAGTTTCCTCTTGCACCACGAAGCGCACCCTTGCTGAGCGCTTCATTAAGTGCGTCCATGTTGTTTGTTGCACAGTTGTTGACTTCATTTGTGGCTGATTTAAAGGTTAAGAACATATTGTTTCCAGTGTCTCCATCAGGAACTGGATATACATTTAAAGAATCTATATATTTTTTATTTGCCTCAAGATAGTTATAAGCACCAATAACCATCTTTCTTAGTATTGCACCATTTATTTTTTGCATTTTTATAACACCTACATTAAATTTCTAAATTAAAAAGGAAAAATTGAAGGAAGATTAAACTCTTACTCCAACCACATTAACATTAACAGTGTCCACTATCATACCAGAAAACTCTTCCACCTTATATTTAACAGTGTTTTTCAAAGATTCTGCAACAGCACTGATGGACACTCCATATTTTAAAATAACAAAAAGGTCAATAAAAATTCTGTTTTCACTTGTTAAAACCTTAACACCCTTGCCAAGTTGTTGTTTTTTGAAAAGGTCGGCAAAATTGTCTGAAAGTTTCTTGCTAACAAGGTCCACAACACCACAACAATCTAATGCTGCAGAAGCAGCCACGGTTGCAATAGCATCGTCAGAAATCATGATTTTTCCATAATAGTTGGAAGTTGTGACAGACATTTATTCTCCTTTATTTTAATCAAAGATTTGTATATAACTATGATATAAGAAATATACCTTTTTTATTCTACTAAATATTTAAAAATTTATCAAGCGTTTTTTATTAAAATATTTAAAAATACCTTGCTTTATTTATTTTTTTATGTTACAATATAAAAACATTATTAAAACAAAACACACAGGTGGTGCTTAAAATGAGTAAAGAATGTGCAATTTGTGGCAAGACTAAAATGGCTGGCAATCAAGTTAAACGCCAAAGTAAGTGGGTGCTTAGAAGAACTAACACTCCTCGCCACCCAAATTTGCAAACTGTTCACATGGAAGACGAAAATGGCAATGCTGTAAAGATGACTGTTTGCACTCGTTGTATTAAAAAAATGAAGCAACAATAAGAAAAACCACCGTTGGTGGTTTTTATCTTTTTATGTATTGTTTGAAAAAAAGCCATTTAAAAATCTTTTTCAGGCATCTTGGCGATTTGAAGCAAATTATCCGCATTTGTTACCTCCATACATCTTGGTATTGTATGAAAACCATTAAATTTTTGTTAACTTTTTAAGCTCACCGCCCTTTTCATATAAACAAAACAAAATGATATATTATAAGCTTATAGTAAAATAAAACCAAATAGATTCAGCATAAAATAACCCTTTTTAAAGTCTGTATTTAAGCGTTTAATACTAGTTTTTAAATTTATAAAAACAAAGTTTTGTAATAGTTGACAATGATGAAATTAAGAAAATTAAACTTAATTTGAAAAGAATAATTATAAAATTTCAATAAATTGGTAAAAAATTAAAAAAGTTCACAAAAAATATGAACTTTTTTTATTGTAATATTTTTTCGTCATTTTTTAGTGAAAGCTGTCTTTCAAGGATTAAAAATTTGAATGATGGGTTGGCAGTTTTTTCATAAACTGTTTCAGCATGACTTAAATCTATTTTTGGGAAAAATGTGTCGCCATTTTCAACTTCAGTGTCAATTAAAGTTAGATAAAACTTTTTAGCATAAGGGAGAGCTTGTCTATATATGCTTTCACCACCACAAACAAAAATTTCTTCTTCTGAGTTCTTATTTTTCTCCAAAAATTCTTTAAAATTTTGAATAGTGTGACAATTTTCTTCTTCAATTTTGAGAGAATTACTAACCAAAATTGTGTGCCTATTTGGAAGAATTTTTCCAATTGAAAGAAAAGTGTTTTTGCCCATAACAATG
>CALWKH010000015.1 GCA_944381195.1 uncultured Clostridia bacterium
ACAACACCAGCAATTGTGATTATGCTTGCTGTCTTGTTTGTTATGGCAGTTCAACTTCGTATTAATGTTGTTAACAACAAAATCTATGAAGTGTTTAACACCTTTGTAAGAAATGTTAACCGTGCTGTTGCAACCATGCCAGACAGCATTGACTATGAAGTTCTGTTCACACAAAAGGAAATTGACGAAGGTATTCCAATTTTGAGAGAATATCTTGAAAAGAAAGCACTTGAAGAACAACAACTTCTTGAACAAAGCAAATATAATGCAATTTCTCACAGCCCATATAACTTTGAAGACCTTGGGGTTGACGGTGAACAACTTATCACTCGTGCTGTTAGTGAAAGTGAAAACTTCTTGATGAAAAAGATTGGAATTGAAAACGAAATTCAAGAATACGAAAAGAAACAAAGCCAGTCTGAAGCAAACATGGATGAAATTGAAAAAGAGGCAAACAGGAAACTTCAAACCATCAAAGAAAACCTTGAAAGACTTGACAAAGCAATTGCTGAAACCACAAACCGTGTGGAAATCAACTATAACCGCCGTCAAATCAAGGATGAAATGGAAAAACGTGCTTTAATTGAAAAAGACCTTAAATCACTTTTAAGCAAAGAGCAAGTTGTTATCAATGAATGTAAGGCTGAAATTCAAAAACGTAAAGATTTGATTGACAAAGATAAGAACGAAGTTGAAAAGGCTTTAAAATCAGAATACAACACCTTTGCGGTTAAAGTTTATGACACTCTTAATGACAAGGTAAGCGAAGAAAATGCAGATGCAATGAAAGAATATCAAACTCAAATTGTAGACCTCAAAGCAAAATTGCAAAACATTTCTCGTGAACTTGAGAACAAAGATGCTGTTATTGCAGAAAAAGACCTTGAAATAAGCAATCTTTCATTGAAGAAGGCAAAGGCAAGCGAAAACTTTAGACCTCAAATTGCAGAAGAAAACAGTCAGCCAGAACAAATGTTAGACCAACAGGAGCAAATTACAGAGCAAGAAGATGTAAATTCGCAATATGCTGGACAGCCAGAGCAAACCATTCCAGAAGATGAGCAGGCGCCAAGTGAAGATGTGGGCAAACCAAACTTGATGACCACTGAAAACGCATTGCAACAAGACGAAAACTACTATGACGAAGACGGTAACCTGATTGATTATTCACAATATTATGACGAAGACGGTAACTTGATTGACTATTCACAATATTATGATGAGAACGGAAACCTGATTGATTATTCGCAATACTATGACGAAAATGGTAACTACATTGGACCAGTAGAGCAAGAAAACAATCAAGAAGAAAATAAAGAAGAGCAAGTTACAAGTGAAAACAAAGATGAAGACGGCAGTCAAACCCTTGCTTTGCAAGAGGAGATTCCAGTTGAAGACAATTCTGTTATCATGACAGACGAAGATGATTTGCAAAATATTAAGAAAACAAAGTCTAAAAAGGGTAAAAAATCTCCAAACGGTAAAGCAAAAGAAGAAAAAGCAGAAACAAACACAGAAGCAGTGGCAGAGGTAGAACAACAAACTGAACAGCCTGCCGAGCAATCGGAGCAAGCTGAAAGTTTACCAGAAAACATCGATGTGCTTGCAACTGTGGAAACACAAAAGGCAGAAACACCAGTTGAAGAGCAAAAGACCGATGTGGCAGAGCAGAACGAAACTGCAGAAAGTCAGCCAGTGATGATGCTTGGCGAGCCACAGCAAGAAAGCGTTTTGCTGGGTGCTCCAGAAGAAACACCAGCAACAGAAGAGAAAAAGACGCCAAAGAAAAAGGCAACATCTAAAACAGGCAAAAAAGCGACAACAAAAACTTCTGCAAAGAAATCAGCAACAAAAACTTCAGCGGGAAAGACTTCAGCAAAATCAACAACAAAGAAAACTGGAGCAAAGAAGGCAGAAAGTTCTAAAACAGCAACAAAAACTTCTGCAAAGAAAGGTGCTTCAAAAACAAAGAGCACCACTTCAACAAAGAAAAAGGCAGAAAAAGAACCAACCACCCCAGTTGAAGACCGCCCAGCAATCGAAAGTCAAGTTAACGATGCATTCAGTGAACTTCAAAAGCAGATTGATGAGCAAAATCAAAAGTTGCAACAACAACAAGATGAGCTTCGTGTTCAAATTGATAAGGCAATTGACAAGATTGAAAAATCATCAACTGAAAACAGCAGAAAAAACAACATAAGAAAAATCAAAGTTCTCATTGAAAAACTCAAAGAACAGGCAAAAGAGGCTAAGGCGAGGGGAGCAACCAAAGAGGAAATCAAACAGATAAATTCATCTGTTGCCGATTTGGTTGACGCTTTAACCAAATATTCGAGTAAAAAATAGGAGCGGGAACTAAAAAAGGAAGGCATCAGCCTTCCTTTTTTTAGTTTAAAAAATTTTTAAGTGTCAAGATGCACTAACCATGTAAAGTTGGTGTTTCTTCTTTCGTTTGTGCGTTAAAAAGTTGCTCAATTCCATTAATGCACATTTTTTGCCTGTCTGCTTCTTCATTATGTCTGGCGACTTGGTCTTTTTTAAATGAATAAATTTTATATCTTTTTTCTAAGATTGCTTTTGCAACATTTGCACGGCTGGGTTCTTGAAAATATCCACCCTCAAGATTTCCACCTTCAATGCTGCGCCTATTTTTAATTTATATTTAATTTCTTCTTTCAACTTAATTTTTTCATACTTTTATTATTTTATTTTTTATAAGGTTTGACTTTTACTTTTTTTCGTTACTTTTTTATCACATTGAGGGTCGCAGAAAAATGGGCCTTGTAAAACTCCACCATCTGCGCCATTCAGCCAAGGGTTATATATATAGCAAGCCAAATCTTCTTTTTTTACTTCTGGCTCTTTTGTCAGTTCTGTTATACATTGTCTAAAATAGGAACGAGCATTTTTGTTTTTGTCTTGCTCAAAATTTTTGGTGCTTATTTTATAGTGTGATACACCTCGTGGATTGAAAGTCTTAATATATCTATCCATAATTTGTTCATTCTCACTTAAAACAGCATTCATAAACTCTTTCGTTTTACAGCCAGGTTTTCTTTTGATGTTGTGAAGCATTTGATAAAGATTGATGTATGGAATTTTTGCTGCACTGTCGGCTGGAAAATTTATAAGTTCAGATTTAACTCTTTTTTCTTGATGTGTGTTTATTAAAAACTTTTGAATTTGTGATGATGTATAATAAAAATTATTGCGAAGCAAATCTTGCAGAATAAGGTTAAAGTCTAAATCTTTTTGATTGATTTGTAAAATTTCTTGGAATCTGTCATCATCAAAACTTTCCCCTTGATGATAACTCTGCTTTATGGCAGTTAAAAAAAGTTTTGTGCAAAAAGCCGTTCTGTTTTTGTCAGATACTGCATTAATGATGTTTTTCTTGCCTTTTCGACTGAGTTGATTATACTCCACAAGATAGGCATCTTTGCAGAAAATTTGACCATAATATTCAAATATAGCAAGTGGATTTTCATCAAGAAGTTGCAGGGCGATTTTTTCCAGTTGCTCAACATTAGAGCCTTTGACATCATGAGCGAAATGAACAAGATAAAAAATGTCTGAACTAAGTCCATCTTGTTTTTTGATAATATTTTCAAATGGTTTAATATCTTTTATATATCCCGCTTTGGCAAAATTATAACATAGTTTTTTATTTTTTGATTTTAAAATGATTTCTCCACATTTGTCAAGGTCAGCATCTTTGCAAACTTGTGCCCATAAAAGCACTTTTTGTGGATTTTCTGCCAAACTTTCAAGCACAACTGGTTCAAAATTTTTTAATGGTGTGTCTTTAAGATTTTCAAAATAATATTTTATGAACTCATCAAATTTTGCACCAGGATGCAAGTCTTTTTTAAAAATTTCGTTAATTGCTATATTGTGTTTAATAACTTCTCTTTTATTCATAAATTTTTCTTTTTTCATATAAAAATTATACCATTTTTTAGTAAAAAAGTCAATATGTGCATTTTTTTAACAAGCAATGCTTTTAATTTGATTCCTTTTTACAGTTAATAATATAATTGTTAATTTGCTTAAAGATTTTTAAATTAATAGATTATATAATGTATTTATAATGGTAGGGCAAATCTGTTAAAAGTAAACATTGACAATATGCTTTTTTGATAAAACACCTAAAAGCATGGAATGAAAAATGACAATAAGATTTTTGTATAAACATTTCTTAAATGTGTGATAATTTATATTTAATAAACGCTTTGATGTTGTTTAAAGATATGTGTAATTTTTGTTTAGAAATATCAATTTTTTAATGCTTAACTCAAAATCTTAAAAAACGCAAATCTTGACAAAAACTGCTAAATTTGATAAAATAATATATAGAAAAATAAGAGGAAAAGATAAGATGTCAACAAAACAATCAATAAATACACCATATAAATTCACAAACAAGACCTATCGCTATCTAGCAACAGTGATGGGAATTCCTGCTGATAAAATAGACAGAGGTTTTAATCCTGAACTTATGAAAAAATATAACATCTATCAAAATGATGCAAAATTGCTATTTTATAAATATGCAGAACTGCAAGAATGTGCAACAAGAGTTTTAGCTGAATCTAGCAATAACGAAGAAAGAGAAGAGGTTCTCAGCCACATGGCAGATTTTTGCATTATGATTCATGACTTAAGTGATGAAGAATTAAATGTTTTTCTTGTTGATGCTCAAAAAAATGCTTTTCGTGATATGCTTAACCTTGAAAAACATTTGCGAGAAAACAGAGGTAAAACATATTCTAATTTGGACCACCTTTTAAAAGATAAATTGAAGCCTTACAAGAACTTTTCCTTTCATTCACGTATCCCTGGCGGAACCAAGGTGGAATATAGGCAAATTGGCACTTCTTTTATTTACAGTATGCTTGGCACTTTAAATGATGTGGATATGGGAAAAGATTCTGCCATTTGTGTTTACGAGGCAAAATTGCGTGCAGGTATAACACCGACAGAAAATGAAAGGATTTTCTATGACGCAGAAAGCAAGAGAAAAAAATGGATAGATAAAACAATTTCTTTTGAGAAAGAAATTAAAGAGCAAGAAGATAAATCTCAAAAGGTTGATAGCAAAAAAACATCAACATTTGATGCAGTGTAATAATTATCTTAAATTTAATTGGCTAAATTTTTAGAAATCTAGAATTTTTCTAATTTTTCAAAAACAACACACAAAATATAACTAAATATTTAATTTTTAAAATAAATTTTTATCTTTGTTTTATAGTGCGCAAAAATATAAAGACTTGATAAGTTTATAAAAATTTAATAAAAAATATAAAAACTTAATGAAAATAATAAAAGATTAAAAATTATTAAAACTTAATGTAATTTCTAAAAATAATTTTTAGTTGTATAACGATTTCTCACGCTATTTTATACACACTGTTTTATAGTGCAAAAATATAAAAACTTAATGAAAAATTATGAAGTCTTAATAAAAGAATAATAAAAATAAATTTATAAAACTTAATACATTTATGAAAAATATTGCGTTAATCAATATAATTTATAACAAAAATTTATTTTTATATTATAACAAAAAAGAAAGGCAGATTGCAAGCACCAAAAGATATACACCTTTTAAGGTGCGTTTCAAATCAGCCTTCCTTTTCTTTTTTTATTTTTCTTGCCAAAATTTTGTTTCTGCAAAAATTTATTGCACTAAAAATGTGCTTGCGAATAAAAAAGCGTTCAATCATAAAGCCAAGGGTAAAACCAACCAGTGTGAACAATCTAAAAAGTCCAAAATTTAAAACGCAAAGAGTGATGAAGTATATCAAGAAAAAGATTACACCACGAAAAAAGTCAACAAAGTGTTTTAAAAACTTTCTTCTAAATTTTGATTTTATCGTTTTAAATAACTCGTCTATGAGAGCATAGCAAAACCCGAATGATATAAATGCACAAAAGATGATACCTTGATTGGCACTTTCAAAAAGCATTATTTGAAAATCCTTTTAAAAATTGATTTTCTCTCTGTTTGATATTTAATGCTGTCAATTTGCCCTTCAATTTCAATTTGCCCTTCTACAACATCAAGTTTTTTCATGTGCATATCTTTTCCCAATATAACAAGTGGAACGCCAAGAACAACACAAACCACCTGATTTTCATTGCTACTTTCCACCTTTTCAACCCCAGTGAGTTGCAAAAACTTTCTTGAATCGCAAATGAGTTTATGATTTTTTGAGTTTTCCATTTTTCACCTCAAAAAATTATATGTTTATAAAAGTAGATTTATGTTTTAACAGAAAAAATTTTGCTTTTTTGCTTTTTTGTGATATAATAATTGTTAGAAAAGTGAAGCAAAGTTTTTTCACTGAAAGAGTTTTTAAAATATGTAAAGGAGAACAAAATGCAGAATATACATGACCTTTCGTTTGAAGAAATGCAAAATTTGATGTCAGAATATAATCAGCCAAAATTTCGTGCGCAACAACTTTTTGAAAATGTGTATATGTGCAAAAAATTTGTGGATATTTCAAACTTGCCGAAGGAAATAAAACAAAAATTAAGTGAAAATTTTTGCGACCAACCACTGCAAATTCACACCACACAAAAAGATGTCGATGGAACTGAAAAGTTTGCATTTTTACTTCAAGATGGCAACATCATTGAGGGTGTTTTGATGAGATATAAATATGGAAACACTCTTTGTCTTTCAACACAAGTTGGTTGCAGAATGGGGTGCAAGTTTTGCGCATCAACTCTTAATGGACTTGCTCGCAACTTGACAGCGGGCGAAATGCTCTATCAGGTTTTGCTTGTAAACACTCTTCTTGGTGGAACACTTAAAAAGCGGGCAATAACAAACCTTGTTTTAATGGGAAGTGGTGAACCACTTGATAACTTTGAAAATGTAACAAAATTTTTAAGCCTTGTTTGTGATGAAAGGGGAGTGAATTTTTCTCCAAGAAACATATCCATTTCAACCTGTGGAATTGTGCCAAAAATCAAAGAACTTGCAGACAAAAAAATTCCATATATCTTGACCATTTCACTTCACGCACCAAACGACAGCATCAGGCAAAAAATCATGCCAATCAGCAAAGCATATAAAATTGAAGATGTGATTTCTGCTGCAAAATATTATTTTGAAAAAACGGGCAGAAGAGTGATTTTTGAATATGCGCTCATCGACAAACTTAACAACTCTTTCGAATGTGCAAAACATTTGCACGAAATAACAAAGGGTTTTCCAAGCCATATTAATGTGATTCCGCTCAATGCTGTTAAGGAGCGAACACTTTTGCCAGTAAGCCGAAAACAAGCATATCAGTTTGTATCTTGGCTTCAAGACATGGGCAGTTCTGCAACAGTGAGAAGAACCATTGGAGAAAACATTGACGGTGCTTGTGGTCAACTTAGAAATAAGATTTTAAATAATAAATCTATGTGAATTTTTATCAATGCAGAAATGGAAAAACAAAAAATAGTGGTAAAAAGCCACTATTTTAATTTTTAATTGTCTTAATCTTGCATTTTTAAAATTTATGGTTAATTTTTTAGTAAAACATATTTTTATTAAAATCTTTAAGCAAAAAATCTTCACCATGTCCAGCGTGAACGGTGATGTTTTCGTTTAGACTTTTAAGTTTTCTAAGAGAGTTGCGCATCTGAAAAGCACTGCCTGTTGGCAAATCATATCTTCCAATGTTGCCACCCGCAAAAATAAAGTCTCCGCAGAAAAGGTCACTATTAAAAAGAAGACCAACACTGCAATCGGTATGCCCGAAAAATTCCATAACTTTTGCTTTTTTGTCTCCAACCGTAATAATCATGTTTTCTTCAGCAAAGATAACCTGATTTTCTGCTAAATCAATTTTTGCCTCTGCGCCAAACAGTGTGCTTGCATTTTCGCTTGCGTTTTGAAGTTTGATATACGCATTCTGATGCAAAAACACCTTGCCAAAATCAAGCCAACTTTCAATTTCACAAAAGTGGTCAAAGTGTGCGTGCGTAAGAAAAATGCCTTTGCATTTTTTGCCTTTGATATGAGAGATAACATTGCTCGCATTAACGCAAGGGTCTACCACCAAAAACTCATCATTTGTGATGATAATATACATATTTCCAAAGCCAACATCTTTGTTTGTATATTTCTTGATTTCCATTTTGATTTCCTTAAATAAATTTTAAAAGCCCAGATAAAAATTATAAGATTTAAAAGCCTCAAAGTGTTTTTGGGTAAACCCCAAAAGTTAGATGACAATTTAATATTTATATCTTGTATTTTGATTTTGATACTGTAACGGACTTATTTTTAATTATATATTATTTTTATTTATTGATTTTTTACTCATTAAGTTTACTGTATTTCATGTTTTTTAATAATCAGCACATTTAAATTTAATAAGCGGTCTTTTAAGCTTTATGCCAAAAGTGATTAAGTCTTGTTGAAGTTGCATAAACACTTCGTTTGGCAAAATTGTAACTTCTGCAAAATTTTGCGTTGATTTTTTAAAAAATTCTTGATTTTTCTCGTTACTTTCAGTATTTTTTGATATTTTTTCAACATTGAATGCTTTTTCAAGCGAAAGTTTAACTGGTTCATATGTGCCATAAAGTGAGATGTCATTTGTAGAATATTCCTCGGCGTCTGTTTTGTGAATGTCTCCACTTATCCACTCACAAACGAAAAAGCCTTGCTTTTCGCCATTTTGCGAAATTTCATAAATCATTTGTTTTGGTTCTATTATAATGCCAAATTCCTCTTCAAGTTCTCTTTTGACACACTGCTTTTCTGTTTCGTTTTCTTCCCGCATACCGCCAGGGAAAACATAAAAAGTTTTACCATTTTTTTGTCTTTTCATAAGAAGTATGCTGTCATTTTTTATTATAATTGCACGGTATCTTTCTTTCATTTTGTTTCACCTCAAAGATATTTTACAAACTTTTAAATTTGTTGTCAATTTTGTTAGACATATTTTTTATTTTTGTTTATAATAAATGCTGAGGTGTATTATGTCAAGATTAGAAAAAATATTATATCCAAAAAGCATTGCTCTTATTGGTGCAAGCGAAAAAGAAGGTTCAGTTGGCAATGAACTTTTGAAAAACTTGAAAGATTTTAAGGGGCAGGTATATCCTGTTAACCAAAAATATGAAACACTTGGTGGACTTAAATGTTTTAAAAGTGTTGTTGACATTGTTGGAGAAATTGACCTTGCAATTGTTGCTGTGCCAGCGGGTGCAGTTTTGGGAGTGATTGACCAATGTCATCAAGCGCAGGTTCATGATGTTGTGATTGTGTCAAGTGGTTTTAAAGAAGTTGGCGGAGATGGGGCAGTTTTAGAGCAAGAGATAAAAAGCAAAATTGAGAAATATAAAATGAATGTTGTTGGTCCAAACTGTTTGGGCGTTCTTAACCTTGATGACAAGGTAAATCTCAATGCTTGTTTTGCTCCTTTGCCACCGCAAAAAGGCAAGATTGGTTTTGCTTCGCAATCTGGCGCTCTTATCACTGGAATTTTTAACATCTCTCATACGCTGGAAGTTGGCTTTAATCAAATGGTCTCACTGGGCAATCAAGTGGATATTTCTGTTAATGACGTGCTTGAGTGTTGGGCAGATGACAAAAATGTTTCACAAATTGCTTTATACATGGAAAGCATAAACGAGCCACAAAAGTTCAGAAAAGTTGCAACAAAGACATCACTCAAAAAGCCTATCATTGCACTTAAAGGTGGAAGAAGTGAGGCGGGAGCAAGGGCAACGGCATCACACACTGGCTCACTTGCTGGAAGTGATAATCTTGCAAATGGCTTGCTTTCTTCCTGTGGTGTGATAAGAGAAATTGAACTTCGAGATGTGTTTAATTCTGCGCAAGTGCTTGATAAATGCGTTTTGCCAAAGAATAGGCGTCTTGGCATTTTGACAAACGCAGGTGGTCCAGGAATTTTGGCAACAGACAGCGCATCAAGTTTTGGAATGGATGTTCCAGCATTCAGTGAGGAACTGAAAGATAAACTTAAAAAACTTACTTTGCCACAAGCAAGTGTTAAAAACCCTGTTGACCTTGTTGCAAGCGCAAGCCTTGAACATTATGTTTCTGTTGCAGAAGAAATGCTTAAGAGCAGTGAGATTGATATGCTTTTGGTAATCTATCTTTACATCACCAAAAAGCATGACACAGAACTTATTCAAGAACTTGAAAAACTTAAAAAGAAATACCCAACAAAACCAATTATCAGCGTTTTCATGACCACACCTGAGTTTTTTGAGAGGGTTAAAAAAGAGATGCCAGACTGCT
This sequence comes from uncultured Clostridia bacterium, assembly GCA_944381195.1. Lineage (GTDB taxonomy): Bacteria > Bacillota > Clostridia > Christensenellales > UBA1242 > UBA7584. The sequence continues at coordinate 10,283 of CALWKH010000015.1, forward strand.
CTATTCCAATTTTTAACTATGTTGACGATGCTGTCAAAGGCTTTAATGTTCTTCTTAATAGACAACGCTTTTTAAAAGGTGTTACAGAAAAAGCACCAGAATTTGAAATAAGTGCCGAAAAAATTGAAAAAATTTTTGCAAAAGCCAAAAAAGAGGCAAGGACACTTATCACGACAAAAGAAAGTTTAGATGTGATGAAAAATTGTGGAATAAACACGCCAAAGTTTGCCAGCGTTTTAAATGTTAAAGATGCAATCAAACAAGCGCAAAAAATTGGCTATCCAGTTGTTTTAAAGATGTCCAGCAAAAAAGTAAGCCACAAGACTGATATTGGCGGAGTTATTGTTGGAATCAAAAATGAAAAAGAACTTGAAGAAAAATATCTTGCACTTGAAAACAAACTTAAAGAAAACAATCTTTTTGACAGCCTTGACGGCATCATTGTCATGGAGCAGGTAAGTGGCGGTGGCCGTGAATTCATTGCGGGAATAAACAGCGATGCAAACTATGGGCATCAACTGATGTTTGGAATTGGTGGAATATTTGTTGAAAGTTTGAAAGAGGTGGCATTCAGACCTTGTCCACTTTCGCTTTTTGATGCACAAGAACTGATAAACGCAACAAAGGCAAAAAATCTTTTGAAATCAGTGCGTGGCAAACCTGCAGCGAATGAGCAACAGGTGATTGAAAGTTTTTTAAGGCTTAGCAAACTGGTTGAAACATTTCCAAACATCAAAGAACTGGATATCAACCCATTCATGATTGATGAAAAAGGCAATTTCGTTTGTGTTGATTCAAGAATTGTTTTTTAACATAAATGCAAATTTTTTGCATAAAAAACATGAAAAAATCAAGTTTTTTGCGTTAAAAAATGTATAAATTTTAAAAATCAAAAATTATAAACAAATATTTTTGCTGATGTATTTGCAAAAGATTGTAAAATTATTTAGCAAAATTAAACTTTATTTATTATCAAAAAAGTCACCATTTTTGTCTGTAATTTTTTAAACTAATTAAAAAAGGAGTTTTACTAATTAAAAGTATAACTCCTTTTCCTTTATTTTTTTGGTTTCAAATATTTCTAATTTTGGTGGCTTTATTTTTCGTGAATTTTGATTATATATTATTCCATTGCAACACTGAACACTTCGGTTACTCTGTTTCTGGTGAAAAGTTTATATTTATCACAAGCAGATTCAAACAAAATAACAACTCTTCCGTTAACATAGTCAATTCCTTCGCTCATGCAAGGTGCAACCAAGGTGCTTTCAAGGTTAGCACTTGAAAGTATGTATAGAGGAATGCTTTCAGTTTCGCTTAAAGCAAAAGTTTCTGTGGTTGATGACGCATAGACATTTTCGTATGTATAGATGTTTGAATCAGGAAGTCCATATGATGTTGAAAGCACAATTTTCCCAGAGTCTGTGATTGCAAGTCCTTGAACAAGGTTTGGAATTGAAAGTGCGTCAACAGGGGTGGTGCTTTTAAGCCCGTTTTCTGCGCTTTGGTCAATTTCATAGCGAAAAGCAATTGCTTTGTTGATTTCATTTTCGCTGATTTGATAGTGGTGGCTTTCGTCTGTTATGGTGTCATTGTTTCTGAAAAACTCGCCAACATAAAGATAGGTGTCATCTGAAAAGCAAAAGTCGGCGCCTGTGCCTGTGTCAAAATAACTGATTGGCTCAACTGTGAAGCCATTTTCAACCGTCATGATTTCTTCAAGACTGAATGAAAAACAATGGTCATCTGTTGCAAGCCAAACAAAATTTCCACTGCTGGCAACACCGCAAAAATGTCCGTTTTCAAACTCTTCGGAAACTCCACTGATTGTAAAATATTTGACTGTTTCCTTTGTCTCGCCGTCTACAACATAAATTCTGCTTTTAGAGCCGTTGTTCATGTAACCACTCATAAGATAGATGTCTTCATCTTCAACATAGCAAAGCCCCTGCGGAACAACTCCGTCACTTAAGCCTGGAATGGTGAATTCACTTTGCTTTGCCTCATCAAACTCTGGGTGGCTGTGCCCAAAAAACCAAATCAGCAAAAAGCAAGCAAGCACAACAACAATCACACCAATTGCAATCAGCCATTTTGCTGTTTTAGAAAGTTTTTTCTTTGTTTGTTCTGCCATTTTTAATTCCTCCTTTCAAGTTGTGGTGGCATAATTCCACTTTCTTTTCCCGCCTGCAAGCACTTTAAAACATATGCAATGTTTCTTGCAAGGTTTCTCATTGTTTGCATACCTTCTTCATCTTTTAAAACTTCGCCAGGTGCTTTGCCATATGCAATGTTCCAATAGGTCGAACTTGCAACTATGACATTTGAAAGCAAAAGATGTTTGTTGATGCAGTCTTGTGAGAATGTTCCTCCTGCGCGCCTCGCAACCACAATGCTTGCTCCAACCTTGCCCGCAAAATGTTTTTTGCCTGCGTAGAACACACGGTCCAAAATACTCAAAAGCCTTCCGCTTGCATGTGCAAAATAGACGGGTGAGCCAATCACAAAGCCGTCTGCTGTTTTCATTTTTTCAATCCACTCGTTTGCAACATCATCATTAAACACGCATTTTCCTGTGGTCGCGCACCCACCACAAGCAATGCAATCACGAATGGGCTTGTTGCCAATTTGCAAAATTTCTGTTTCAATATTTTCTTCGTTTAAAACTTTTGCAATTTCTTCCAAAGCAAAATTGGTGTTGCCATTTGGTCGCATACTTCCGTTAAATAAAACAACTTTCATTTTTTCCTCCATTTTGTTTTATCTCATTATATCATAAAGAGTAGAAAAATCATGCAAAAAAATTAAATTTTTCAAATGTGAAAACATATTTTTTTAAATTTTGATAAGTCATGTTAAATATAATTTTAATCAAAAATTATTGCGTGTGAATTTCGGGAGCATCATTTTCATTTGCTCTTTCTTTTTTCTTGTCTATTGAAAATTTGATTATAGCAACAATCAGTGCAATTATTTCAACAAAGTTTAATATTGCGGTGGTGTAAGCCTGGCACATAACAGCATAAAAAACCAAAAGTGCGTTTGGAGGAAGCATCAAATATCTTACCATTTGCATGTTTTTCATGGACATTGCAATGGTAAATATGATTGGTGTTATGATTGGAATTATGTCTAGAATATTGTTAAAGAAAATTATGCCAACAATGATGTATATAATTGAGTAAATTATAATAATATACGGCGGAGCAGTTTTGCCTGCTTTTTCATAAAAATAAAGTTGAACAACACGTAAAATAGAAATAATTGAGTTAATGCCAGCAACCAAAGAACTGCTGAAAATAAAAGATAAACCATAGAACAAGTTTGCTATGATTTGAAGAAATAAAAAAGAAATTTTCTTTTTAACAAAATATGAGATAACAATTAAAACCAGAGCGATTGCTCCCAGCACTTGTGCGATTATAAAGTTTATCATAAATTTATTATAACATAACAAAAAAATTGTGTTAACAAAAATTAAGTTTTATGTGTGAAAAATTCCAGCGTTATCATCATTTTTTAAGTTTTTTGACTAGAAATTATTGACTTTTTGATTTTAGTATAGTATTCTAATATCAAGAATTGCTTTGGTCTTGTTTTACAAGATATGGACGAAAGGTCCGAACTGCAATTCTTTTTTATTAAGATTTAAACTAGTTTATAAAAGGCAGACTGTGTTTAAAAATATAGACTATTTATAAAAATGGTTGACTTTTTGATTTTATTATGGTATTTTAACGCTAAGAATTACATTGACCTTGTTAAACAAGGAAAAGCCGAAAGGGTGGGAGTGTAATTCTTTTTTTTATTAAAGATAACCAGTTTATTAAAAAGGGAACTATTTATAAAAACTGTTTATTTAAAAGCAAACCGCAAAAAAGACAGACTGTATGTAAAAACAGACAATAAAAAATGGGCTATATATAAAAACAAACTATAAAAAAGCGGACTGTTAAAAAGTAAACAGTTAAAAACAAACTGTTAAAAAAGCGAATAATTTATAAAAAAAGCAGACTTTTGTCTGCGTTAATAGGTGAAGCGTGAAAGGTCGCTTAGAACATTGTGCTGTTTTGCAAGAGCGAGAATGTGCGGTGTTATGATTGAGTTTTTTCGTGCAATAAGGGTGCTGTTATAGCCAACCAAATCTTTCAAAAGTTTTCTGCCAATCAGGTTGTTTTTTGAACTGATGCGAGGCGGAATTTTTGTTTCAAGAATGTTCACAACCTGCGACGAAGGCGAAAGTGGAATTTGTGGGGCTTTTGGCTTGAAGTGATGTTTTTTGTGTTTTGAATCTCTGTCTATGATGATTGCGCTTTCATTTGAAATGATGTTTTGGAAGTTAAATTTTGTTTTTTCTGTTTCAAGATAAGAAATCTTAAAATTTTTATCAAACTCAATGTCTTTCACTGTTTGAAGGGAGTTGCCGTCGATGTCGAAAACGCTTTTTCCCATGAATGTCTCTGTGATGAAAGGCTCACTTTGCGTTATTTTGCTTGCGTTGCGAATCAAAATGGCATCTTCGCCAATTTTATATATGTCTTTTCTGTCCACCACTTTTTTTGTTTCTTCTTCAATGTCGGCAAGCAAAAGTCGTGAAAGATATTTGTTTTTTATCACGACATCCAAAACATAACTGTCCACTTTTCCTTCATATATAAGCACAACTTTTTTACCAATAAAACTTGAATATTTCATTTTTGACTCCTTTTCAACTATTTATATGAAAATGAAACACACAATATAAAAGAAAATTTTAGCGAAAAACAAAAAATTTTAATCTTTTTCAAAATTGGGTATTGAAATATCATTTTTTTTGAGATATAATATTTTTATAAGGAGAAAAAATTATGGATATAAGCAGAGTAAAGCGTTCAGCAATCAAAAATACACTGGAGAAAATGGAACTTGTTGCCATTCATGTTCAAAATTTAGATGAATTTGACCGTAAAGACCAGTTGTTTTTGATAAACGAAATTCAAAGTAGAATTGAAAATGGAGAAATTGTTTTTGACCCAGATTATACTTTTTCCGTGGAATTCAACGCTGAGGAATTAAAAGAAGATGAAACTGAAAGAAAAATTCAACTGATTAGAATTGTTGACCACGCAGTAAAAGAATATTATGATTCAACTGAGGACAGCAGGGTAAAGAAAGCAGAAGAAGAAACACAAAAACTTTTTGATAAAGCAAAAAAAGAACTTGATGCACTTAAAGGTTTAAGAGAAGAAGTGCAAGGTTTGATTGTGAAAAATATCACATCATTTGCAGGGCTTGAAGGAAGCATTTTAACTTTTGGTGAGCAAATTGAAGAGCAAAAGATAGCATCAAATTTGAACGCATTTAAGTTTGAAAGAGCAATTAAACCATATGCAAAAGATGCAAACACAAGACTTGGGGAATGCAGAAAGCAAATTGAAGAACTTAAAAAAGTAACAGACAAAGCGAGAAAAATTGAAAAACGCTTTGAAGAGGCTGTTGAAGAATGTGAAACAAGTTTGGAAATTTCCCTTCTGCCAACCGAGGACTGCAAAGAAATGAGGGCAGAATTCACAAGTGTTATACACAAGGTTTGCCATGAGGCATCAAGCCGAGTTAACCTTGCCGAAGGACAGCTTGTAAAAAACAGACAAAGCATCAGAGACGCAGAGCACAAGGTTTCATTAATTGGAAATTGTTTTAACTGAAAACAATGTTTAAACATTGTTTTTTTGTTGCTTAATTTTTATCTTTTGTGATATAATCAAGCAAAGGATAAAAAATGGGAATAATCAATTTTTTCAAAAAGATGTTCAACAAAAAGGTTCTAACCCTTCCAAATAAACGGCGAGACATTTTAATTCAGCCGTTTTGTTCTGGTTATGCAAAAATTAATATTGGTCAAAAACTTGTTGTTGATGAAGGGTGGAGTGCAGTTATTGTTGCAAAAGATAAGGTGCTTGATGTTTTCACGGAAGGCAATCATGAATTGAGTCTTGCCTATATGCCAAAGACAACAAAGGAACTTAAACTTGATAAGGGCAAAGTTGTCAAAGACGGGCTTGTTGCCGAGGTTGTTCTGCCAAAGAGCTTTAAATGCGATTTATATTTCATTAGAACAGACCATATTCAAGGCAGAAAGTGGCAAAGTGGACTTGTTAAGGTTCGTGAAAAAGACAAGAAAAACTTTAA
>CALWKH010000016.1 GCA_944381195.1 uncultured Clostridia bacterium
ATGGAAAATATTAAAAAGGATAAAACGGTATATAAAAGTCCAGTCAAAAGCCCAATAAGCCATCCGTTTTGTTTAATCTTTTTTCCCACAATAAAGCAAGCAAACAAAATGCTTGCGCCTTTTATAACTTGATTAACAGGTTGAATCACGCTTTCTGAAATTGATGTAAATTTTATAATAAAAGCAAAAATTAAAACGCAAACAAGCGAAAAAGCCACACCCCAAAATGCACCTTTAATAACATTTAAAATCACAGAATTTCTTTTGTTTTCAGTTAAAGTTGAACTGTTTGCCATATCTTTTCTCCTTGTTTTTATTTATTCTATGCAATATAAAAAAGCAAATATGATGTTTTTAATTTGATAGTTTTGTCAATAATTAAGAAAAAAGAAGATTTTTTTGTTAAATTTCAATTGACTAACTGGCTATCTTCGGGTATAATAAAAAAATATTAAGAGGAGTTTTGCTTTAATGAACAAGCCAACAGCAATAAAAAATTTCATATTCTTAGTTGTGTTTATGATTTTGGGTTTTGTCTTGACATTTTGCACATTTGACATACCTTTCACAAACTACACATATAACGGCTTTGCAAACGCAATCAAACTGGGCTTAGATATCAAGGGCGGTGTTTTGCTTGTTGGTGATGCAAGTCCACTTGAAGACAGCGAAAGTGATGCCGATTTTAACACACAACTAAACGCAACAGTAACTAGACTTTCAAACATTTTGGCCGATGAGGGCTACACCGAGGCACAAGTAACCATTCAGCAGGGTTCAAAAATTCGTGTGGAAGTTCCAGACATTGATGACCCAGAGGCTGTTTTGAACCTCATTGGAACACCTGCGCAAATTGAGTTTAAATTGAGTAATGAAGATGGTGCAGAAGCGGTTATAACGGGTCAACACATAAGAAATGTTTATGCAAGTTATCAAACAACAAGTTCAAGCAGCAGCACACCAGAGTGGGGTGTTGTGGTTGAGTTTACAGCCGAAGGTGAACAACTGTTTTATGAATTAACTTCAGATGCAGCGAGCGGCGATGGAACAATTTACATCTACTCAAATGGCGAGCTCATATCTCAACCAACAGTTGAGAGTGCAATCCGTGGCTCAACATTCATTTCTGGAAGTTATGATCAACAAAGCGCAGAAGATTTTGCTCTGCAAATCATGAGCGGAACATTTTCTGTTAACATCTCTTGGGGTGAAACATCAGTTATCAGTGCAACACTTGGTGTTGATGCGCTAAGATACAGTCTTATTGCAGGTATTGTTGGAATGATTTTGATATTTGCATTCCTTTGCTGGCGCTATAAGATGATGGGCTTTATGGCAAGTTTTGCACTTTGCTTCTATGTGATTTTTGTTATGTTCTTGCTTCAAGCAATTCCATTTGTTCAATTAACACTTGAAGGAATTGCAGGAATCATTCTTTCCATTGGTATGGCAATTGACGCAAACATCATCATCTTTGAGCGTATCAAAGAAGAATATGCAACGGGCAAGAGATTATCAACAGCAATCAAAACAGGTTTCAGAAAGGGTATGCCAGCAATCATAGACTCAAACATCACAACATTTATTGCATCTATCATTCTTATGATATTTGGAACAGGTTCAATTCAAGGATTTGCAATGACGCTCTTTATTGGTGTTGCAGTATCAATGTTCACAGCGCTTATCGTAACAAGAGGACTTATTAATATGTATTATGCTCTAAACCCAAATAAAGCAGAGTTCTATTCACTGAGAAGGGAGGTGGCATTTAATGACGCAAAATAACAAAGCAAAAGCACCTTCTAAAATTGGGGCTTACTTTAAAAGTGAAAAATTTAAACCGACAAAACTTAGCAAATATTTTTGGATATTCAGTGCAACAATCTTTGTTGTTGGAGTGATTCTTCTTTGCACCATAGGATTTAATCTTGGGCTTGATTTCACTGGTGGAAATGTTATGACAATTCAAACTGGTTCGCAAATTGAAAATGAAAGCACCAGAAACCAAGTTGAAAACACCATTGAAGGCGTGCTTCGTGACAACGGAGTTACAACAGGAATTGCAAGAAGCCAAATTGTTGGCTCAGGTGAAGAGGCATATTTTGAATTTCAATATCAAAACATTGGTGGACTTACAACCGATGAAATGAATGATGTTAACACTGCTGTTCAACTTGCACTTGAAGAACAACTTGGCACCATTTTAACAAATGATTTCACTGTTACAACAGCAGAAACCAAAAGTGCAAGCGCAACAGGTGAACTTTTAACAAATTCATTTTTAGCGCTTGCCATTGCGATTGTTGCAATTCTTGTCTATGTGGCAGTAAGATTTGACCTTGTTGGTGGACTTTCTGCCGTGATAACCTTATTCCACGATGTTTTATTAATGTGCGCTTTGGTTCTTATTTTTAGAATTGAAATCAACGCAGCATTCATAGCAGCACTTATCACCATTCTTGGTTACTCTGTTAACAACACCATTGTTGTGTTTGACCGTGTTCGTGAGAATATGAAAAAAGAAACTCTTGCAGGAAAGTCAAACAAAGAAATTGCAGATATTTCTGTCCGTGAAACCTTGACAAGAACGTTTTACACATCTCTTACAACCATCATTTCAGTTGTTTTTCTTGCAATCATTGGTGTGTCAGCAATTCAAGAATTCATCATCCCAATCATTTTTGGACTTATTGTTGGAACATATGCGGCAATCTTTATTTCAGCACCACTTTGGGCTCAAATTATAACAAATTCACGCTTTGACAAGAGAAAACTCAAAGCACAAAACACACAAAAAACAGAAAAGGGTAGTCCGGTTGTTGAAACAACGGCAGACCCTGTGAAATAAGCCCTTATGCTAAGGGCTATTTTTAAAAGGTTAGCAAATGGAGTTTAGAAGGTTAACTTGTCCAGACATAAATGAAAATAGAATAAAAGAAATTGCAACAAAATTTTCGGTAACGGAATATGTTGCAAATCTTTTGTTATTAAGGAATATCAAAACAGACAGGGAAATTCACAAATTTCTAAACCCTTCGCTAAACGATTTACATAATCCAATGCTTCTTGCCGATATGGATAAAGTTGTTGAAAAGATAAAAATATCAATTCAAGAAAACAAAAGAATTCTAATTTTTGGTGACTATGATGTTGACGGAATCAGTGCAAGTTACATTTTGCTTGACTATTTCAAAAAACTTGGAGCCACTGTTGATGCATTTTTGCCAAACAGATATGTTGACGGCTATGGGCTGACCATTGAGGCACTAGATAAAGAGATTGCCCGCTTTAACCCAAACCTAATCATAACCGTTGATTGTGGAATCACAGGCGTAAATGAAGTTGAATACATAAAAAGTCGTGGCATTGATGTTATTGTAACCGATCATCATGATTGCCCTGAGATTCTTCCAGATTGCTTGATTATAAACGCAAAACGCCCAAATCAAAAATATCCTTTTAACGAACTTTGTGGAACAGGTGTTGCTTTCAAACTTGTGGAAGCACTTTCAAACAGAGAAACGGCAATGAAATATTTGCCAATCACAGCGTTTGCAACCGTTGCCGACATTGTTCCACTTTTAGATGAAAATAGGGCAATTGTGAAATTTGGGCTTAACCAACCACTTCAAAATTTTCCACTTGGCGTAGCAATGCTTGCAAAAGAAATGAAAATCACAAAAAAGATGACCAGTCAAGATGTATCTTTCAAACTTGCTCCAAAAATCAATGCAGCAGGCAGAATGGGCAACGCTCAGCACAGTCTTAACTTATACTTAGAGAAAGACAGGCAAAAGGCACAAAAACTGATTGCAGAACTTTTGGAATATAACACTGAAAGACAAGATATATGCAACATTGTCTATGAAGATTGCATAAGAGAAATAAAAAAACTTAACCTTGCAAATCATAAGGCAATTGTTCTTGCAAAAGAAAATTGGAACATAGGCATTTTGGGAATTGTTGCCTCACGAATTGCAGATGAATTTAACAGACCAACATTTTTGCTTGGGCTTGAAGGAGATTTCTACAAAGGTTCTTCAAGAAGTGTTGCTGGCATAAATGTTCACAAAATTTTGTCTAAAATGGAAAATATTCTTTTCGCTTTTGGTGGACACACCATGGCAGCGGGGATGACCGTTGAAAAAGATAAAATAAGCAGTTTCATTCAAGAGGTAGAGAAACTTGTCAGCCAAGAGTATGAAAACAATGAAATTGTTCCATACGAAGAGTTTGATTTGGAAATTGACGCAAAAGACATCAATTCACAGTTTATTGAAAGTTTTAACAGGTTAGAGCCTTTTGGTTGTCAAAACCCAGTTCCGCTTTTTAAAATAACTTTTGATAAAGTTGTTTGTTCTCCAATGAAAAATCACGCACAGCACTTGATGGCTCAAATGCCAAACTTAACGCTTATTTGTTTCAATAAACCAGAATATTATAATCTTTTAAGTCAGCACTCAAAAAAAGAGGCACTTGTTGAACTTCAAGTAGATAACTATCGTGGCTCAAAAACTTGTAAAGGAATAATCAAACTTGCACAACTTGCAGATTATCCAAATGTAAGCGCCGAAAGAATAGGTGGGGAATATATCAAACAACTTTCTCTTTCATCCTATGGCAACACAGCAAAATATAACACATACCGAAAAGACAAACTTGATGACCTGCTTTGCTCGCAAAATTCACTCTATGGAACTTTGATTATCGCAAACACTTTGCAAAGTTATAAAGACTTTTTGGAAAAAACAAAATATAAAAATCAAATTGTCTGCACAGAATATTTGCATCTCACAAACTCAAATGGTTTCAACACACTTTGTTTGTGTCCAAGCATTTTTAATAATCTAAACAACTTTAACCGCATAGTTTTGCTAGACAGCGTTCTTGATGAAGCATATATCGTAACACTAAACAATAAAACAGAGGCAGAAATTTATCTTCCTCAAAGTTCACCATTTTTATTTGCTCCATTTAGAATGATAGATTTGTCAAGAAAAACTTTTGGGCTATATTTTAATCTAATAAAAACAGCAAGCAAGCAAAAAATTTCTGGTTTTGATGATTTTAACTTTTTTAACAAATTAAAAAAATTGAATAAAGCAATAAATTATGTGCAGTTTGTTGCTTGTATAAACACTTTTGAGCAAATTGGCATCATAACAATTCACAACTCAATAAGCGACTATTTCATTGAGGTAAACAAGGGAGCAAGCAGTTTACTTGAAAAATCCCCATTTTATAACAAATTATCACTTATTTTAAGAACATATTAAAGGAAAAATAATGGCAAGATTTCGTATTCCAAAAGCAAAAACAAAACCCAAAGACTACTCTGTCCTTCCATGGACAGAGGCTTTTCGTTTGGAATACCCTGTGCCAGCAATAAAAAAATTGATGCAAGAGCAAGAGATTCCCATTGAAAAACTTGTTAACTACTTGCATTTTCATGCTTATCTAGACAGAAACAAAGCAGAACTATTAAAAGAAGCAATTGCTCATGAGTTGACGCTTGTTCACAATGACCAAGAAGTCAATCTTGTGATAAACATTCCTTTTTGTGCTTGGCGTTGTTTTAATTGCACAAATGTGATGTATGATAAAACCAAAAACAAAGACATATATCCATATTTTATTGATGCGCTTTATAAAGAACTAAATCAGGCAAAGCAAATTATCGAAAATAAATATTATATGGTAAATAACATCTGTTTCACAGGCAATTTGCTTGCACTTGATGAAGAGGAGATAGAGAGCTTGCTTAAAATGGTAAGTTATCAACTAAGCAACATAACCATTGAACTAGGAGCACCTGCATTTGTTACAGAACAAAAATTACAAATTTTGAAGAAATATAATGTAACAAGAATTATCATAAACGAACTCACTTTTAACACAGTTACTCTGCGAAAACTTGGCAGACGATTTGAGTTTAAAGATTTTTATAATGCATACAAGTTAATCATAGGCTATGGCTTTGAAACAAGTTTTGAACTTGTTGTCGGCTTGCAGGATGAAAAAGAGTTGCAACTTGCAAGAAACCTGAAACTTGCAACCGAACTTGGTGCGTCAAATATTGACCTTTTTTCTGTTCATTGTCCAAATATCACCGAGCCAGACGTCATTAACGCAGAACACATCAAAAAACAGCGACAACTTTTAGATTTTGCGAATAAATATATGCTTGAAAAGGGCTTTAAACCATATTTTGTTAAATGTACCGAAGTTGAAAAAGGGTGTTTTGAAAATGTTGGGTGGACCATTGAAAACATGGGCTGTCGCTTCATGAAAGACAAAATGGAGCATGTTTCAACCACTATTGGATGTGGAACACAATCTCAAAGCGTTTTGGTTCACAATATTGGCAACAAAAAGGCGTTCATGAAAAACCCATATGACATTTCGCTTTATGTTTTTGGCATTGATGAGTTGCTTGCGAAAAAAGAGAAATTTTTTGCGTAAACTCTTTACAAAATCACCAAATTATGATAAATTTAAATATACCATTCTCACAGATTTTGGAATAACTCCACCTCAATCTTTGAGTTTTGGGAAATAAAATTTTGCAAAAAGGAGTATAAAAAATGAAAGCAAAAAGTGAAATTATCAAAGAATTTCAAAGACAAGAAGGCGACACAGGTTCAACAGAGGTTCAAGTTGCTCTCTTAACAGAGAGAATAAGACACCTAACAGAGCACCTAAAAACTCACCCAAAAGACAACCACACTCGTCGTGGACTTTTGAAAATGGTTGGACAGAGAAAACGACTTCTTCGTTATCTTGAAAAGACTGATCTTGAAAAATATCGTGCTTTGAAAGAAAAACTTGAAATAAGATAATCAAAATTGGCGAAGATAAAGTTATCTTCGCCTTTTATTTTTGTTAAAAGGATATAATTATGGAACACAAGGTGTATGAAACAAAAATTGCAGGAAGAAATTTAAGCGTTGTGATTGGCAAATATGCAGGGCTCAGTGATGGCAGTTGCGTTTTGAAATGTGGGGACACTGTGGTTATGTGCAATGTCAATGTGGCAGACAAAGTGCGTGACGGAGTTGATTTTTTGCCTCTTTCAGTTGATTATGAAGAGAAAATGTATGCAGTGGGAAAAATTCCTGGTGGATATAAAAGGCGCGAGGGCAGGACTGACAGTTCTATTTTGGCAGCTAGACTGATTGATAGACCTTTAAGACCACTTTTTCCAAAAAATTTTCATCATGACATAACTGTTGTTGCAACAGTTTTATCTGTTGACCCAGATGTTTCTCCTGAACCGTTTGCAATGCTGGCAAGTTCAATTGCACTTTCAATTTCAAAAGCACCATTCATGGGACCAACTGGAAGTGTTAGTGTTGGACTTGTTGATGACAGACTGATAATAAACCCAGACGCAAAACAGCGTGAACAAAGTTCTTTGCATTTAACGGTAAGTGGAACCAAAGATGCAATTGTCATGGTGGAAGCGGGTGCTGATGAAGTCAGCGAAGAAAAAATAATTGAAGCAATTTTGTTTGCACATGAAGAAATAAAAAAACAAGTTGAGTTTCAAGAGAAAATAGTTCACGAAATTGGAAAAGAAAAGATAAAGGTTGAATATGACCACTCTTTTGATAACATACAAACAGAAATTGAAGAATACTCTCTGCCACTTCTTCAAAAAGCACTTGAAGAAACGGAAAACGATAAGAGAATTGAAAATTGCGCTAATGTTCTAGAAAATGTGCGAGAGCATTTCAAAGATGTTTTTCCTGAACAAGAGGTGTTCATAGCAAATATTGTTGGTCAGGTTACAAAAAAAGTTGTGCGAGATAACACATTAAATAAAGGCAGAAGAATTGATGGCAGAACTTTTGACCAAATTCGCCCAATCTGGAGTGAGGTTGGCATTTTGCCACGAGTTCATGGAAGTGCTGTTTTCACTCGTGGAAAAACACAGGCACTCGCAACGGTTACTCTTGGAATGTTTAGCGATGCACAGCAACTTGATGGACTTGATGATGAGGTTCAAAAAAGATATATGAATCACTATAATATGCCACCATATGCAAGTGGCGAGGTTCGTACTCTCAAAGCGCCAGGGCGCAGAGAGATTGGACATGGTGCTCTTGCAGAAAGAGCAATTCAGCCAGTTTTGCCAAATGAAGATGAGTTTCCATATGCAATAAGAACAGTGACCGAAGTTTTAAGTAGTAATGGTTCAACATCTCAAGCAAGCGTTTGTGCAACCTGTCTTGCACTTATGGACGCAGGTGTTCCAATTCGCTCGCCAGTCAGCGGAATTGCAATGGGGCTGATGAAAGATGAAAAAAGCGGAAAGGTTGTTGTTCTAAGCGACATTCAAGGCGAAGAAGATTTTTTTGGTGATATGGACTTTAAAGTTGCAGGAACACCCGATGGAATAACAGCCATTCAAATGGACATCAAGATTAAAGGCATAGACAAAGACATTTTATCTCACGCACTCATGCAGGCAAAAGAGGGAAGAAGATATATTCTAGATAAAATGCTAACTGCCATAAATAGACCACGAGAAGAACTTTCCAAATATGCACCAAAGATAATAAGTTTTGACATTGACCCTGAAAAGATTGGTGATGTTGTTGGTAAAAACGGAAAGACAATCAATAAAATTATTGCCGAAACTGGCGTAAAAATTGATATTGATGATGACGGAAAAACCACCATTGCAAGTCAAGATAAAGATATGTGCGAGCGTGCAAAACAAATCATTCTTGAAATTGTCACCCCAACAGAAAGTGGGCAACAGTTTGAAGGTATTGTTATAAAAACAGCAAACTTTGGAGCATTCGTTCAGTTTGCGTTTAATAAAGAGGGAA
Organism: uncultured Clostridia bacterium; assembly: GCA_944381195.1. Lineage (GTDB taxonomy): Bacteria > Bacillota > Clostridia > Christensenellales > UBA1242 > UBA7584. The sequence goes on from CALWKH010000016.1 coordinate 8,838, forward strand.
TGATTCACATTTCTAAACTTTCAAAAGACCATGTTAACAAAGTTGAAGATGTTGTTCATGTTGGCGATAAGGTAAAAGTTGAAGTGTTGTCTGTTGATGAAAAAGGCAGAATTGATTTAAAACTTCTTGATGTAATAAAATAATTTTTATCTTAAAAAGAGTTTGATTTTTAAACCTATGAGTTCTACTAAATTTCATTTTAAATAGTATACAATAAAAAGAACATATTGACTACAACCAATATGTTTTTTATTGTTGTTCATTTTAATTAAGCAACATCATTAAAAACATATTTTTAATTTTGCAAAAAAATAAGAATAAAAACTTAAAATTTCATTAAAAAAACGGTTAAATTCTATGTTTTTTAAAATTTTTATTAAATATTTGATTTAGAAAGAGATTTAAGGCGTTTTTCAATTTAATGCTAAATTTTTTATTTTTCATATATTATTTTTCCTTTTCATAAAATATTATTATGGAAAAAAATAGAAAAATAAAAATTGTTTCACTTTTAAGCAATTTGGTTATAATTTGTGTGTTAGTTGTTGTTTCTGTTTTCACAATTTTGCCTTCAAGCAAAACGGTATCTCAAAATGAAAATGGTGTTTACTATTCTGGCAACCCTGATAAGCCCTATATTTCACTCATGGTTAATGTCTATTGGGGAAATGAATATCTTGAACAAATGCTTGAAATTTTTTCGGAAAACGGCATTCAAACAACCTTTTTTGTTGGGGGAACGTGGGCAAGCAAAAATAATGAACTTTTGCAAAAATTAAAAGATGCAGGGCATGAAATTGGAAATCATGGTTTTTTCCATAAAGACCAAGACAAACTGGACTATGCGCAAAATAAAAGTGAAATATTAAATAACCACAACTTAATAAAAGAATTGCTTGGAGTGGAAATGAATTTGTTTGCACCACCGTCTGGTGCATATTCAAGCATAACACTTGATGTTGCAGAAAGTTTAGGCTATAAGACAATTATGTGGAGCAAAGACACAATTGATTGGCGAGACCATGATGCCAGTCTAATTTTAAAAAGAGCAACAACAAATTTAAGCAATGGAGACCTAATTTTAATGCATCCAACCGAGGCAACTGTGCAGGCTTTAAGTGATATTATTGCAAACATAAAAAGTCAAGGTTTTGAAATTGTAACCGTTTCAAAAAACATTGAAGAAACTGAAGTTTAAAAAAGGTTTTATAAAATTAAATTTTTATCATTTTACATTCATATTTGATTGATTTTTTAAAATTAAATTGATATAATCAATTTATATGACTATGTTTGGGGGTAATTTATGCAAAAATTAAAAACATATCCATCTGGTTTGCGTGTTGTGTGTGAATACATGCCAGACAGAAAGGTTGAAAGCGTTTCATTTTTTGTTGCGTCAGGTTCAGGTTATGATTTAAAAAACAAAGAGGGAATTGCACATTTTTATGAGCATATGTTTTTCAAAAGCACAAAAAACAGGTCTGCTTTCAAGGTTAATCTTGATTTAGACTCTTTGGGTGCGGGAGGCAATGCTTTTACAAGTTTTTCAAGAACAGCATATTACAGTTTGGTTCGAACAGAAGACACCGAAAAACTTTTTGACATTTTAAGTGATTGCTTCTTTAATGGACTTTTCCTTGATGAAGAAATCAAAACAGAGCAAGGTGTTGTTTGCAGTGAGATAGATCGCTATCAAGACTCATTTTTCAGTTGTGCAAATGATGCTTATATTCAAAAAATGTATGCAGGTTCAAATTTTTCACATCCAGTTTTAGGAAGCAAAGAAAGCGTGATGTCCATCACAGCCGATGACCTTCGAGAATATAGGCAGAAAAACAATGACCCATCAAGACTTGTAATCACAGTTGCAGGTGGTGTTCCTTTTGAAAAAATTGAGGAACTTGTCGAAAAATATGTTTTGCCATACACTGAAACGCATAAAAATGAATCAGTTGTGCTTTATAAGGATAAAGCAAAAGATATAATTCTGAAAGATAACTATATTTTTACTTCAAAAGACACAAAGCAAGTTTATTTTCTGTTTGGAATTCCAACAGTAAGATTGGACAGCCCTGATTTCAGAAAACTTGACTTTGCCTCAATAATTTTTGGCGGTCCAATGAGTTCAAGACTTTTCCAAAGACTAAGGGAAAAAGAGGGTTGTGTCTACACTGTTCGCTCAGATATTGACAGTCTGCCACTTACTGGTGATTTCAGTGTTTACTTTGCGACAAACAAAGAAACAGCAACTCAGGCAGTTTCATCATTTAAAGATGAACTTGATAAAGTTGTAAGCGATGGCTTCACTGAAGAAGAAATAGAGAGAACAAAAGAGTTAATAAGAGCCAACATGGCAATCAAACTTGACAGTGTTGTTAGCATTGGAGCATCTAACGCAATGGAACTTATAAACTTCAACAAGCCTTATAACTCAGAAGAAAAACTTAAAGAAATGCTTTCTCTCACTTGTGAAGAGATCAATGAATTTGCAAAGAGAGTTTTATCAAGTAAAAACTTCTTGGTAAGTATTGTAGCAAAAGAAGACGATATTGATTTTATTAGTATGCTAAAATAACATATAAGAAAAATGGGAGTATGAATTGGCAAAATATAATTCTCAAAATCTAAATCAAAAAAAACAGGGCTTAACCACTCGCATGAAATGGGGGATATCTCTTTTTGTCATATCCTTTGTTTTGTTTTTATTGGTTGTAACCAACTTCATTGTTCCAATTCATAATTTCATTTTGGGAACTTTTGGCTTGTGCGTATATCCAATTTTAATCATTTCAATGACAGTTGGTGTGCTTTTAATGCTTAAAAAGCAATATCGCATTGCAAAAGTATATATTGCAACAATAATCACTGCATTCTTTTTGCTGGTTATGTTTTTCCAACTTGTCTTAACCGATTTAAGCGTTGATTTTGGTGAATATATTTCAAACTGCTATTATTCTCGAAACACAGCAGGCGGAGTTATTATAGGCATTTTAACCTATGCACTTAATCTTGGTTTGGGGCTTTGGGGAGTTATTATTCTTGAAGTAATAGCCCTTGTCATCTGTGCTGCATTCATAATTGATTATTTCTTAAAAATGAAAGAATACAAAGAAGTTTCAACACGAACACTTGCGTTTCCTCAAAAAGAAAGCAAAAAATTAAAGGTTAAGAAAGCAAAAGAACAAGCAGAAGAGGCGGTAAAAGAACCAGAGCCAAAACTTGTGCTTGACGCATATGTTGAGAAAAAAGAGCAAGCAAAACAAGCGCTTTTCAGCAAAACTTCATATAAAAATGAAGACGACATGGCAATTCAAATCTTTGGTGAAGAATTTGTTAACAACATGAAAAATCAAAATTCACCAAAGCAGAAAAACGAAAAGAAAGAGTTTACCCTTGCAGAACTTTATGAAGAAAACAAGGGTAAGGAAAATATGTTCATAACAAGAGAGGCGGAAGCGGGTAAACCAAGTCGCTTTATTCACAACGAAGAAAAAACAGCCTTTCAAACAACGCTTGACCTTGACAACCTGAAATCTTTTGAGAATTTCCGTAAACGAGAACAGGAAGAAAGGCGCAAGGCTTCCGACAATATGATTTTGCAAAACAATTTTGCAAACCAAAATGCTAATAACTTTATAAGAAATGAAAACTCACAGCAAAATAATAACTTTAGTCACCAGAGTTCGACAAATGGACAAAGTTCAACAAACGGAATAAATAACGGAATAAATGCTTCAATAAATAACTCAAACTTTAATTCACAGTCTCAAAATAACAGCGTTCAAAACCAAAGTCAACAAAATAATGCTCTTAATGAAGAAAATGATGTCAATGACCTTAATGTTTTAAATCTTGATGACAGTGAGATAAGCGAAATAATCGCACCAAAAGAAGAGGTTAAAAAGCCAGAACCAATAAACAAACCACCAAGACAAGAATTTAATATTCCAAGTTCAAAACCTCAACATGAAAATAAAACAGAACCACCAAAGCGAAAACTTCCAAAGATGCCATACATCAGACCACCAATTGATTTACTGACAACAAAGTCCACAAACTATAACGATGACAACGAAAGTTACAACACAAAAGCACTGCTTTTGGAAGAAACGCTTGACAGTTTTAAAATTCCAGCAAAAGTGGTTGCAATCACTCGTGGTCCAGCAGTAACAAGATACGAACTTCAAATGCCATCTGGCATTCCAGTTAAAAAAATTGTTCAACACAGTGAAGACATTGCAATGATGATGAAGAACAAAAGCATTCGTGTTGAAACGCCAATTCCTGGAAAGAGTTTGGTTGGTGTGGAAGTTCCAAATGACACAATTGCAACAATAGGGCTAAAAGACATTATTGACACCGAAATGTTTTTAAACAACAAGCACGCACTTTCTTTTGCACTTGGAAAAGATATTGTTGGTGATTGTAAGATATGTAATCTTGAACAAATGCCACACCTTTTGGTTGCTGGTTCAACTGGAAGTGGTAAGAGTGTTTGCTTAAATGTTATTTTGATAAGTCTTTTATACAGACTTGGGCCAAATGATTTAAAAATTCTTCTCATTGACCCAAAGAGAGTGGAATTTGTATCATATAACTATTTGCCTCATATGCTTGTTCCAAAGGCAATCAATGATGCTCAGCAAGCACTTAATGCGCTTGATTGGGTGATAAAGGAAATGACAAGAAGATATGACTTATTCAGTCAAAAGCATGTTAGAAACTTCAAGGAATTTAATGCTTTGCCAGAGGTATATAAAGGTGAGGAAGATAAACTGCCATATATTGTTGTAGTGATTGACGAACTTGCTGACTTGATGATGCTTGCGGGTCATGAACTTGAAGAAAAGATTCAAAGGCTGACACAGCTTGCAAGAGCAGCGGGTATTCACCTTATCATTGCCACACAAAGACCATCAGTAAATGTCATCACTGGTGTAATAAAGGCAAACTTAACATCTCGAATTGCCTTTGCAGTAACTGATTTTGCATCATCAAAGACAATTCTTGACCAAGCGGGTGCGGAAAAACTTCTTGGGCGAGGTGATATGCTATATTCACCACAAGATTTGCCAGAGCCAATCAGAATTCAATGTCCTTATGTAGACAGCAAAGAAGTTCTTAACATAACAAACTTCATTCGTGATAACAACCCATCAGACTTTGATGATAACATAAACGAATTTATTGCAAAAGGCGATAAAAACAGTTCAAACAATGGTTCAGACTCGCAAGATTCAAGCAGTTGGGACCCACTTTTGCCAGTTGCTCTTCTTGATTTCATTCAAGCAGGAGAGGGCTCGGCATCCATGATTCAAAGACGACACAGTGTTGGTTATGTTCGTGCGGGGCGAATTATTGACCAAATGGAAAATGCTGGTTTTATTTCTCCAAAAGACCCAGCAAAACAGATGAGAAGCGTTTTAATAACCATGGAAAAATATAACGAAATATTTGGGGAAGAAGAATAATTAAGGAGAATAAAATAACAAAATGAATCTACCTAACAAATTATCAGTTGTTCGCATTGTGCTTGTTCCAGTGATGATGTTTTTCTATCTTGCAACTTTTATTGACCCTTGGGGCAAGTTTGTTGCTTGTGCGATTTTTATTGTGGCAGCAATAACAGATTTACTAGATGGAAAAATAGCCAGAAAAACAGGACAGGTTACTGACCTTGGAAAACTTTTGGACCCAACGGCTGACAGACTTCTATATAATTGTGGTTTGTTGCTGGTTGTTGCTGACCAAACAATTCCAATGCCATATGGTGTGATTGCTCTTGCAATTTTACTTTTCAGAGATTTCATAATAAGCGGAATAAGGCAGGTGGCTGCAAGCAAAGGAGTTGTTGTTGCTGCTGTTCTAAGTGGAAAAATCAAAGCAATTTTGCACTATATTCAAATTCCAATGTTCATATTTTATGCTGGAAGCAGTTTATTCACAGGTGCTTTCTGGGATGTTTTCAATCAAGTTCTATTCATAGCAGCCTTTGTTGTGTTTGCTATGGCAACACTTGTGACAATTTGGTCGATTTTTGATTACAGCTATAAAAATAAATTTGTATTTCAAGAAAATAATACAAAAAAGGAAGAAGTCAACTCTCAAAAAGAAAAAGATTCTAACGAGGAAAAATGAAGGCAAATCTAATTGTTTTAAAAACTCAAGAAAGTCAAGAGGAAATCTATTCTGTGATAGAACCAACCTTAACAAAATTTTTGGCACAGAATGGGGTTGATATAACAAAATCAATCTATTTTAAACAGTTTGATGAACTTAATAAAAGCCTTTTTGGCTTGCTTGAAAGTTGTTCAATTTTACTTGTTGATATGTCTATGGAAAACATAGACTTTCTTTTCACACAAATAGAAAAGTTTTATTCAGCAAAAATGTCCAGTTTTGAACACGGAAAATACTGGAAAGATGCACAATCAAACCGTTGCTGTTTGATGTTTAACATCAATAACCTTGATTTCATAAAAGACATAGACAAAAACTTTTTAAAGCAACTTTTTGCTCCAACAAAATTTTTAAACATTGTTAAAACCTATGGTCTTGCTGAAAGTGAAGTTAGAAGGGTGCTTCGAGCAATTCCAAACGAAAATAATTTTGAGTGGTATGTAACAGCAAGTTTTTTTGATTGCGAGATAGATATTCTTGCCGAAGCAGAATATTATAACACAAAAGCGCACAGTGAATATATAAGACTCATCTATGAAACGCTTGGTGACTATATATACTCAGACACTGATGACAGCCTGTTTCAAAAACTAGAAGAATTACTGTCAGTCCGAAAAACAAAAATTGCAATTTGTGATACCCTGACTGGCGGTTTATTTAATAATTTGGTAAGAAAAAATTTGGTTGGTTGGAATCAATATATTTGCGCATTTTATAACATCAATAGGGAAGATGATTTGGTCAACATTTTAAAAATAAATGAAAATTATCTAGCAGAGCACGGCGCTGATTCGGTTGACACAATGTATGAAATGGCAGCACAACTTCTGGAAAACACACCAGCAAGCATTGTGCTTGTGCTGACAGGAACACCACAAAAGCCATATATTGCACTTGGCGATAAAGAGGCAATTCATCTGTATAAATTTAATTTTAATCACAACAACACTTTCATATATAATATGATGTGCCAAACAGCAATTTTTAAATTATTAAAAAAATTGAAGAAAAATGATATACTTTTTTAAAACTTTGTGATAAAATAAGAACAAATGAACAAAAAAGGAAAGAAAAACTATGTCAGTTGATAAAGAAAAAAATCTAGAGCAAGCAATTGCTCAAATTGAAAAACAGTTTGGAAAAGGCTCAATTATGCGCCTTGGTGACACTGTTCAAGAAAAAATTGATGTTTTCCCAACAGGATGTTTAACTCTTGACCTTGCTCTTGGTATTGGTGGAGTTCCTCGTGGAAGAATTGTTGAAATCTACGGACCAGAAAGTTCGGGTAAAACCACAGTTGCTCTTCATATTGTTGCAGAGGCACAAAAGCAAGGCTCGGTTGCGGCATTTATTGACGCAGAGCACGCACTTGACCCTGTTTATGCTCAAAAACTTGGTGTG
>CALWKH010000017.1 GCA_944381195.1 uncultured Clostridia bacterium
AGATAATAAACTTTGAAATAAACAAAGAAACTTGAAATAATTAAAATTAAACCAAAAAGAAGATAGTGCTTTGTTCTCTCTTTGCTGAATGCATAATTCAAAACTTGTCTAAAAGAAAGTTTTGCTTTGCTTGTATCAATCACTTTGTTTGGCAAGATACCACTTGGCTCAATAAATTTTTCATATGTATCAAAAGCATCAAATGTTGATATTTTAATTTCTTTGATTGCGTTTGCTAAGTTTTTGCATTTTTCATCAAAGTTGTTTGCAACAATGATAAGTTCGTTTACATCAAAATTTTTAGCCTGCGCAAAAGTTTTTGCAAGATTGTCTATATTAAAAATCTCTTGATTGAAAGCCATTGAAAACAATGTTTTTTTGTTGTCTTTTTCCAGCAAAAGCCCACTTTTTATTGTTTTAACAGAGTAATCATTTTTTAATATATTTTTAAAATATTTTTTTACATCGGCCTCAGTTGAAAACTTTAATTGCACTATACAATTAGTGGCTTCTTTTTGCTTTTTTGAAGAAAGATTTTTCTTCTTGTTTCTTTTGCTTTTGAAAAAGAATAAAAAGAAAACTATTAAAAATGTTAAAAAAATACTTAAAAAAACGCTTAAAATCGTGTTTTTTATATAAAAATTTAACCAACAAAAGAAAAGAACAAAAAATATTATGCTTGTGATGATTGTATCAATAACATTTGGAATAACTCTTAACATGCAAAAATTATTCACAACTTTTTCTCTATTTATTCAAAATTGCCAGAAAAACATACCTCACTTTGTTTGACAATATCTCTTTTTGCAAGTATAATATTTATGAAAGCGAGGTGAAGAAAATGAAAGACTTAATTCCAAGCGAAACGCGTGATTTAGCAATTGCAATTTGCAAACTGGCTGATAGCAAGAAAATTGATAGTATTGAACTATATCGAGTTTCTCATTTAAGCAGCATTGCAGACTATTTTGTTATGGCAACAGTTTCTAATGCGACTTTGGCAAAATCTCTTGCTGATTTTGTTGAAGAGAGTTTGGAAAAGAAAGGCATTCGTCCACTGAGAAGAGATGGGGCAACAGAATGGATTGTGCTGGACTATGATTTTGTTATTGTTCATATTTTCACCCCAGAAGTTCAAACCTTTTATCGTTTAGACAAACTTTGGAATGATGGCAAAAATGTTTATTCAATGCAAGTAATAGACAAACTTCTTGAAAAGGAAAAGAAAAACGAGCAAGTAAAAGTGGAAAAAGATAAGAAAGCCGAAAAGCAAAAACAAGAAAAGGCTGACAAACTTGCAAAAAAAGTTTTGGATAAAGAAAACAAAAATAGTGCTAAGCCAGAAAAGAAAAAGGTGGCAAAAGAGAAGTAAAATTATTAAAAGTGGCAAAAAACAATTTTGGCAGTTTATTTTTAAGGATAAGCAATGAAAAACTATATTTCACATAACACAGAAGAAACAAAAGAACTAGCAAAAAAACTAGCAAACCAACTTTGCGCAGGCAAGGTTGTTTTGTTATATGGCACACTTGGCGCAGGAAAAACAACTTTCACAAAAGCGTTAATCAAAGAACTTGGCTTTGACGGAATTGTTACAAGCCCAACTTTTTCAATATATAATGTATATCAAGCAAAGTTCCCAGTTTATCATTTTGATATGTATAGAATTGAAGACGAAAGCGAGGCGGAAGAGATTGGCATTGATGAAATCTTTGAGGACAAAAATTCAGTTTCAATTGTTGAGTGGCCTGAAAAGGTTAAAGATATTTTGCCCGAGGACGCAATGAATATAAAGATAAATATCCTTGATGAAAACACAAGGGAGTTTATTGTGGAGGAAGGAAAATGAATTTTTTGGCATTTAACACAACAGGAAATGGAATTCAGTTTGTTTTAAAAAAAGATGACAAGCAATTTTTTCTTGAAAGCCCTTTTTCAAAACACAGTGAAAGTTTTTTTCCACTTCTTGAAAAATTTTTAGATGATAATAATTGCACAAAAGATGAAATAGATTGTTTTGGAGTGGTTAATGGTCCAGGGTCGTTCACTGGCATTAGAATTGGACTTTCGGTCATTAAGATGTTTGCGTTTGTAAGTGAAAAACCTTGTGTTGTTGTGAACGCACTTGAAATGCTTGCATATAATATTTTTGAGCAGAAAGAGACTTCTAAAATTTGTGCTGTAATCAATGCTGGGGGTGGTAGGGTTTACTATCAACTTTTTGAGGTAAAAGAAACTTGTCTGCAAGCATTAACGGGTGAGAGAGTTTGCACTTTTTCGCAATTTGAACGAATTTTATCAAAACTTGAAGGTTTTAAAATTGTTTATTGTGAAAATGGCGAAAAAAAGAATGATTGTGAGTTTTTAAAGCAATATTCAAGTGAATTCTGCGCAAAATCACTGTTTTTAGCGATAAATGCTAAAATTGCTCAAAAAAAGTTCACTGGCTGTAACGACATCAAGCCCGTTTACATCAGATTCAGCCAAGCGGAAAATATGCAGATAAAAGAAGATTGTCATGCTGAAACAATTTCAAAGGAAAACATTGACCAAATTGCAGAACTTGAAAAACAAAGTGCTTTTGAAGACACATCATGGTCTAAAAATGCTCTTTGCGAAAGTTTGGAAAATGAAAATGTGACGGGTTGGGTTTTTAAAGATAATGAAAAAATCTATGGCTATCTTCTTATATCTTTTGTTGAAAATGAAATTGAAATTCTGCGCATTTTTGTTGACGAAAAGGCTCGTGGTCAGCAGGTGGCACAAAGATTACTTGATAAACTTTTTGATTTTGCAAGAAGCAAGAAAGCAAATGTTTTTTTGGAAGTTAACCAATATAATTTTTCTGCAATTTTACTCTATGAAAAAATGGGGTTTGTAAAAGTTGGTGAAAGACCAAAATATTATCACCAAAGTCAAGATGCTCTGATTATGAAAAAATCTTTTTAGGGGTGGTTATGAAAATAAAAAACCTTGCAACATTTTATGTTGAGCAAGGCGAGGGTTTTCCCATTTTGTTTTTGCATGGTTGGGGTAGCAGTCACCTAGATTTTTTGGGAACGGCAAATGTTGTCAAAAATTCTTTTCGGTGTATCAATCTTGATTTATGGGGTTTTGGAAAAAGCGAAGAACCAAAAGCGGTTTGGTCAAGCAAAGACTATGCCGAGGCGGTGCTAGAATTTGCTGACAAATTGAAGATAGAGCATCTTCACATTGTAGGGCATTCTTTTGGTGGCAAAATTGCTTCATATCTATGCGCAAAATATCCAAAGCGTTTTAAAAGTTTAGTCTTGGTTGACAGTGCGGGAATTTTAAAAAAACAATCAATATTGCAAAAATTTCGTGAAAAAAAGTATAAAAAACTTAAAAATTTAGTGCAAAATGGCAAAAAACCTGAAAAAGTTTTGCAAAAATTTGGCTCGCAAGATTATAAAGATGCAAGCGTAACTATGCGCAAAATTCTTGTTACTGTTATAAAGGAAGATTTTTCATCTGTTTTTCAAAATATAAAAATTCCAACTTTAATCGTTTGGGGCAAGAAGGACAAAACAACACCACTGAAAATGGGAAAACGCATAAAACAGTTGATAATAAATTCTAATTTTGTTATATTAAATGGAGGACACTTTTGTCATATTGACAGTTTTTCAAACTTCAATCAAGAAGTCTTGAGTTTTTGGAGGAAATATGATTGATATTTTTGACTTTTCCAACTGGCACTTTTACATAGCAATTATGCTTTCTTTTCTTAATGCTGTGCTTTTGTGTTTGGAAGGTTATAAATTTATGCAAATAATACAACTCAGCGGATATCACATCCGTGGATATTTTGATTGGCTTCGAAACACACGAGCAAAATATTTTGTCAGAATTTTGATGCTTGTGTTGCTCAGTTGCGCTGGCATAATTGTAACAAATGTCATTTTTGATGCGTTTGCCGAGCCTTATTCAAACTATCTTTCATATTTGGGTTTAATTTTCTATTTGCTGTTTTCAATCATCTTTATCAAGGTCATGTATGACAGTCCAAAGAAAACTCCACTTAAAATGACATCACGAATGGCAAGAAGCATGATTGTGCTTTTCATACTTTGTTTCATTTTTTCCTTTGGACTGATTTTGCTTTCTTCCATGTTTATTGACATTTTCAGATTTGGAGCAATTGCTCTAACTCCACTTCTGCTTCCAATTCTTGTTCCGCTTGCTCATATACTTTTGAAGCCAATTGAAAAACTTATTAACCTAAGTTATGTAAAAAAAGCGAAGAAAAAACTTAAAACATTTCAAAATTTAATCAAGATAGGCATAACTGGAAGTTATGGGAAAACAAGTGTTAAGAACGATTTGACAACAATTCTAAGTGAAAAATACAGCGTTTGTGCAACTCCGCTTAACTATAACACACCAATGGGGCTTACAAAAACAATTCTGGAAAATCTTGTTTCCGTCAATCAAGTTTTTATTGCTGAAATGGGAGCAAGGCAGTCAGGCGACATTTTGGAACTTTGCAAGATTGTTGAACCAAACTACGGAATTGTGACCTCAGTTGGAGAACAGCACATGGCAACCTTTGGCTCTTTGGAAAATGTAAAAAGAACAAAGGCAGAACTTCCAAACTTTTTGAAAGAAAATGATTTTTGTGTTTTTAATAAAGACAACAAACAGGTTTTTGAAATTTCTGAGCAGGTTAAGTGCGAAAAGAAACTTATCTCCACAAACTCGGTTGCTGATGTCTATGCAAAAGACATAAAGACAACAGAGAACGGAACAACATTCACGCTTTGTATGTCAGATAAAGAATATCAAGTTGAAACAAAACTTTTGGGAATGCATAATGTAACCAATCTGCTGCTTTGTGTTCCGCTTGCACAAAAACTTGAACTAACCGATGAAGAGATTTTGCGTGGAATTGAAAAGGTTCAACCAACCAAACACAGACTGGAACTCATTCATGCTCAAAACGATGTTCTCATCCTTGACGACACCTATAACGCAAGCATTGAAGGCAGTCAATGTGCTTTAGAAGTTTTAAGTATGTTCAAAAAAAGACGAAAAATTGTCATAACACCAGGGCTTGTTGAACTTGGAGACATGGAACGACTTGCCAACTATGAATTTGCCGAAAGAATGGCAAAAGTTGCCGACTATGTCATCATAGTAAATCAAACAAATTTACTTGCAATAAAGCAAGGGCTTATTGACAGTGGTTTTGATGAAAACAAAATTTTTGCTGTGGATAATGTAAGTGAAGCGCAGAAAATTTTGGAAACACTGCTTAAAAAAAGCGATATCATTCTTTGGGAGAACGATTTGCCAGATAATTACACTTAAAACATTGTTAAATTAAACATGAAAAGTTTTATTTTGAAGATAAATCTAAAAAATCAGCAATGGGTGAACCTCAAAAGTAAAACACTTTTATGGGGCGCAGTTTAATGCTGGTTTTTTATTTTTGTTTTATTTTTTATCACTTTTATTTTTTTATTTTCATATATTCTATCAAGGGGAAAATATGAAAAATATTGCAGTAATTTTTGGTGGAAAAAGCGTGGAGCATGACATTTCCATTTTGACTGGTTTGCAGGTTATTGCAAACCTAGATAAAAAATATAAAATAATTCCAATCTACATAACAAGGCAAGGGCAGTGGTGTTGTGGAGATAAACTAACAAAATTATCGACATATGCAAAATTCACATCATCAGGCGTCAAGCCGTGTTTTTTTGTTCCTCATTCAAAAAATCTTTTTGTTAAAGGTTTGTTAAAGATAAAGAAAATCAAAATTGACTGCGCAGTTCTTGCGCTTCACGGGGCAAATGGGGAAGACGGAAGTGTGCAGGGGCTTTTGGAATTGTGCGAAATTCCATATACCAGTTCAGGTATTTTTGGAAGTAGTATCACAATGGATAAGGTGCAAACAAAATTGCTGATGAAACAGTTGCTGGTAAACACGCCCGACTTTTTGTTTTTCTATGACATAGATTGGAGCAAAAAATCACAAGATATATTAAATCAAATTGACAATAAATTTAAAAATAATGTTGTCATCAAGCCCGCCCGTGCTGGAAGTAGCATCGGCGTTGCAAAATGTAACAGCCAAAAGGAAATTATAAATGCCATTAAAACGGCACTTTGCTTTGACAATAAAATCATTGTTGAAGAAAGCGTGGAAGATTTTCAAGAGATAAACATTGCTTGTTGTGGCTATCAAGATGAGGTGGAAGTCTCTTCTCTTGAAAGAATTGAAGGTGTTGGCAAACTTCTTGACTTTGATAAAAAATATATCACAGGCACAACGGTAGAGCGTTTTGTTGACTGCAAACTGGATAAAAAAATCAAAGAAGAAATTCAAAGCATTGCTAAAAAGATGTTTGTTGCTTGTGAGTGTTTGGGAGTTGTTCGGCTTGATTTTTTTGTGAATAAAAATTCAGTAGTATTCCTTAATGAGATTAACAACATACCAGGCTCTTTTGCCAACTATTTGTTTAAAAAACAAACATTTGCAAACCTGCTTGATAAACTTATAATGCTTGCAGAAATCAGGCAAAAACAAAAGGAGAAATTAACTTTCTTATATGAATCAATGGCGCTTGTCTGCTTTGAAAATTTGTCAAGTGGAAAGGCTCATAAATAAACATTTTTATGAATATTTATTCATTTTAATGTATTCTAATTTATCACACAGCGTTTTTATTTGCGCTGTTTTATTTTTTTGATTTTTACACATATAAAGAAGTAGGTCAAGTTCTTGTTTTGAAAAATAAAGGTTATTTAGTGAAAAGTTTTCAGCAAGTCCAAGTCCGCCACCACGGCCAAGAAAACTTATCACAGGAAACCCTCCAAGAGAAAGGTCATCAACATAGCGGTATACCGTTCTTGTGCTGATTTCAAACTTTTCAGCCAGTTTGTCCGCTGTTACTTTTTTGTGCTGTAAAAGTTCAAGAACAATTCCCATTGCAATATAAAGTTTCACCTTTAATCCCCTTTTTAAATTTAAAGAGATTATAGCACACAAAAAAGCAAAAGTCAAACATATGTTCTAATTTTTTGTATTTTGTTTTATAATATTAAAAATTTCACTAAGACTGTCTTTTTGGGGTAATTTTTCCATATTTCTTTTGATATTATCTTTTTTAGAAATCAGTTCTTCAATTTTTTGTTTAAAATTTTCATTGCTTAAATTCTCTTCTTCAAGGGTGAGGGCAAAACCCTCTTTTTCAAAATATTTTGCATTTTGAATTTGGTCGCCACGAGAAATCTTTTTAGAAAGTGGAATTATAAGCATTGGAATTTTTAGTGTCAAAAATTCAAAAATTGCATTTGAGCCACCACGGGTAATGGCAAAATCGCTTATGGACAAAAAGTCCTCAACCTTGTCGGTATATTCAACTTGCACATAGTTTGCGTTTTTGACTTTATCATTTTTCTTGTTTTTTCCAGTAATATGAAAAACAAAAAAGTGCTTTGTTAAAAAATCAAGATTGTTCCAAACGGTTTGATTGATAACCTGTGAACCTTGACTGCCTCCCATCACAATCAAAACTTTTTTATTGCCGATGTTAAATTGTTTTGCAAAATCTTTGTTTCCGTGCAAAAGTTTTATTCGGGTAGGCGAGCCAACATAAACTCCATTTTTTAAATTTTCCGCAGTCTGCTTGAAAGTTGTGCAAATAACTTTAACACGATTTTTTGTGATTCTGTTTGCAAGCCCAAGCGATAAATCACTTTCGTGTGAAATTACAGGAACCTTTAAATTGCTCCCAGCCCACACAACAGGAATAGAAACATAACCACCTTTGCTAAAAATCACATTTGGTTTTTTTTCTTTTATGATTTTTTTGCACTGAAAATAACTTTTCATCAAAACAAATGGAATGGTAAAGTTTTTAAAAGTGAATTTTCTAATCAGTTTAACAGACCGAACAGGCAAATATTCAACATCGTGATATTTTGAGACAATGTCTCTTTCAACACCGTTTTCGCTTCCAATATAGATTATTCTATCAAAATAGGTTCTAAGTTTATCAAGCAGTGCAATATTTCCAAAAACATGTCCAGCGGTGCCACCGCCAGTTAAAATAATTGTTGGCATATGAACTCCTTTTTGCTTAATTTATGTATATTTTTTGAAAAATATTTAAAACTTTTAAAAAATTTAGCCTTTTTTCTTTTTGCTTTTTTGACAAAATATGATAAAATAGGTTTATATAATTGGAGGGCTTTGTTTTGGGAAAACATTATGATTCAAAAGATATTGTTGTATTAGAGGGGCTTGATGCTGTTCGTATGCGCCCTGGAATGTATATTGGAACAACGGGGACAAAAGGGCTTCATCATCTTCTTTGGGAAATTGTTGATAATTCAATTGATGAGATTTCAAACGGATTTGGTAACAACATAACGGTTACTCTTTTTCGTGACGGAAGCGCTCAGGTTGAGGACAATGGGCGAGGTATCCCTGTTGACATTCATCCGCAGATGAAAGTGTCTGGTGTTGAGGTTGTGTTTACTCAACTTCATGCGGGTGGAAAATTTAACAATGAAAACTATGGCTATTCTGGTGGTCTTCATGGTGTTGGTGCTTCTGTTACCAACGCACTTTCAAGGTGGCTTGATGTAAAGGTCTATCGTGACGGCAAAGAATATGAAATGCGTTTTGAAAGCATAACAAAAAATGGAAAGATAAGAAGTGGTGCGGTGGTAACTCCGCTTAAACAAATTGGCTCAACAAACAGGTTTGGAACCTGTGTTCGCTTTTTGCCAGATGACCGTGTTTTTGAAGATATAACATTCAGCCATGAGGTTGTGAGTAAGCGTCTTCGAGAACTTGCCTTTTTAAATAAGGGCATTGAAATTGTGCTTATTGATGAACGCTATATGCGTGGTGGTTCTCCGTCAAAAAAGGTGTTCAAGTTTAATGGTGGACTTAAAGATTTTGTTCTCTATTTAAACAATAATCGTGCGGAACATCCAAATCCAATCTATATAAGTGGAAAAAGTGATTTAATTGAACTTGAATGCGCTTTTCAATATACTTCATCATACACTGAAAACATTTTCAGTTATGTGAACAACATTCCAACAAGCGAGGGCGGAACGCATGAAACAGGGCTTAAAAGTGCAATCACCCGTGCGTTTAATGATGTTGCAAGAAGATTGAATTTCTTGAAGGACAAAGAGGAAAACCCACTGGGAGAAGACTATCGTGAAGGCATGACCGTTGTTCTTGCAATAAAAATGCGAAATGTTCAGTTTGAAGGTCAGACAAAAACAAAACTTGGAAACCCTGAAATTAAAAACGAAGTTGAAAACATTGTTTATAATCAACTTGTTACCGTTTTTGAAAAGAATGAAAACAAAAAGGTTTTGGAACTTGCGGTAAAGAAGGGAAAGGCGGCTGCAAAGGTTCGTGAGGCAGCAAAAAGAGCAAAGGAAATAACAAGGCAGAAAAACAGCATTGAGAACAGTAACCTGATTGGAAAACTTGCCAGTGCAAGCGGAAAGAAAAGCGAACTTAACGAACTTTTCATTGTTGAGGGTGACAGTGCAGGTGGAAGTGCAAAGCAGGCAAGAGACCGCTCTTTCCAAGCAATCTTGCCACTTAGAGGAAAACCTCTTAACGCTGAGAAAAAGCGTTTGGCACAGGTGCTTGCAAACGAAGAGATAAGAACAATCATCAGTGCTTTGGGCACAGGAATTGGCGAAGATTTTGACCTTTCAAACCTAAAATATCACAAAGTAATCATTCTTTCCGATGCCGACCAAGACGGTGCGCACATAAGGGCAATTTTGATGACTTTCTTTTTTAGATATATGCGTGGACTTGTCACAAACGGGCATCTATACATCGGCTTGCCTCCACTTTATAAAGTGCAGAAAAAAGAGCACGAAGAATATGTTTACAGCGACCAAGAGTTGCCAGAGGTTATTGAAAGAGTTGGCAAGGGCTATTCAATTCAAAGATATAAAGGTTTGGGTGAGATGAACCCAGAACAACTTTGGGATACCACCATGGACCCACAAAAAAGAACACTTGTGCAAGTTAATGTTGAAGATGCTGCTAATGCTGAACTTATGATAACAACTTGGATGGGTGATGACATTGAGGCACGAAAGAGTTACATCAGCGAACACGCAAACTTTAACAAAAAAGATGAGTTTGCCGAGAAGAAAGGACTTTAGGAGGAAATAACTTGGAAGAAAATAACAGCGAAATTGAAAATGAAATGCAAAACCAAGGTGGCAAAGTTATCAGCACTTCACTTGATGAAGCGCTTAATAACAGCATGCTTCCTTACAGTGAGTTTGTAATCTTAGACCGTGCTTTGCCAAGAGTGGAAGACGGGCTTAAACCTGTTCAAAGAAGAATTCTCTATTCCATGATGGAACTTGGGCTTGAACCAGACAAACCTTTCAGAAAATCTGCAAGAATTGTTGGTTATTGTTTGGGACAATATCACCCACATGGTGACACTTCGGTATATGATGCAATGGTAAGACTTGCTCAGCCACACAATATGAGTGCAATTTTGGTTCAGGGTCATGGAAACTTTGGAAGCAATGACGGCGACTCTGCTGCTGCAATGCGTTACACCGAGGCAAGACTTGCTCCGCTTGCTCTTGAACTTTTAAGAGACATAGACAAAGACACAGTTCGTTGGGGGCTTAACTTTGACGACTCATTAAAAGAGCCAGAGATGCTTCCAGGGCGTTTTCCAAATCTTCTTGTCAATGGTGCATCAGGAATTGCTGTTGGACTTGCCACAAACATTCCACCACACAATTTAACCGAGGTTATAAATGGTGTTGTGGCGTATATTGACAACCCAAACATAAGCGTTCAAAGTTTGATGCACTATATTCCAGCACCAGACTTTCCAACTGGTGGAAACATAATTCCCGTTGAAATTGAAAAAGCCTACAGCACAGGCAAGGGAAAAATCATCATAAGGGCAAAATATCACATTGAGGAAACAAAGGGCGATAAGAAAAACATTGTTATCACCGAATTTCCATATCAGGTAAATAAATCAAAACTCTTGCAAGAAATTGCTGCTCTTCGTGAAGAAAAGAAGGGTGTTTTGAGTGATATTTCAGACATTCGAGATGAAAGCGACCGCCAAGGAATTCGTGCTGTAATAACGGTCAAGAAAGACGGAAATCCAGAAGCAATCATGAAAGTTTTGATGAAATCAACCGACCTTGAAAGCAGTTTTGCAATCAATATGGTTGCTATTGCTGACGGGAAACCAAGACTGATGAACTTAAAAGAAATTATTTCATATTATGTTGCATATCAAAAAGATGTGATTTTGCGCAGAAGTAAATTTGACCTTCAAGCAGCAAAAAACAGAATGCACATTTTGGAAGGTTTGCTTATAGCAATTCAAAACATTGACGAAGTAATTAAAATCATCAAAACATCAACTTCACCAGTAGATGCAAAAATGAAACTTAAAACACGCTTTTTCCTATGTGAAATTCAAGCACAGGCAATTTTGGATATGCGTCTTGCAAGGCTGACAAATCTTGAAGTAAACAAAATCACTGACGAAATTGCAGAACTAAAAATAAAGATAAACTATTTAACAAATGTTATCAACTCTGAAAAAATGCAACTTAACATTGTGAAAGAAGAGATAACAGAAATCAAGAAAAAATATGGTTATGCCAGAAAGTCAACCCTTGTCAGCGAAAAAGAGGCAGAGGTAACAGAAACGGTAAGCCTTGAAGAGCCAAGTGAAGTCTATGTTTGCCTGACTGCACAAGGAAACATCAAAGCAATCGAGAAAAAGGTGTTTGACAGCGCAAACAAAATTTTCAAAGAGGGAACAAAACTCAGTCAGGTGCACACCATTGTTCTTCCAATGACAACAGACAAAAATGTTCTTGTTTTCTCAAACAGCGGTTTCTGTGCAAAATGCAGGGTAAAAGACATTCCAATTGTCAAATTTAAAGATAAAGGCATAAGTCCAAAAGAACTTTTTGCTGATTTTGATATGGAAGAGAAAATCATTGCAATTTTAGATGCTGATTTTGGCGAGCAATCACTGTTGTTCTTCACTGAGTGCGGTTTTGTGAAGAAGACAGCATATAAGGAATATGATGTTCAAAAGAACTATTTCCAAGCAGTGAAACTGAAAGAAGATGACCAAGTGATTTCAATTTGCTTTGATGAGGTTAACACCGACATGGTGTTCTGCACAAAACAAGGGCAAGTTCTGTATGCTAAAAAAGATGATGTTCCATTCCAAGGTCGAATCAGTGGTGGTGTCAGGGGAATCAACCTGAACGATAACGACAAAGTTGTTTACGCTTCTGTTTGTAACGATGATGGAGAACTCATTGTTGTTTCAAAAATGGGCTTCGTAAAGCGTGTGCCAATTTCACAAATTGACAAGTTGCCAAGATATAGAAAAGGTGTTCGCCTTATCAGTCTGTCGGCAAATGACTCTGTTCTGTTCTCTTCTCGCTGCACTCTTCCAGTTGAAATTGTCTTTGATTTCGACCAGACAATAATGATTAACAGTGAAGACATTGCAATTGAGGCAAGAACAACAAAAGGCAAAAAGTTAAAAGCAAAGGGAACACTAAAAGGTGCTTTCGTTGCAAATTAGACGCAAATTTTTTCGTTTAAAAAACCAGAAAACAAACACTTGCACTTAAAGTGTTTGTTTTCTTTTTGCCATTTTAAATAAATATGTCTTTTTTGTGTTTATTAAGCATATAGTTATAAAAAGTCGTGTGATTTAATTCGACAAAAAATAAAAAAACTTTCTAAAAAATTGCTTTTTTGGTTGGTTTAACGCATGGATTTTTTTATTAAAAAAAATTAAAATAAAGGTGTATGTAAAATGAAATTTTTAATTTTAAAAAAGCATACTTTAAGGTTCGCCATTTTAATGGTTCTGGTTTGTGTTTTACTGGCACTTTCATTTGGCGAAAATTCAGCGGCTTCGGTGTTTTTCGGTGATAATTTAAGAAAAGTTCCAATCTATGCAGTTGAAACAAGCGAGAAAAAAGTTGCAATTTCCTTTGACGCAGCATGGGGAGCGGACAAAACAGAGGGAATAATGGAAATTCTTGATGAATATGATGCAAACGCAACTTTCTTCTTGGTTGGATTTTGGGTGGAAGACTATCCAGAAACTGCAAAGTTGATTGCAGAAAACGGTTTTGAAATTGGAACACACAGCAACACTCATCCAGACATGGTGAAACTCAGCGCTGAGCAGATGAAACTTGAACTTGAAACTTCCATTGACATCATTGAAGAAACAACAGGGCAGACGCCAAAACTTTTCAGGGCGCCGTATGGAAGTTATAACAACACTCTTATTGACACAGCAGAAGAACTAGACCTAACAACAATTCAATGGAGTGTTGATTCACTAGATTGGAAAGGCATCAGTGCAAGCGAAATTTGTAACAGAATTTTAAATCGTGTAACGAATGGTTCAATAATTCTATGCCATAATAATTCTGACCATATTCTTGACGCTTTGCCAATGGTTTTGTCTTCACTTAAACAAAAGGGTTATTCCATTGTCAGCATTGGTGAACTGATATATCACGATAACTACACAATTGACCGCGCTGGAATTCAGAAAAAAAATTAAAAAACTTTGGAGGATAATTATGAATTTTGAAAATTGCAATAACAATAAGGTCTATTTATGCGGAAAGGTGGTTGACAAGCCTGTGTTCAGCCATGAAATCTATGGCGAAAGTTTCTATGACATCAATTTGGAGGTTCCAAGACTTTCAAGTCAGTGCGACATCATTCCAGTTACTATATCAGAGCGCTTGTTCAAGGATAACAACTTGGTTATTGGCTCAAAAATTGCGCTGAAAGGACAATTCCGCTCCTATAATAAAATTATTGACGGGCACAGTAAACTCATGCTAACTGTTTTTGTTAAAGAGCTTTGTGAGGAAGACCCATTTTTAAGTTCAAATGTCATTGAACTTGCTGGCTTTGTTTGCAAAGAACCAGTATACAGAACAACACCTTTCAAACGGGAAATTTGTGATGTTTTGCTTGCTGTTAACAGGGCATATAATAAATCGGACTATCTACCCTCAATTGCATGGGGGAGAAATGCAAGATTTGTCAGTCAACTTGAAGTTGGGCAAAAAGTTTTTGTAACGGGCAGAATTCAAAGCAGAGAATATCAAAAGAAAACCACAGATAATCAAGTTGAAACAAAAACTGCTTTTGAAATTTCCATTTCACAAATTTCAACAGAGGATAACATTGAAAAGGTCCTAGACATAATTCCAGCAAATCAAACATTCATGCCAAGTGTAAGTCAATAAATTGTTGCTTTAGTTAACTGATTTAATTCTATTCTATAATGTCTATTGAAATTTTCTAAACTAAAAAATCAAAATTAAAAATATTTATAAATTTTCCAAATAGAGTTTTTTGTAAATTCTATTTTTTTATTTTAATTACAAATAATATTTTAAACAATGATTAAAAAATAGATGTTTTAAAGATATAAAAACATAAATAAAAAAGCAGAATTTTATGGCAAGTTTTATAAATAAAATGAAATGTTTTATAAACAAATTGAAGGATAAAATGTTACAATTTATACCATGCCTTGTTTAATAAAATTTAAATTTTTGTTTGCAAAATAAAAGAAAATTCTCATTTTGGAGTAAACTTTAAAAGCTTCTATAAGATATACACCTTACCAAACAAAACATATTTTTTTGTTTTGAGAAATTTGTTGCCTTGCATTAATTGAAAAATTTATTTTTATAGATATTTTTTAATACATACATCAAAAAACTTTATGGAATAAAAATACACTCTTTGCTTTTGGCTTCACGCCAATTTAAGAGTGTATTTTTTCATATGCAAGAAGCATGGAAATTTTTTCAATACATCAAAAAATTTTTTATAATTTTAAAAAATTATTTTTCCATATTATTAAAAAATCATTTTTTAGTTTTGGTCAATTCTTTTCTTGTTTTTAAAATGTAAAACTATGCACAAAACACAAATTGCCAAAATGATTGCAACAACCAACAGCACAAAGCCAATGAAAACAAGGTTTGAAAACAGGTTGTCATTCAAAAGTTCGCTGTCGACATATCCAACATATGAGTTCCAGCGAATAAGAGAGGTTCCATCGCTTTCACTTAAAACTTCAACAAACTCATCTTTTGGGATATTTGTGATTTCATTTTGCATGTCCATATCAGCATAAATGGTAATTTCCTCTTTTGTCAAACTTGTCTTAATAGGCTGTGCGCTTTGTGAAATAATGGAAGATAGGGCATAATTATTCACAAAATAAATTTCGCCCTCGTGTTCAATGCGTGCAAAGGTTATTCCATTGCTGTCGGCATAAGGCATGACATCAAGCACTTGAACAATGCTGTTTTTTGAGAGTGTTAATGGTGTGTTTTCCTTTGTTGCAAGCATTGAGTCATCTAGGCTTGATGGATAATTAAAAACTGATGTGTTATCCAGCAAAATTCTGGCTTGACTGTTTATTGAAGTTAAAGTTGTTTGATTAACACAATTTTCTTTCACATAGCCAAAAACATTTTCCCCTTGCAAGTTGGCTATCATAACAAAATAATAGCCCGTGCTTGTCTTTTCTCCAATAGAATAAAGAATCAAGCCAGTGTCGAGTGTAACATTTTTATCATCAAGTTTAACATTATAAAGTGGGTTGTCAAACTCATAGAGCGGAGCACCATCTTGAATAACTGTCAAAAAATTCACTTCCAGTTTGCTATCAGCATAATCAGGATAGTTATCACTGTTAATGGTGTTGATAAAGTTTTCGTTGCCATTTAAAATCATGGTGCTTTGCAGACTGGTTGGACTTAAAAGCAGAATTTCACCCGTTCGATAGTCAAAATCAAAACTCACGCATTCAGCAAAACTACTTTCAAAATTTTGAGAAGTGCTGTTATTTTTATCAAAACGATAGATTGCGTCACTTGTTAAAATAAAAAGTGAGTCATAAAAATCAAGTTTGATGTCAACAACATTTTGTGTTTCTGTCACAGAATAGGTGGCTACGCCCAAATTTTCAGCATCATTTGCAGAATAGCAACCGCTTTGGTCAAACTTGTAAAAGTTATTATTTGCGTAAAGAATGAAAAAGTTGTTGTCTATTGAATAGTCAAATTTAGAGCCATAATCAACACTTTGCTCAAGTTCGCAATAAAGATAGAAATCACTTTGCTCTTTTTCTTTATATATAACAACTGTTTCTAAAGAAGGGTTTTGCGCCAAAGCATAAATTGTTCCATTTGTATCACTTGTTATATCAAAAACTCTGCCAATGCTTATTGAATCTCTTTCTGCAATGTATTTGTCAAAATAAACAATGCTTTCGTCTTCGGTATTAAGTTTT
>CALWKH010000018.1 GCA_944381195.1 uncultured Clostridia bacterium
GCATTGTTTTCAAGTCAGAGGCGCAGATTGTCAGCCTGCGCTTTTTGATATATTCGGTTACAGGCATTCCACAAATCAAAGCAAAAATGCGTTTAAAAGTGTCTTCATTTGTTCCAAGAATTTGGCTTAAACTTTCCAAATTAATATCATTTTCAAGATTTTTTTCAATAAAATCAAAAACGCTGTTTAAATTTTTAAAAAACATATCAAACTATCCTTTTAAAAATTTTAACATAGATTATAAAAATTTTCAAATAAAAATGCTTAAATGAAAAAATAAACTTTTCATATCGTCAACAAAAAGAATAAACATTTGCGCACCCCTTTATTTTGTTAAAAAATTAAAGATATTTGTTGTATTTTTAAACTTTTTGTGCTAAACTAAACATATAAAGAATTATAAGTTAAGGGAGGCTGAAAATGGACTTAATTGAAGTTGACCACTTAACACAAGACTATGGACACGGAAGAGGGGTTTTTGATGTGTCCTTTTCTGTTGCAGAAGGTGAAGTTTTTGGGTTTTTAGGTCCAAATGGTGCGGGAAAATCAACAGTTATAAGGCATATCATGGGCTTCTCAAAACCACAAAGAGGCAGTGTTCGAGTTTTTGGTCAAGAAAGTTTTAAAAATTACTATAAATTTCTAGATAAAGTTGGTTATCTTCCAGGCGAAATTGCACTTCCCGAGGGGCTTACAGGTTGGGAATTTATTGACATGATGGCAAAGTTGCGCCACATTGATGACAAGAAAAAATTAAACGAACTTTTAGAGCGTTTTGAACTTAGTCCTGCTGGTGAAACAAAGAAAATGAGTCTTGGTGACAAGAGAAAACTGGCAATTGTAACGGCATTCATGGCGGATCCAGAAGTTTTGGTTTTAGATGAGCCAACAAGTGGACTTGACCCAGTTATGCAACAAAATTTCATTGATTTTATCAAGGACGAGAAAAAGCAAGGCAAGACAATTTTGCTTTCTTCTCACATTTTCAACGAGGTTGAGGCAAGTTGCCAGCGAATTTCAATCATAAAAGATGGACAAATTGTTTCCACCTTTAATGCAAATGATATCAAGCATAATCAAAATAAAAAATATGTCATTACCTTTAATATTGCGGGTCAAGCGCAAAAGTTTTGTGATAATTTGCCAAAACTCAGCAAGAAAATAAGAGATTATGACAAGATTTATCTGGAAAACTTTGACAAAAAAGATTTAATCGCAGTTGTTGCTGTTAATGACAAAGATATTGACAAACTGGTTGAAAAAATCAGCGAGTTTGACATAAAAGATTTCAGACAAAGCAAATATACCTTGGAAGACTATTTTATGCATTTCTATAAAGAGGACAAAAAGTTTGGAGGTGTGTTTTAATGGAAGTAATTAAAGCAGAAAGCCTTACAAAAGACTATAAAAACGGCAGAGGAATTTTTGACCTTAACTTTGTAATTGAAAAAGGCGAAACTTTGGGCTTGGTTGGAACAAACGGAAGTGGAAAGACAACAACAATAAGGCACATCATGGGTTTTTTAAAACAAGATAAGGGTCAGGTTTCCGTCATGGGCATGGACGCATGGAAAAAGGCAAGCGAAATTAAAAAATATGTTGAATATGTGCCTGGCGAAATTGCATTTCCTGACCTTCGAACAGGAACGGAGTTTTTGAAAAATCAGGCAGAGATTTTGGGGCTTAAGGATATGACATATGCCGACTATATCGTTGAAAAACTGCAACTGGACCCTTCGGCAAATCTAAAACGAATGAGCAAGGGTATGAAGCAAAAAACTGCAATTGTTGCGGGGCTGATGGCAGACAAAGACATTTTGATTCTTGATGAACCAACAACTGGACTTGACCCACTTATGCGCCTTAGTTTTTTGGAACTTATTGAGGAGGAAAGAAAAAAGGGCAAAACCATTTTGATGAGCAGTCAAATGTTTGACGAACTGGAACAGACTTGTGACAAGGTTGCACTTATTTTTGAGGGACATATTGTTGACATAGCTGATGTTAATAAACTTAAAAATCTGCCATACAAGATGTATAAAGTTGAGTTTTTAGATCGCGCCGAATATGAAAAATTCAAGAAACTTAACTTTGAAATTGTTCGCGACCAAGAAAAATACAGCCAAGTTACCGTGAAGGTTGGAAATGGTGAGATGCACAAACTTTTGCAAACACTGAAAAATTATCACCTTAAATTTATTGCAGAAGTGAATTATAATTTGGAAAAATATTTCATGGAAGTTTTGAAAAAACACAAAGAGGAGGTTAAAAATGCAACTAATTAACAAAGCACTTTTCAAGCAATCGGCAAAAGCAAACTGGATGCGCTGGACTGTTGTTACCGTGGCAACCTGTGTTATGCTGGCAATTGTTATTATCGTGCTTGGAAATCTGGGTATAAATGACATTCGTGATTCGCTTAAAAATGTGTTTACCGAAGCAAATCAAGATTCTCAGCTTAAAGAAGAATCTATTGATGCCTATGATTCTTATTTTACAATCATGGAAAACTATGATGGGCTTTATGGAATGCTGGGCATTGATTTCAATGGAACTGTTGGTTCAAAAATTGAAAACACCTGCACGCAGTTTGATGCATATTATCAAGATTTTGTGACACAAAATGGCAGAGAGCCAAATGAAACAGAGCGTCAAACACTTATTGATAATGCTGTTCAGTCTTTCATTGATTCATTTGGTGTGTCAGAAGATTTAATTGAGGCATTTTTGCCTGGCATGGCAAATGGCATGACGCTGGACGAACTTAAAACCATTCTTGCTGGCATTATTGACTATTATGACACTGAATATGTCGAGCCTGATGAGGAAGAACAGACAGAATATCCAATTATTGACAACTATTTTGCAAAGCAAATCTATAACGAGGCATATGCTCAAGAAATAGCAGAAGAAGGAGCAACGGAAGAATATGCTCTTTCAAGAGCAGAATCTGCTCAAATCATGGCAATTGACATTGTTAAGCAATATCAAGGTGATGTTGCAAATGCTGGTAGCACATATGACTATGAAGCAAATAACTATCTCACCATTGCAACAACTTATGTGAATAACACCATGTATCAAAATGTCTATGATATCTTCATTGAAGAAGGGCAAACAGAAAATGACGCACGAATCAGTGCTGTTGCTGTGAAGGTGATTTCAAACAGCGCAATCACAACATATCAAATGCTTTTGACTGATGAAGATTTTGCTTTAACTGTTGATACCACAGTAACAACAATTCCAGAGGCGGCAAGGGCAGAGGCTTGTGAAAGCATTACTGACCAAATTCCAGAGCAAGTGGCGGCCGCTCTCACCGAACTTGGAGATATGGACATATATGGACTTATCATCGGCTCAATTTTCTACCGCATTGCAGGACTTTTGCTTCCAATGGTGTTTGTAATTATGACAGCGAACTCTCTTCTTGCGGGGCAAGTTGATTCTGGCTCAATGGCATATGTTCTGTCAACACCAACAAAAAGAAGAACGGTTTCTGTGACTCAAATGACAT
The DNA here is from genome assembly GCA_944381195.1 of uncultured Clostridia bacterium. Taxonomy (GTDB): domain Bacteria; phylum Bacillota; class Clostridia; order Christensenellales; family UBA1242; genus UBA7584. The sequence continues at coordinate 3,518 of CALWKH010000018.1, forward strand.
ATCTTTTGTTCTCACTTTTTGTGATGTATGCAATCTTGACTGTGGTCAGCCTGCTGTCCGTTTGGGTGGTCGGCGGAAATGCCTTTGCAATCAATTATGGCGAAATTGCGCTGTTTAACCTTGGAGCATTCTTGACCATGTTTGCTTTTGCTGGCTTCTGTTTTATGTGCTCGGCAATTTTTAACAGGTCAAAACATTCCCTTTCAATTGGTGGTGGGCTGACAATCTTCATGCTTGTTTGCACCATTTTGGGTCTGTTTGGTTCAAATGTTGTTCCAAGCGCAATGCGAATTGATGCAATGAATTTCTTTAACTATTTGTCTATCATCACATTCTTTGACACAGTGTCAATCTTAGATGGCGGGCTTAGTTTCTTGTGGAAGTTTGGAGTGCTGCTTGCAATTGGAATTGTGTGCATCATAATTGGTATTTTCCGCTTTGATAAAAAAGATTTGCCTCTTTAATGAAATGTTTATTAGATAAAAGTATAAGTCAATAAAATATGAAAATTTTAAATTTAAAAAGATATTTTTAAAAACATATATTTTGAAATAAGTTAAGCAAAAAATTATTGAGACAAAAATAGTAAAATATCAAAAAAATAGTTAAAAATAAATTAAAAATAGATATTAAAAAAGCAAAAAACAGCAGTTAATGCTGTTTTTTGTGTGTTAAATTGTGTTTTTATGATATTTAATGCGGTTTGTTGTAATTTAATAGTAATTTAATATTATAGTTATGTGCCTTTTTAAATTAACAAACACTTTTATTCTATAATATTTGTAATATATGAAGTTTTTAATATGATGTATGATAACATAGAAATATAATTTTTTATAGTAATATAATTTTTCTTTTAGCAACTATATGTGGAAAAGTGCATGGTTTTTGTGGAAAAATGTTTTTAATTATTATATATTTTATTTATTTTTGTAATTTGATTTTTTGTGTTTAATACTTATTACTATAATTTGTTTTTGTTATATATTTTTTCTTTTTATAAATTATTACTTTATATAAGAAAGTGTGATATTAAAAAATAATTTCTCATTTTTTATCTATAATGTTAAACTGAAAATAAATCTTATTGCAAAATTAAAAAACTTTTTAGAAAAAATGTTTATTTATATAATTTATTAAGATTTGTGTTGGAGCTTTTAAACTGCTTTAATAATGTTTTTTATGCGTGATTTATTTTATTGTTACTTTTTTTAAAAAGATACAAAGCAAACAGTTGTTTATTCTAAATGAAAAAAGATGCAAGTTTTTTGCATCTTTTCTTCTCTTCTAGCCAACAACAAGTGGAACAATAAGACCAGCGATAATGACCAAAAGAACAACAAAGTAAAGCACTTTCCAAATGGTTGGTTTTGGCCTTACATAGCGCCAAGCAAGAATTGCGACAATGCAAATCATAGCGGCTGCAGCAATGTTTGATAGTGCTTGAACAATCACTGCGTTTACTCCACAAGCGGACAAAATAAGTCCAACCAAGTAAACAATTGCAGCACCACAAATAAGCCAAAATGAAACTTTGTTAAGTCCCCATTTTGAGCCAGAACTTCTTGAACTTGAAGAAGAACTTGAAGAACTGGAGCTCTTTGTCTTTTTTGAACTTGCCATTTTTCACTCCTTTTAAGTAATTAAAAACTTAATTACACCAACACTGATTTTAATAAATCATTGTATTAGTCTAATAATACAACATTTTATTCATAAAAGCAACAAATATGCATGAAAATATGAACAATTTTTTAAAATTTTTTTCATAAAGTTTTACTTTTTTGTATAATGATAAATATAAACTTTTCTGTTTTGTTTTTAATGGTTTAATTAAAAGTAAATTTATTTTTTTGCTTTGTAATTTTTATTATTGTAAAAATTTTATGCTTTAATATATTTTTATGTAAAAACTTTACTTTTCTTCATATTATTGTTATAATAAAGCAAAGAGGTTGTTATGAGTAAATATAAAAAAGATAAATCGTTAATGCTGTTTTTTGCAATTTTATTAAGCGTTCTTTTTGTTGTTGGTATTCCTGGAATTATTTTGTCTGCGGGCGAAAATTATATTATCATGGCTATTTGCATTATTTTTGTTGCTGGTGGCTTTTATGTTATGCCAATTTTGTGGGTGCAATTTGCCTCACTTTGTTCACTGGGCAGGCTTATCTATGCGGTGGAAAATGAATATATCTACACGGTAAAAGATTTGGCAATATATCTTAACAAAGATGAAAAGACAGTGAAAAGTGAAATCAATAGGTGTATTCAAAAAAGATATTTGACTGGATATCTTTTTGACGGCGAAACGCTTACGCTTAATGAAAACAAAAAGGTTGGTAAAACGGTTAAAACTGTTGTTTGTTCTGGATGTGGCGCAACAGTGAACATCTCGGACGGACTGAATAGGTGTGAATATTGTGGCAAGCCAATCAAAATGGAAAAATAGTTTCTTGTGATTAAATCTAATATAAAAAGTCATTGAATTTCAATGACTTTTTATGTTTTTTATTATTTTTGATTATATTTGTAAAAATAAACTTACTATCTAAATTTATAAGCATAAACTTATTAGCAAAACTTATAGAAGCAATTTGTTATTACAATTTATAGAAATAAACTTATTATCTAAATTTGGAAGAAGCAATTTGTTAGAGAAAATAAAACATTCATATATTATTTATTTTTAATTTTGCGTTTAGTGTTTTCAATGTTTATAATTGCGATTTTTATTAACGATGTTTAGTGTTTGCAATTTTTTTGTGGTTATTTATTGTTTATTATTTTTGTATTATCTTCTTTTTTTGCAAACTTTGTGAGAATTGTTCCGCAATATTCGCACTTTGCATTATTGTTTGTTGGTGCGCTGCAATTTGGACATTTTGTTGGCAACTCATTTTTGTTTTGATTTTCGGTTTCTGGCGAATTTTGAACATTTTGGTCAAAAGTGGAAGTTTGCATTTGCTCGTTTGTTTTTGATTCAAAATGAATTCTTCTTAGTTCTTTTTGTCCGATTGTCGCAAGAACAGAACCAATTACAAAAGGGATAAAGAAACTGACAGGCGAGACACCAAAGTTAAAGATGCTGTCTGTGACCATTTTATAGGCGCAATATACAAATCCAAAAAAGCCAATTAAAACTAAGATTACTCCCACTATAAGCAAGATTGTGAAAATTATTTTGCTTGTTTTTGAATTTTTATTACTCATCTGATTTTCCTTTTACTTTTAAAAAGTTGGGTTATCTGTTTGATTTAATTGTTTGTGTTGTTTGGTGCTTGTTAAATCAGAACTTGGTGCATTAAGATTTCTTGTAACTTCCGCGGAAATTACTTTTTGCAGTTCTTCACTTTCTTTGCCTGCTGGCAAAAGTTTCTGAATTGTCTTGTTAAGTGGTGTGGCTGATTTAAGAAAGAACATTGTTTCTTGATATATCATAATTTGTTCTTTTGTTAGAGCTTTAAAATCTGTGTTGCTTTCACAAAATTTGATTATATCAGCATATTCTTTTGCAATCTTTTGTGCGTCTAGTTCTTTCGCGTTAACACAGTTGGTTCGCATGGTGTAGTGCATATCATCAAAAAGGTCAAGCATTTTTCCTCTAAAGATGTCTGTTTGCTCACTTACGGTGCTTGTGTCTTGTTTTCCAGAAATAAATTCTTTTCGCAACTGATTGTTTGATGCTAAGTTCCAAAGCGCACAAAGATTGGATGATAGAGAATAATTTTTCATTGGTGAAACTTGGTATTTTTCTTTAAGGTGATATTTATCACACTTGTTAAGATAAATATCCACAGCCCAATCTTCCACAATTCCTTCTTCCAAAAATGTTTTTGATGGAAAAAATTTTATGGTTTTTGTTTCTTTGAAATTTGGCGGATAAACATCAATCGATACAAGCCCAAAGCAAAAAGCACGGTTGTCTGTGGGTATAATTTTACCGTCTGGTATGATTTCTTGCACGCTGGCAATTGCGTGAAGCGTTTCATGAAAAAATGATTTTATGTGCTTAAAGTTGTCAAGTTCTTTTGAAGTTGCTTCAAGACTGTCAAGTTTTATTTCGGACATTATTTTATTTCCAATTGGGAAACGAATGGTGGTGCCAGAAGCGTTTTGCACTCTGTCGGTTACCTTGGGCACAATGTGAACCTTTATATTTTTCAGTCTATCAATAATTTCATCAGCATATTCTGGACAAACTTTTGCTGTTTCGTCATAGAATGCTGGCAAATATTTTGCATATGCAGAAAAATTTTTTAATATTTTTTCATTGTTAAAAAATTCTTGCGATTTGTTTGATTGAGTCATAATTTATCCTTATTTTAACTTTGGGGTTATATGTGATGTGGTGGGGCTTGCACGCGCTTTTGCGCGTGCAACTTGCGCATTTTTGAAAATGCGCAAGGCGTTCTTGAACGCAAAAGCCCCGCCACCTTATCTTTTTCTCTTTTGTATTTTTATTTCTTTTTACTTATTTCTTAATCTATTACTTTTGATATAATAATACATATCATATGTTTGATAAATGGTATGATAGACTTATATATAATAAATATCATAATAAATTCATATTAATAAAAAATTTTTTAACTGTATAAAAAATTAATTTTAGTCTATCAATAGTATTTTATATGTATTAAAAAATATTCAACTTCAATTTGGCAAAAATGTTTATTCTAATATATGTATTTATGCAAAACCATGTAAAAACTTTTTTATCTTTTATTCTTCATAAAAATTTGTTAAAGTGCTTTTATTTTTTATTTTGATAAAAATTTTAGTTCAAAATTTCCACTGTTCCATCTTCATAGATTTTAATCTTGTCGCCTGTTTGAATGGTGTCCAAAAACTTTTGACCAAGTTTGTCAATTGCAATAATTTTTGAGTTCTCCCAGTTTTTCGCAAGTATCACACCGCTTGCTGCAAGAGAATCAATTTCCTCACTAAACAAAAGTGCTGCTGGGTTGATTCCCATTTGGCAAACAGTTTGAATAACAAGTCCGCCCGTTGTTGAACCAATGGTTTGTGGCAGGGCAAGGGCAATACCTGTCAAGTTTTTGCCATAGATATCTTTGTTGTTTTGGTCGGACGCAATCACTTGTTTTGCGTTTTTAAGTGCAGACTTTTGAAAGGTTGCAAGGGTGTTAACTCCTTGCTTTGAAACAACACATTCACCTTCATATGTGCCTTTGCATATAACTCTTCCTTTGAATTTACTCATATTATTTCACCCCACATATAATTTTTGCAATATCATCATTTTTATAGTATCTTGCCTTTGAATAGGTTCTCAGTTTGTTGCTTGATGTGATGATTGGCTTGCCACCAGCAATTGGATTGTTGGTATACATAAGCGGACAAATTGAAGAAAGTTTTACACCGAACTTGACAAGTTTTTGATAGTTCTCGGTTTTCTTAAATTTTTCAAGCACATCTGGAGAGGTTGTCATGATTGTCCTTATGCAAACTTTTTTCTTGCCACTTGCTTTCAGATTTTCTTCAAGACGCTGTGCCCACTCGTTAAGTTGGAAAAAGGAAAGGTGAGGGCAACCAATGAAACAAAGTGTTGGTTTTGCCTCTTTGTTTTTCCACATCACAGGATAACTTTGATATACACGCTCAAGTTCGGCATCATCAATAACATATTTTTTGGCGTTTGTTTTGATTAAGGCTCTTTTCATTTTCTTGGCTTCTGGCGTTAGGTTGTCAATGTGATAAAGTCCAACCGCACCATTTGACGCCGTTGCAGCACCAAAGTCTTTAAGATAGGAAATTGTCTCGTCATTAAGTTCTTTGCCCAAAAACTTGTCAAGTCCGATGACATATGGCACATCTTCCATAACCTTCATTCCAATTGCACTTCCCAAAACTTGTGCTTCTGGCAAAGATGTTGTTTTGATTTCAACAACCCAGTCTGCTTTTCTGCCTTCATCGGTCAAAAGTCCAAAGTGTGGAACTTTGCCAATAAGTGCGCCAAAGATGTCAAGCATTCCGCTGTTACGGTTGCATCTTGCACCCAAAACAGAGTTTGCAAAAACAACAGCACTGCTTTCTGCCCAAGAAAGAACATCACCATATTTTGGTGTGTTGCCCACTTCTTCAAGATAACAAGTGCAGGTGAAAGCTTTTTCGTTTTTAAGTCCAATTTTTGAAAGTTGCTCTTCATAGTGCTTTTGCTTTGAATACATAATCTTGCTGAAAACAAGTTTGTTTAAAAGCCCGCATTTCACATTTTTATAGTCAATTGGTCTTGGGTCCACAGTGAATGGATAGGGAGTTTTAAGCCCAGCATCAATGATTTCGTCCATGATTCTGTATACTGGTTTTAAAAGACCAATTCCAAATGAGGTAACAAGATGTGATGAGGTTGTAACAGGCACCATTTTATCAGCGCCAAAAAGTTCACCAAACTCCACCAAAGTTTGCATGATTTTTGCTTTGGTGTGACCTTGTTTGCCTTCCAAAATTTCCTTCTCTTCTTTCGTTAGTTTCATTTTACCACTCCTTAAAATTTTTTCATATTCATTATAACATTTCTTTTGGTTTAAGCAAACTGATTTAAAGCAATTTTTAAGTATAATTTTAAATTATAATCAAAAGTTTTTACATTTAAGGCTTAAGGAAGTTTTTGAAGTTTTTAAATATCAATTTTTAAATTTAGATTGCTATAATTGTTGAATAACTGATTTTTTACTAGATGAAAGTATAATTTAAAAAATTTGTTTAAAACAGTTTGTTTTTTGATGTTTTTATGTTAAAATATAATAAATAGAAGTGAGGAAATTTATGAACATAGGACAAGTTAGCATTCTTATGCCAGCATATAACGCGGAGAAAACAATTTTGCGTGCCGTTAATTCTTTGCTTGAACAAAGTTATGAAAATGTTGAGATTATCGTGGTTGATGACTGTTCTACTGATAATACCTTGAAAATTCTTTCGCAAATTGAAGATAAAAGATTAAAAGTTATTCCATCTGAAAAAATTGGAGTTGCAAAAGCGAGGAATATCACACTTGCTAATGCAAACGGAGAGTTTATTGCATTTTGCGATTCAGATGATTTTTATGAAAAAGATTATATTTCAAGTCAAATTGAGTTTTTCAAAAATGAAAAAGTGTGCATGACCGCTTGCAATTATTCTATGAAAATTAAGGCGGTTAAAAATCATAGAAAGCAAAATTTAACAACTTTAAATGTTGGTAAAGCCATTGAGGAAATATTTAGTGATAAGTTTTTGTTTATATATCTATGGAACAAGATTTTTCGTGCTGAGTATTTAAAAAATATAGAATTTGATACAAGTTCCAGTTGGGGTGAAGATGTTATATTTTTATGGGATTATTTGAGGTCTTGTCCAAAAGATTCAATTGTTGTTCATGTCAATAAAAAGTTGTATCACTATATCTTGCGTAAAGGCAGTTTTGCTTCTTTACAATGTGGCAAAAAATTTAAAAAGGAAAGGCTTTCTTTTCTTGATGCTTGTGAAAACATGAAAGAGGTTGCTTTGAAAGATATGAATAATGAATCGCTTGCATATCTTATAGACAGTTGGCAACTTTGGATTATTATGCAATTTTTGATTGAGACAAAATTTTCAAAAGAGCACAAAGAATTGCATAAAAATTTAAAACTTAGAGCAAAAGAAAAATATAAATCATTTAAAAAAGTTAAAAACAGATATAATTTTATTCGCAGACAGGCATGGGTTTTTGGGCTTTTATAGTGAAAAAGTTTTATAAATCAATTGAGTTTTATGCAATAAAGAGAATGAAATTGATTTAAAAATCGGTTTCAATTTATGGAGTAAAATTATAAAAGTATTAGAAGCAATAGATGCATTTTATCCATCTATTGATGAGCCAACAACTGTGATTGTTCAAATTTCCAAGGGATTAAAGGAAAGGGGACTTGCAGATGTTGATTTGCTTGTTCCAATTTTGATACAAATGGTCTTGTTTCACTTGAAGCGGCTGTCAACGGCTTGCCAACTGTGTTTTTTGAAAACGCTTGTGCAAGCAAACTTGCGGTAAACGGTGAAAATGGCTTTATTTTCAAAGAAGATGAAAATGCTTGGGCTGACCAGCTTATTAAAATTATGAAGAATAAAGAACAACTTAAAAAGATAGGGGAACGAGCAAAAGAAACTATTTCACAAAAATGGTATGATGTGATTATGCAATACTATGATTTTTTTAGTAAAGCAATAGAAAACGCCAATAATAGAGACTAAAAGCGCATAGTCTTTATATTCTTTAACTAATATAAAAAAGGGACTTAATGCTTTTAAGTCCCTTTTTCTTTTTATGTTAGCGTGAAAGTTTTAAAACTAAGGTGCTTTTCGTTTTTAAGAAATGCTGACTTGGTTAAGTTTTTTGCGGTCAACAAGATTTAAGTTTTTATTTATATTTTTAGCAGGCTTTTGATTTCAGCAAGTTGGTCGTCTGTGAGGTTTGCTTTTTTGATTGGGAAGACTTGCTGTCTGTTTAGATATATTAAGATAAATGTTTTGTTTTCTTTTGCTTTGTAAATGTTTTTATAATAAGTCTTTGATGTGCCAACAACATCGCCATTTCGCGAAGAAGTTACGGCAAAAAACTCATCATCAAAAACATATTCGTTTTCAGCCTTGTTTTGCTCTGCTTTTTTTATTGTTATGTTTATTGAAATCAAGAACACAAGCCCAAACCCAAAAGGAATGGCAAACAGCAAAAGGGCGTCAAGATAGGGTGATTCAATGAAGACTGAAAGAATGATGTATGCCAAAAGTCCAACGCTTCCAATAACAAGAGCAATGATGTATGCTATCTTTGCATTTTTAAAAAGTTCTGCTTGAACTTCTCTGCTGATTTCTGTTTTGCAAATTACCATTTTATTTTTTTCCTTTTTTTTATATTTTTATGGCTGTAAAATTTTATTGATTAGAAAATTTCATTTCGTCTTTATTTTTTGTTGGTATCTGCTACTGTGAGATTTTATTTTTTATTTGGGTGCGGAAAAATGCTGGGGTGTTGCGGTTAAACGGGGCTTGCACGCAAAAACTTTTGCGTGCTGATGCGCATTTTAATGCGCATGCGCCTGTGAGGGCGCAAAGCCCCGTTTGCCTGTCATAATAGCGCACATTTTTATCTACTTTTAAATCATGTGAAATTTTATTTATCTTTTTATCATGAATTTAATTTTACATTTTATAATTTATTTGTGCTATTGCAGAATTTGCTTGTAAGATTATTAATTTTTAAAAACATTATTGCATTGTCCGTTACAAATTATAAATTATCATATAATTTTAACAAAATCACTATTATGACTCTTTTATTTTCATTTTATAAAATGCCTTATATGCACGGTATGTTTCAAAAACATCTACCTTGCTGGTTATTTCCCATGGTGCGTGCATATTAAGAACAGGTATGCCAGCATCAATCACATTCATGCCATATTTTGCCATAAGATAGGCAATAGTTCCGCCTCCACCTTGGTCAACTTTTCCCATTTCTGTTGCTTGAAAAGCAATGTCTTCACTGTCTAGAACTTGTCTTAATTGGGCAATAAATTCTGGGTTTGCATCATTTGCACCAGACTTGCCACGCCCACCTGTGTATTTGTTAAAAGAAATGCCTTTTGCAAGATGTGCATCAGTGGCAACATTAAACGGAGCAGGAAAGTTTGGGTCAACAGCAGCGGTTACATCAGCGGAAATCATGTTTGAGCGGTTAAGACATCGGCGCATATTTAGTTCGCTGTATTGACCACAAAGGTTCATTATTTCGGCAATGCAATTTTCAAAATATTTACTGCTCATTCCAGTTGCACCAACACTTCCAATTTCTTCTTTATCAACCAACATACACATAACAGAATATTCTGGCTCTTCTGTTTCAAGAATTGCTTTAAGTGAGGTGAAAGCGCAAGAGCGGTCGTCCTGCCCATAGGACATAATCATGCTTTTATCAAAACCACAGTCTCGTGCTTTTCCAGAAGGGACAATTTCAATTTCGGCAGAGAAAAAGTCGTCTTTTGAAATGTTTTTGTCCTTTAAGATTTCAAGAACATTTGAAATAAACTTTTCTTCTTTTGCATCTTCTTTTGCAATGTTGCCCGCTATGAGATTCAGGTCTTCTCCACCAAACTCACGCTTTGTTTCTTTTTCAAGATGAGGCAAAAGGTCGGTAAAGCAAAATCCGTTTCCGTCATCTTCGCCCATCACAATGTTTTCATGTGTTCCGTCTTTTCTCACAATCACACCATGAAGTGCCATTGGTTGTGCTGTCCATTGATATTTTTTAATTCCACCATAATAGTGTGTGTCCAGCATACAAAAACCTGTGCTTTCATAAAAAGGCATTGCTTTGAGGTCAAAGCGAGGTGAGTCGATGTGTGCTCCAACAATATTAATTCCTTTTTCAAGTGGTTGTTTGCCAACAACAAACAAAACAATTGCCTTGTTCATGTTGATTGCATAGACTTTGTCGCCAGATTTTAACTGCTTTGGATTTTTCATTAGTTCTTCCAAAGATAAAAAGCCGTTTTCCTCAGCTGTTTTCTTTGCGTAACTGATGCATTCACGCTCGGTTTTGCAGTTGCTTAAAAAGTCTTTATATTCAGTGCAGAAATCTTCGATTTGCTGTCTTTTTTCTTTTGAATATTTTTCCCATAGATTAGTTTTCATTTTGCTCTCCTTTTAATTTTAAAAATTATATCACACAAAGAAAAGTGTGGCAAGAAAAGACATTTTAATTTTTAAATATTTTAAAAAATTTTTGCATTTTATTTGCTTTTTTTTGCGAAATTGATATATAATAATTCTGTTATGAAAAAAATTACAAAGATTATTTGCACCATTGGTCCAGCGTGTGCAACAGAGAGCATTTTAAAAGAAATGAACAAAGAGGGCATGGACATTGCCCGCCTTAACATGAGTCATGGAAATCACGAAAGCCACCAGAAACTCATTGATGAAATGGTAAATTTAAGAAATAAAAACAAGATAAAACTGATGATAGACACCAAGGGTCCAGAAATTCGAATTGGCTATTTTGAAAATGGGGCGGTCAATCTTGAAACGGGACAGCAGTTTGTTTTTACCACAAGAGATATAATTGGCAATGAAAAACAGGTTGGGCTGAGGTATAAGGCGCTTCCAAATGAGGTCAAAAAAGGCACAAAGATTTTTGCCAACAATGGACTTCTTGTTTTTGAGGTTATAAAGGTTACAAAAACAGATATAACAACAAAGGTTTTGTTTGGTGGCAAACTTTCAAATAACAAGGGGCTTAATGTTCCAAAACTTGTTCCAAGCACGCCATATCTTTCTGATATAGACAAACAGGATATCTTGTTCGCAATCAAGAACAAGGCAGATTATTTGGCAATCAGTTTTGTTTCTAACAAACAAAATGTTTTGGATATAAGAAACTTCTTAAAAGAAAATGGTGGCGAAAATATCAAGATTATTTCAAAGATTGAAAACGCAAGTGGAGTGAAAAATGCGCAGTCAATTTTGTCTGTGAGTGACGGTCTTATGGTTGCTCGTGGCGATTTGGGGGTTGAAATTCCTCTTGAAAAAATTCCACCAATTCAAAAAAGACTTATTTCACTTTGCAATGTTGAGCAAAAAATGTGCGTTGTTGCAACCGAAATGCTTGAAAGCATGACAAACTCAACTCGTCCAACCAGAGCAGAAGTAAACGATGTTGCGGGGGCAATCTATGAAGAGGCAACCGCAACCATGCTTTCTGGTGAAACAGCATCTGGAATCAACCCAGTGCTTGTGGTTAAAACAATGGCAAACATAATTAAAGAAACAGAAAAATATGTTTACAACTTAAAAGTTGATGTTTAGTGTTTTGGGCGAAAGCCCTTTATTATTATAAAAATACAAAAGGAGAAAATGATGAAAACCTTTGCTTTTGATATAGATGGCACCCTTCTTAAAAAAGACGGAGAGATAGACAGTGATGTTTTTTCGATGCTTGAAAATGAAAATTTCACAAAAAATAATTTAATTTTTGCAACTGGAAACACCAAAAAGGTTATTGACGCTTTTATTGAAAAGGCAAAAGAGCAATTTGTGAATTTAAAATCAATAAAGGCATATTGCGCTGCAATCAATGGGGCAGTTATATATGCTCCAAATGGTGAAATCATATATGACGCAAAAATGGACAAAACTCAACTTATCAGCAGTGTGAAACAAGTTTGTGAGGAAGACAAAGACGCAATTTGGATTTTTACAACCATTGACAGTTATCTTGTTTCACATTCAAATGATGAAAACAAGCAAAAAATCATTGACTATGTGATTGACCTTGAAAGCAAAAAGGGAATTTTGGGTTTGACAATCAGGTGCGTGAATAAGACTGATGAAGAAA
>CALWKH010000019.1 GCA_944381195.1 uncultured Clostridia bacterium
TTCCTTAATTTAACCTTATTCGCTGCTTGTCGTCTGATGTCATCACTCATTGCAGCATAGTGTTTTTTTGTTGTATTAATGTCTTTATGTCCCAAAACATCTGCCACAACATAAATGTCCTGTGTTTCACGATAAAGGTTTGTTCCATATGTGCTTCTTAGTTTATGTGGGCTGATTTTTTTAAGAGGAGTGGCTATTGAACTATATTTTTTTACTAAATTTTGAATAGCCCTGGTTGAAAGGCGCTTTTTTTGTAAAGATAAAAACAGTGCTTTTTCATTTGGGTCAAGGTCTTTTATTTCTTCTCTTTGTTTAAGGTATTTTTTAAGAGCGGTGGCAACTTCTTCGGAAAAGTATAATACAACTTGATTTCCACCTTTACGAACGACTTTAAAGCCATTAATATTGAAATCAATATCATCAACATCAAGTCCAACACATTCACTGACACGAATTCCAGTTCCAAGCAATAAACTCACTATGGCATAATCGCGTGCATTTGTGTGATGATGAAATGCTTGTTGAGTAGGGGATAACGCATAGCCTGTTTCAACTTGGTCAAGAAAATCTGCCATTTCGTTGTCTTCCAAACGGACAATTCCTTTATCATGAAGTTTAGGCAAGTCAACCTTTTCTGTGATGTTGTTCTGTATTTTTTCCTTTTTAAAGTAATATTTAAAAAATGAGCGAAGAGTCGATAATTTTCTTGATTTTGCTCTTTCATCGTTATGATATGTTTTGCCTTTAAATTGATAATAAGATAGGTAGTCCATGAAAAGTTCAATATCAGAGGCTGTAACTTCATTTAAGTCCATTAAACTTATTTGGTTAACTGTTCTGCCTGCAAATTTATCAATTTCCTTTGTTAGAAAATCAAAAAAGATGCGCAAATCATATGCGTAGTTAATTCTTGTTAGGGGAGTGGTTTGATTTTCAACACCAATAAAAAATTCACTGCAAAAATATGGCAAATCTTTTTTTAAATCTCGTATGCGAACGGTTATGTTATCTTTGCGTTCATTATAATAAGTTTCTGACATTTTTAAACACCTCAAGACACATTTTAACAAATAAATTTATAAAAGTCTAGCAAATTAGTAAAATTATTTTGCGCATAGTTTGCAATTTTTACCACTTGTACCATAACCATTGTATTTTAAGAACTTTTTAAAATTCTTTTCTGATAAATTTATATGTAATGTATTTAAACTGTATTTAAATTTCTAATAAGTAAATCAATCAGTATACTATAAAACATTCAAAAATAGATTTTGTAAAATTATGCAAAAAAGGCATGAACAATCCTTCATTAAAAAATAAGTTTTGGCTCTCAATTAAGATTAGAAAGGCTGTTTTAAGGCAAAAAATGCAAAAATTTACATCAAGTATAAATTTTTTAATACAAGAAACATTTGATTAAATCTGTTTTTGTAAATTTTTTTAAACAGTATTATGCAAAATATTATAATATTGTAAATTGTAAAAAATAAGCAAAATTGCCGTTTTTGGCGTATTGTGGACTTAACTATGCGCAAAACTTGTCTTTTGCGCATAGTTAAAACATACTTTTTCCCCCTTTTTCTTATAAAATTCATAAAATTTGGCTTGCTTTTAATAAATTTTTTTAGCAAAAAAGTTTATTTTTTAATGAAATAATTGCTTATAAAAATGTCAAAAATAAGAAAAAAGGCTTATTTTTAGCAAGCCTACACTCTTAAAAATTGTATTTGGTAAATCGTCCCTACACTTTAAAAACTTTCATAACGAGTAAATTATATTATACTCACATTTATTTCTTATTTCCAAAAAGTGATTTAGATAAGCAATTTTTTAAATTTATTTTTATAACTTATTTTATTTGAATTATTTTTATATTGAATAATTTTCTGTATAAAAATCTAAATTTTTATAGATTTTATTTTAAATAGTATTTTGTCAATCTTTGTAAGATTTTGTCATAATTTATCTAAATAACTCCAGTAAATAATCACCTTTTTTGAGTGATTGTCTCCTTTCTTTATAGTTTGGTAATATGCTTTTCACAATTTCCCAAAACATTTTAGAATGATTAAATTCCACAATGTGACTTAATTCGTGCACAACAACATAGTCAATCAAGTCTGGTGGAACCATTACAAGCCTCCAATTATACTTTATATTAGCAGTTTTGTCACAACTTCCCCACATTCTCTTGCTGTTCATCATAGAAACAGATTGTGGTTTTAATTGCATCAAATTTGCAAAATAAATTGTTCTCTTGCTCAAAATTTCTTTGGCTTCATTTTTTAAGGTTTTAGCGATTTCATAAGGAATACGCTCCGCTCTATTTTCAAATCTGCTTGGAATAAAACACACACCATTTGAAAAAACAACTTTCTTCACCTGATTTGAAAATGTGATATTGTTGGTGTAACCATAAAATAATATCTTATCATAATTTAAAATATCTCTGTTAAGGTTGCGATTTGCCAGAATGCGTGCTTGATGAACCTCTACCCAATTTCGTTTATTTTCGACTAATTTTATAATTTTTTCATATGGATAGTTTATTGGCGCTCTGACAATCAAGTTCCCTTTTGGTGAAATTTGCAAGGAAACGCTTCGTCTTTTTGTTCTTATAAGCATATCTATTTGCATGATTTTTACCTCATTGTATTATAACACCATTTTTTAATAAAAAAAAGCAAATAAACATAGAATTATGCACAAAAATAAATTTTTTTAGGTATTATATTTTGCATAGTACCCCCTATTTTGTTGACTTATATTCATTTTTTGTTTATACTAAATAAAATGGAGGGTTTAATATGGCTGGTGACATTAACACTCTAGTTCTAAGTGCGATTAAAGATAAAAATCTTTATGGACTTGAAATAATAAAACACATTTACAGTGCAACTAATGGTGGTATGCTTATCAAGCAACCAAGTTTATATAGTGCTTTAAGACGGCTTGAAACTCGTGGGTTTGTAACTTCTTATTGGGAAGACAGTGAACTTGGTGGAAAACGTCACTATTATTCTATTACAAAGCTTGGTTTAGACTATTTAAAGCACAAACTTTCCAGACAAGAAAGCGCAAGCGCATATCTTGATAAAACAGCAAATGAAATTAATGAAGATGATTTAGATGCAAATAATCAGCATGAGGCCTATAACAGCAATACACAAAAAAATAATTTTAGCAGTTATATGCGTCAGTATGTTGAGCCAAAAAATGATTTTTCTGAATATAAATTTAAAGAAGAAACAATAACCAAAAACAACCAAAAAGAATTTAAACCTCTTTTTTTCCCAGATGTTGACGAAGATTTAGATTTTGATGAAGAACTTGACGATGATAATGACTCAGAAAATAGAACAAATTACAGTGATGAAATAAAAATAGATGAAGTAAAAACAAATGACGACATCGATTTTAAAGATATTTTGGGTGATTTTTTGCAAGACGACTCCCCTATCTCTCCTACAAAAACGAATGCTACGAATAATCAAAGTAGCGATATAAAAAATCAAAATATTAGTAACACTGATGATGACTCTCAAAGAGTTCTTAATAAAAGCAGAGAATATGCAAAAGAAATTGCTCAAATTTTATCTAAAAAAGATAGCGCTGGTAATGACAAATACTCAAAGAAGGAAATCACCAACCCACAAAGCATTGAACTTCTTGAAGAAATAAGCAAAAGGCATAAAGACACAGAAAACACTCTGAACAATGATATATACACAGATAATGACACTAACAACGGCAATGATTATTTTTCAGAAGAAAACAACAATTCTTCACAAGGGCATTTTACTCAACAAAAAAAAGACTACATAAACTTTGGCCCCACCTATCGAAAAGACAACAAATATATCTATATAAACAAATTAAAGATGCAGGCACAAGTAGTTTTGTTTTTTATTGTGTTTGCAGAAATCCTTGGAATGTTTATCGCATATTTTATACAAGGATGGAATGGCTTAGAACAATACATTTTGTTTGGATGTGCCCTTTTTATTGATTTGATATTTTTAATTGGTTATATTGTTAATTACAAAAAATATCCTGATAAAAAGATACGGAAAAATATAAACTGGTTAGCCAACTTTTTCTATCGTCTTATTGCCACAGTGTTACTGATTGTTCTTTCTGTGTCAATTAATCTTTTGCTTGGTATGGACAGTTTCACAGAACCTACCTATATGTTAAGATGGCTTTTACCTTGCGTTCT
The DNA here is from genome assembly GCA_944381195.1 of uncultured Clostridia bacterium. Classification (GTDB taxonomy): domain Bacteria; phylum Bacillota; class Clostridia; order Christensenellales; family UBA1242; genus UBA7584. The sequence continues at coordinate 4,220 of CALWKH010000019.1, forward strand.
TATTATAAACATTTTGATTCAATGGATAGTTTACATTTGTATGTCAAAAATGTCAAAATTTAATACATAAGCAAAAAAGGCACAACTCATGTGTCTTTTTCAGTTTCTTCATTTTCCTCTTTTATGACTTTTGTCATTTTTTGTAGTTTTCTTTGTTTATGTGTAACTACAGCAGTGCTTGACTGTTGAATGTTTTTTTCTTCTTTATTATCACTTGTTTGAGTATCATTTTGACTTTCTTTTGCCACTTCATCTGGATTCTCTGTATTACTAATACCCTTATTATTTTGCTGTAAAGAGGTATCTCCGCCCTTTTTTCTGGTTATTTTTGCCGCAACATTGGTAACCCACTTTTCAATCTGTGCCTGATATTTATAACTTAGAATAAACAAAACAATCATGAGTATTATAAGAATTGCCCAAACGACCAAACCCCATCCAGAATAAGGTATGATTGTTCCTCCCCCTAAATAGCAAGTTGGGATGATTGCAAGTGGTCTTGAAACGAGCATTGTGAATGTAAAGAATGAAAGTTTCATGGTTGTCATTCCTGCCACCATACACAAAATATCATCTGGGAAAAATGGGAACAGCATCATAAGGAAAAATAAATATTTACCCTTGTCATATAAAAGTTTTGAATATTTTTCACAAAGTTCTTTTCCTATAAGAAAACTTACAACTTTTTCACCTAAGAATCTGCCAATAAAGAACGCCACATAGGATGCTAGTAAAATTGAAATCAAACTTACAATCATTGCAACAGTTGGTCCAAACAAAATAGCACCTGCAATGGTTGTTATTGCTGAAGGAATTGGCAAGATAACAACTTGCAAAAATTGAATCAACATGAAAACAGCAATTCCCCAAGCACCTGTTTGAGCAATTAAGTTTTGCATTGCTTCAATTGACTGGAACATCTCAGCATATCCCAACCAAACAATCGTTTGATATGCCCATGTGAATATGGCTAGAAATATTGTGAGCAAAAATGTTAATCTAAAAAGAGCAAATCGTTTTAACGCAAAAAATACTATCATAACTATAGCAACAATAAATGTTCCAACAATAAAACAAATTCTCAGCCATTCAGCTATTTCAAAAAGATAAAAATAAGCAAAAAGATTTGCCGCCAAAATCAGAAGCGACACAATCAATATTATGATATTCGATGTATTAAATTTATTCTGCATATTTATACCACTTTATAAAATAATAATTATTGATTCAAATTTTTTCTTATGTTCCTCAAATATAATTATATCAATATTATAAATAAAGTCAACCGAACTCTTTACTTTAAAAAATTGATATGTTATAATTATGTCAATATTTGGAGGTTATAATGACGCCAAAGGCACAATTAAAACAATATAATAAGTCAAGTGTTAAAATTTTAGAAATTAAAAATGTAACAAAAGTTTATAAAAAACGCATTGTTCTAGATAATATCAATTTTGATGTATACGAGGGTGAAATATTTGGATTTTTGGGTCCAAACGGAGCAGGTAAAACAACCTTGATTAGAATTATTTGTGGCATGACCAGGCCAACAAATGGTGAAGTTTTTATTTGTGGCAACTCTGTTCAACATAATTTTGAAAAGGCTGTTATAAATCTTGGTGCTATGATTGAAAATTGCCAAGTATATAATTATATGACAGGTTATCAAAATTTATTATATTATGCTAATCTATATGGCAAAATTGACCATGAAAAAATTGACGAAATTGTTGAAGTCGTTGGTATGACAAGCCGAATTCATGACAAGGTTCGCACCTATTCCTATGGTATGCGACAGAGAATTGCTTTGGCACAGGCACTTTTACATAAGCCGAAACTTTTAGTTCTAGATGAACCAACAAATGGGCTTGATGCTAATGGTGTTATTGAACTTAGGCAGACACTGAAAATTTTAGCAAGTAAGCACAAAATGGCAATTCTAGTCAGCAGTCATATTCTGGCCGAAATGCAACAAATTTGTGATGTTTTTGCTGTTGTTGATGGTGGTAAAGTTCTAGATATTCGTTCAATTGATGGAAATGAAAGCAAAACAAACAAAGATAAACACATCGCAATCAGCGTAAATTATCCAAACTATGCGTGCAAGGTCATTCACAGTGAACTTGGGATTTTCCCAGAGATTGCAGGCAGTTCAATCATTATTCCCTATGAACAAGCAACACTTAAGGAAGTTATAGATATTTTGCGTGAAAAAAATGTTGCCGTCTACGATTCAAAAATTGAAACAAAAACGCTTGAGGAATTATACTTAGATATTTTAAAAAATAAAAAATAAATAGGAAAAAATTATGAAATTCTTTAGATTGTTAAAAGGCGAACTTAATAAAATTCTTATGCGCCCTATTCTTTATGTGATAACAGCAATTCTTGTTGTGGCTCTGGTGTTTTCATATATGCTTTTTAATCCAGCACAAAGAACTGATGGAAATATAACATCTTATGATAGCTGTGAGACAATTACAGACACATATAACACCTTTAACTCAAGCACCAACAGATATGGTAAATCAAGTGCCAATTCTCTTTTGGAAAGTTCTCAAAACTTAATCTCTGCAAGTCGAACTAATAATGAGGGCGCATTATTACAAGAATTTCAGGAACTTTTATCAAATATAAATGAAACTTATAGCGCATATCTAGTTTTTGATAATCCAATGGATCAAGGCATAATTGAAGGTGACACTGCACCTGGAGAAGAAATTATAACTTATGAAAATCTTCAAAGTAACATCACGGAATTGCGTGATTTATTTGAAAGTTCTCGTGATGACACAAATTCATTATTGCTTATAAAAACTGCTGACAATTTAACTTTAAATCAAGTTTTTATAAACACAACTTCTGCGCTTAATGCTGTGAATCGAAGCAGCCACGCATCACATGTTGAACTTCGCCAAACATTGCAAGAGATTGACAGCATTAAACAGCTTACAAACCTATTTAGTTTAATAAGTTATAAAACAGTTGATGAAGAAAAACTTGTTGAACTTGAAAATAATATTGTTATTGCTCAAAACTATATGAATCAAGTTGAAGAAGAAATCTATGCCCTCTATGAAGAAAATAATCTTGACAATATTGATTCACTTAAAGAACTTTCTATAAGATATTATTTAATTGCCCTAAATGCTTATCAACTCACTCAAAATGTAATTAACTATTCATATTTTAGTGATATGCAGGATAGTGAAATCGCATCATATTTTGGCTATGCAGACATTTATATGTATCAAATAAACGAGCAAATAACAAAACAAACTTATCTTCTTAATAACAATGCAGTCAGCACAGATTATGCAAATGTATTCTCTCCAACAAGAACATCAAACAGTGAAGTAAATGCTTTTGATTTTGTTTATTTTGGGCTTGAGGTAACTGGATTTATAATCTTGATATTCACCGTTGTTTTAGCTGCTGGAATGCTTGCTGGAGAGCAATCAAGCGGAACTCTTAAACTTCTTCTTATTCGTCCATATTCAAGAGGAAAAATATTAACCAGCAAACTTTTAGCAACAATGATTTTTGCAACTATTTTCTTAATTTTTAGCACATTTGTTTTATTCTTGATAGGCTTATTTACCATGGGTGCAAACTTTACCCCAGTGTTGTGCATATTTAATGCAAGCACAGCATTTATAACTTCGCCTTTTGTGGTTTTACTTATATACCTTTTATGTTGGCTGTTTAAAATGTTTTTGTTTGTGCTTCTTGCCCTTGCGATTTCAGCAATATTCAGAAGCAATGTTGGTGCTGTAGGTGTTTCTATTGTTCTCTACTTTGTTCTAAGTATATTCGCTTTAATATTTGCTGGTTCCTATTGGTATGGTTATCTTCCTTTCAGTAATCTTGATTTGTTCAAATATTTTGGAGGTGCATTTGTCGCATCAGGTAACTCTTCACCTCTATCAATTATGTTCTCAGCACCATATTTCCATGGAGGTTCATTCCTGTTCAGTTTCTTAATTTCATTGGCTGTTGGCGTTATTTTAGCACTTTTAACATATGTTATATTCAAAAAGCGTGAAATAAAATAAAACCTGTTAATTCAGGTTTTTTCTTTTATTTGTTATAAAACTATGCGCAAAATTATAATGCATAATACTTGCATACTACCTACATAATACATTAAACTTCGACATTTTGTCCCGTTGTTGCATCTTGATACATTACCCAATATCCAGAACTGTTTTCATTATTTGCGTCAAGTGGTAACCACTGGCAAAATTTTTCTAAGTTCACAGGCGGTGCAACATTTTTATTTTCTGCGGGAATGCCATATCCCAAAAATGCAACTTTATCATCGTCATAAATCTTACCCATTATGTAATGGTCATTTTCTTCGCTAACATATGGGACCTTCACCCATTTTGTGTTATCAATTTTTTGTTCTAACTCAAGAAATTCTTCTGACTTTTCAAAAAGTTGATTGACCTGTGGCTCTACCATTTCAAAAAAAGTTTGTGCGTTTGAGTTTTTAATTTCTTGATTGACATTTTTAGAATTTGATTGAACAAAAGTATTATAAGGCATAACGATCTCTTCGCCAAGTTGGTCTTGAATTTGCAAACTTTCTTTTAAGTTTTTGTTATCATTATGATTGCTGATATTGTCATCAATTTCTTTATTTTTTGGTTCAATTAAACTTTCATAATCTTCTTTAAAGCTTTCTGTTTTACCATATGCTAATATTTCTTTCCCATTTGTTAATATTGCACAAATTGGATTTTCCAAACTGTGAAAAACCGTTTCAAAGATATAATTATCAGGCTTCTCAATATCGTTAAAAACAAGCCTGTTTTCTCCTATTTTTAAAATTAAATCACTGTTTTTGGGAACATCAAAAACTCTCAATTTGCCACTGAGCATGCTGGAACTTTCAAGACTTAAAAGACCTTTTGTTTGTAACTTATCATCAACGATTGAATTCATCACCAAAACTTTTCTTAACATCTCTCGCCTCCCTATTTCATTTATATATTCATTATAACAAAAAAAGTTGCAAAAAGAAAAAGAGCATTTTATCAATTTTTGCTCTTTTTTATTTTTTTATATTTTTTATTAAAAAATTATGACAATTATCACTACTCTTTTAATACAAGTAAAATATTTTCAAGATTATTAAAAAGTTCGACAAATTGAACATCTGTCAAATTCTCTGCACGAGCATTTTCATTTATGTTTAACATATTAAAAATGTTTTTTATTTCTTCTCTAGTGATGTTATAAGAATTCATTATATTGTTTATTAAAGTTTTTCTGCGCATCATAAAACAGTTTTTAATAAATTTGCTAATTAATTTAAAATCAACATCAAACTTATTATAATTGAAATTAATATTTACCACAGCAGAGTCAACTTTTGGTTCTGGAAAGAAAAGTTTTTTCGATACTTTTCTTGTTAGGGACACATTAGAAATCATGCTCAAAAGAACAGTTAAAGCACCATAGTCTTTTGTTCCTGGTTTTGCACTGAGCCTTTGCGCTAATTCCAACTGAAGCATCACGGTTATGCTTTCAACTGGCAATTGATTATCTATTAAGTAAAATAAAATTGGTGTCGAAATATAATAAGGCAAATTTGCAACAACCTTAAATTTTTTGCCATTAAACCACTTTTTTATCTGCTCGGGTTTAATTTTTAAAAAATCACAAAACTCAAGTTGAACAGAGGAATTTTTGAGATTTTCTTCTAAAATTGGCTGCAAGGTTTTATCAATCTCAACTGCAACAACTTTATTTTTTGTTCTTTCTAGAATATATCTAGTCAGCGTGCCAGCCCCTGCACCTATTTCCAAAACATTATCTTTTTCACTAATGTTTGCATCATTTACAATAGATTTTAGAAGATTTGCATCTGTTAAAAAATTTTGACCATATTTATGCTTAAACATAAATTTTTTTGATTTTAATTGTTCTTTTAAATCAGGCATTTATATCACCAACTTTGTAAAAAATTTTTTAATGTTATTTTCTATTGTTTCATCTAAAACTTCTCTCTTAATATTCTTAATTTCTGCCACCTCATTATAAACCTCTTCAACATATTGCGGAAGACAAATTTTCCCACGATATTTTTTAGGAGCAAGATATGGCGCATCCGTTTCTAACATTATTCTGTCAATAGGAACATATTTGATGACATCATGCAAATATTCTTTTTTATTAAAAGTTACAAGCCCAGTAAAAGAAAGCATAAGTCCCATGTTTAAAAGTCTTTTTGCAACAGAAATATCACCATCAAAGCAATGAACCACTCCGCCAGAAAATTGAGATAAATTTTGACTTAGCAAACTGATAAAATCGTCAAAAGCGTCTCTCACATGAAAAACAGAAGGCAGTTTGCATTTTTTGGCAAGTTCTAGTTGCTCTAAAAAAACTTTTTCTTGAAGCAACTTATTGAAGCCTTCATAGTGATAGTCAAGACCATATTCACCAAGTGCAACAACTTTCTTGTTCCTATAGTTTTCAAGTATAAAATTACAAGTTTCCTCATTCCATTCATCAGCATTATTTGGGTGAATTGCAAGAGCAGAATAAACTTCTGAAATTTCTTGAGAAAGAAGAAAACTGGATTTCATTGTGTCAAGACTATAACTTGGACAAATAATCAACTTTAACTTTGTGTTTAGACTTTTTTTAATATCATCAAAATAATCAATCAATTTTTCGTCATTTATATGAGCATGCGTATCTATAATCATTTTCTACCTCTATGTTATTATAACTCATAATTTTAAAAAGTGCAAAGTTTTTCATATAAATATTTTTTTCAACATAAACTTATGTATGAGAAGAATTTGGTATGTTATTATGCTTGCAAGCCTGATTGCTCTGTGTATCATAAACCCTGAAAACTCAATAAACGCAATGATGGATGCAGGAGAAAAGGCTGTGATGCTTTCAATTAAGCTCATTGGAGTTTATGCAATCTGGCTTGGCATTTTGGGAATTGTTGACCAAACAAAATTATCGGATAAGATTTCAAGCCTGCTATCACCTATCATTGATTTTTTGTTTGGAAAAAACCTAGACCAACAAACAAAAAATTATATATCCATGAATTTATCTACAAACATTTTAGGTATGGGAAATGCTTGCACTCCACTTGGAATAAAGGCAATGAATGGACTAGATAAACTTAACAATCATTCAACAACAGCCTCTACCGCAATGATTATGCTTATGGTAATAAACGCAACAAGCATACAACTGTTGCCAACAACAATCATTGGACTTAGGGCAAGTTATGGCTCAACAACAAGCAGTGATATAATAATTCCATCAATTATTGCAACAACACTGACAACGGTTTTAGGAGTTTTACTTGTTAAATTATGTTCAAAAATAAAGTTTAAAAAGAAAGTAAGAAAAGTTTAACAAAAGGAGTTAAAATGACACTAAGTGCGTTCATCATTCCTGTGCTTCTAATTTGTCTGCTTCTTTATTCGTGGCGCAAAAAAGTCAATGCATATGGCGCATTTATTGATGGAGCAAAAGGTGCTTTTGATTTATGTCTAGATATTTTTCCCTTCTTGGTCGCTATTTTTGTTGCAGTTGAACTTTTTAATGCAAGTGGACTAACTGATTCTTTGTCCACTCTTTTAAAACCAGTTTTTGAGTTTGTTGGAATTCCGGCAGAACTGTCAAAACTTATTTTGCTTCGTCCATTCAGTGGAAGCGCAAGTCTTGCTCTTGTTGAAGAAATTTTTGCAGATTATGGACCAGATAGTTACATTGCCAGATGCGCTTCTGTTATTATGGGAAGCAGTGAAACAATTTTCTATGTTGCCACAATATATTTTTCACAAACAAAGGTCAAAAAACTTTTATATGCAATTCCAGTTGCACTTGTCTGCACAATAATTGGTGCAATTGTATCTTGCCTAATTTGCAGAATAATTTAATTGAGAAAAATGTGTTTTTTAATTGATTATTTTTTAAAACAATAAAAAATAGTGGGGAAACAAGGTGTTGTTTGGTAAAAACGGACAACGAATAAAAAACGAGAACATATTGAAAATCGTAGGCAATATGTTCTTTTCCTTGTATAATATATAAAAGGAGTAATTATGTATCAAGGTAAAATAAAAAAATAAAAGATGGACTATATAAAAACCCCACTATCTTTTTTGCCAGTTTCAATGGTTATTGATCCTTATTTATTCATTTTTATCATTTATTTATAAAATGTTTATATATTTCACTTTTTGAAACTCCCCTATCTCTTGCAATTTGTTTAATGCATTCCTGCTTTGAAAAACCCTTTTTAAGATAAAATTCAAAATGTTCATCAATTGTTAACTGAGTCAATTCATTTTTTGAATCTATACCTTCAACTAAAACAACAAATTCCCCCTTATTTGTCTGTAACTTAATGCTACCCAAATTTCCACAAATATATTCTTCAAATTTTTTTGTAAGTTCTCTCGCTATAACGCATTTACGATTGCCAAGTTGCTCAAACAAAAATTGCAGGTCTTTTTCAATATCATGACTGCTTACATAAAAAATCAATGTGGCATTTATATTTTTTATTTGTGCAATCAATTCTTTTCTTTTTCTCAGTTGCTCAGGAAGAAATCCAAGAAACAAAAAATGTTCACTTGACAATCCACTTCCAACAAGTGCTGTTATGCAAGCGGTTACACCAGGTACTATTTCAACATCAAAACCTGAAGTTTTTATTTCATTAAATAAAATTAACCCAGGGTCACTGATACTAGGCATACCTGCATCTGAGATATATGCAACATTTTTTTCTTTTTTCAGCAAATCAATCACTTTTTGCGCACTTTGCTTTTCATTAAACTTATGTACGCTTAAAAGAGGCTTTTTAATGTCATAATGATTAAGCAAAATTAAAGAATGCCTTGTATCTTCACAGGCTATATAGTCTACTGCTTGCAGAGTTTCCAATGCTCTTAAAGTTATATCTTTCAAATTGCCAATCGGTGTTCCAACAATAAAAAATTTTGACATTATGAAATAATTTCCTCCAAACTGATTTCAACAAACTCAATACTATCTTCTTTTTGTGTTTTAATTGTGACGGTCTGCTTTAAAATGTCATGAAAAGCAACATCGCCTTCTTGTCCACTTTTTGTTTTAATTTTTGAGTTTAATGGTGGCATTTTTGCTTGAATTTCTTTATAGTTTTTATATTCATATTCCAAACAGCACATCAATTTTCCACAAATTCCATTAATTTTGTTTGGGTTTAAAGCCAATCCCTGCGCCTTTGCCATTTTTATTGTAACAGGCTTATAGTCATCAATAAATCTTTTGCAACAAAGTTCTCTTCCACAAGGTCCATATCCACCACAAAGTTTTGCTTCATCTCTTGCGCCTATTTGCCTAAGTTCAATTCGTGTTTTAAATATGCTTGCCAGTTCCCGAACAAGTTCTCTGAAATCCACTCTGTTTTCAGCAGTATAGATAATCAATAACTTTTTACCATCAAGGCTGTATCTTACTTCAATAACTTTCATATCTAGGTTATATTTTTTAATGCTGTTTTCAATGTTTGGTATTGCTTTTTTTGCTTTTTCTATCATTTTGTTTGATAAAATTTCATCAGATTTTGTTGCAATACGAATAAATAGTGCATTTTGTGAATTGTTTTTTTGTGTTGCATCTTTTGGCAAAACACCTGTTACTTGTGCAAGATATAGACAGTCATCAACCTCAACGATAACAGTACTACCTTTGTTTAATTGCACATTTTCCTCAACAGTGCAATAATATATTCTATCATTTTCACTACATTTTACTTCAATTATTGTTGCCATCTTGCTCTCTCCTGCAATATTGTTAAAAGAAAATTGTCAACCACCATGTTATGATTGCAATTGCTATCAAGTTTTTGATTAACTTTGATGCAATATTTTGAAATATTGATAAGTGACTTAATGGAAAAATCTTTTGATAAAATTTTATATAGTTCAATTTTATCAGGTTCACTTATCATATCAAACTTTCCAATTTTTGCATAAAACACATTATGCAAAATCAAACTATATAACCGTAAAAATGTCATAAACTCGCTTTTAATTTGATACAGTTTACTTGAATATTTTAAAATCTGTGATGAATTTCTCAAATTGGTCCAAAGGTCAAAAACAAAATTTAAAAGAGGAAAAAAAGTTTCATTTTGAGCATAATCAAAAGCATTCTGCTGAGAATGATTACAGAATGCTACAATTTCATTTTTTTCATCAACTGTTAAATTGAATTCTTTTAAACTGTCATACAAATCATTGTTATTTTTATTTGGAACATAAATTTTATTACATCTTGATTTTATCGTAGGCAATACCTTAGTTTCATTTTCAACATTCAATATAAAATAAACATTGTTTGGCATTTCTTCCAAAGTTTTAAGAAGTTTATTTTGAGCCTGAATGTTGGTTGAACTGAAATTATTTAAAATATAAACCTTTTTATCATGTTCATATGGTGTTAACAAAACACTTTCAACAATTTCAAGCATTTCTTCAACAATAATAGCACTTTTCTCTTTTGGATATATTAAGACATCAACATTGTTATTATGTTCAATCTTTTGACATTGTAAACAGTTATTACATGGCGCATTTTCATTCAAACACATAATTGTTTTAGCAAGCAAAAGTGATTGCTCTTTCAAAACAAGAGAATCACTGTTTATAAGCATACTTGCATTTGTTATGTTATTTCGATTGAAAAGCATTATATCTCTCCATAAAAATTTCACGAATTTGCTTTTGCATTGTGTCTCTATCTTGTGTTGCATCAATAATCACATAACGGTTTTTATTCTCTTTTGCAATACAATCAAAACCAAATTCAACTCTTTTATGAAAATCTTCTCCGGACAACTCAATCAAATCTAATTTATCTTTGGTTTTTCTTTTGAATGATTCTTCTGGTGAAATTTTAAGATAGAATGTTAAATTAGGCTCAATGCCCTCTGTTGCAACTTTGTTTAAAAGTTTAACCATTTCTTTATCCATCTGTCTTCCATATCCCTGATAAGCAAGTGTTGAATCATAAAATCTGTCAAGAACCATTACGGCACCATTTTCAAGCATTGGTTTAACGATTTTATCCACAACATCAGCCCTTGCTGCCTCAAACAATAAAAGTTCACTTAAAGGAGATTTTTCTTCAAAAGTTACATCTTTTACAAGCATTCTGATATATTCTGCAAAATTTGTGCCTCCTGGTTCACGAGCCATATAATAATTTATATTTTTTTGTTTTAAAAACTGACAAAAAAGTTGAGATTGTGTAGATTTACCACAACCCTCTCCACCTTCAAATGTTACTAAAAATCCTTTCTTTTGCATAATCTTTTCACCTCAAAGTTAAGTTTATCACAAAAATTTTCTTTTAGCAATCTGTTAAAGCATTTTGATAAAATTTTATTTAAAAATTATTCTAATATTATCTAAGTTTAAAAATTATCACCATGAATAATTGTAACAAAAAAAGAATAGCAACCGCTATTCTTAATTCTTTATTACAATATTAACAAGTCTGTTTTTTATTGGTATTACTTTA
>CALWKH010000020.1 GCA_944381195.1 uncultured Clostridia bacterium
TTGTTAACAACATTAATACGAAGTTGAACTGCCATAACAAACAAGACAGCAAGCATAATCACAATTGCTGGTGTTGTGAAAGAATAGATGAAAATATCAGAAATACTGGAAATATTAACAATTGCTTGTGCATGAGCAAGTGCATATCCAAGTCCAAGCACAAATGTTATAACAGCAACAACGATTGCAGCATACATAACCTGCTTTTTAACACTCACAAGAACACTGTTTGCAAGTGGACGCCTTATGCAATATTCCGTTGTTAAATATCTGCTTGGAAGTCCATCACGCTCTAACACATAAAGTTGCCAACGGTCACGAATTTTTGATGGCATCTTTTTAATCAAATTATGGAAAGCCACCAAATTGCTTTCGTTGATTGCAGGATTCTGCAAAAGATATTTGTTAATTTTATACAAGCCACGCAGTGTTCTTGACTCATAACAAAACAGAGCCCTGAAAAAGCCTATGATGAAAAACACTGCCAAAAGCCCAACACCAATACCAAAAATAACATCATAATCAATTCCCCTAAGAGAAGAAGAGAAAAAGTTAAAGATATCATCAATGGCACTTCCTAAAAGATAACTGTTCATAATTTTTTACTCCTATTTTTTTCACTTTTTCGCCCGATGTTTTAATAATTATATTTATTGTGAGTTTATTTGTCAAACAATATTGCACAATCTTTGTAAAAAGAATATAAAATTTTGCTACTTACTGGTCTTTTTAGCGCATTTTCCACCGCAATTTGATAACATTCCATTTGAATTTTATATTTTTCCTTCAAAATGTCTGCTGAATTTTGCCTTGTTGTTTTGTAGTCAAGAAGTATTGTTTCATCGCCCTTGATAATAACAAGGTCAACAATTCCTTGAATTAAAATCTTATCGGTTATCTTACTGCCACACACAACCTTGTTATGTGGAACATAAAGATAGAACTTGCCTTCACGAATGATTTTATCCGCACCCGATGTCCACTGTCGAAGGACTTCAAGACACTTTGTTATCTTGTGATAATCAATGAGTTTCAATACATTTTCAGCCAAATTTTCTTCAAGAAAATTTTTTACCTCTTCATCTTCTTTCAGATTAAAAGGAATAATCTGCATTGCATAGTGATAGGCATTTCCAATATCACTTGCAGTTACTTCATTTTCCTTAAAGTTAAAGTTTATCACGCTTTCGCTTTGCATTGCCTTGAAATCTTCGGTCTCCATAACCCTGCTGACACTGGTTTTCAGTGCTGTTTGATTATTTGCCTGTTTTGTTTTTTGTTCAATTTGTTCAATATTTTTGCACAAAATGTCCGCTTGACTGCTGATTTTGCGCACTTTGGCGTTTATTTGCACAGGTAACTGCTCATTTTTTGCAATCGGACTGTAAACATTGATAAAAAATGACGAGTTTTCTGTTTTTATATTCAAGTTGGTTTTTCCAAGGGAAATGGCATTCTGCTCTGCTGGTTTAAGGCAAGACAAAATCAGTGACATATAGTTGTTTCCCTTTAAGATTGAATATGTGCCAAGTTCCGAAAAAACTTTATCCGCTGAAAACTTTCCACTGATAAAAAGTTTGTTTTTCGCACGGGTCAAAGCAACATAAAGAACTCTCAGGTGTTCAGCAAACTGCTCCTGCCTTTCCTTTATTATAATGGCAGAGCGGGCAAGGGTGCTGGTTTTAACTCGGTTTATTTTGTCAAAGTGATATACCCCAATTCCAAGTTCTGGGCTTAAAAGGCAATCACCCTCCAAACTTTTGGTGTTAAATTTTGTTGATGCGTTAATAATGAAAACATACTTAAATTCAAGCCCCTTGCTTTGATGCATAGTCATCACGACAACTGAATTTTCGCTTCCACCCTTCTGCTGAGATATGGCAATGTCCAAACTGCTGTCAAGATAGGACAAATATCCAACCAAATCAAAGTTATATTTGTGAAGCAAGAAATGTGAAACATAGGCACGGGCATTATTCACTTTTGCGTCTCCGTTTTCCATGGACAAAAGCAAGGTGTAATAGTTTGTTTTTAAAATTAAATCTGTCAGCACCTCATATATGCTTCCGTTAATCAATTTTTCTCTACCCTCACAAATGAGACTGAAAAGAAGTTTTATCTTTTCATTTGTCTCTTTTTCTTTTTTGATATTTTCATAGAAAGACAAACTTTTGTCTTTGCAAAGTGCGGACAGTTCGTCAAAAGTCATGTTTATGATTGGGCTTGTCAAAAAGCCCGATAGAGCATAATCATCATCGCAGGAAAGAAGAAGTTTCAAAAAGTCCACCAAAACTTTGATTTCGTATTCTTCCATCAGGTTTTCATCACTTGAACTGCTGATTGGAATGCCACACTCTTTCAAAACTTCAATGACTTTGTCAACATATGGACTTCGAGAACGATGCAAAATGGCAATGTCTCTATATGAAAAAGGCTCATTTTTCTTTTTTGCTTCTTCAATCAAAGAGGCAATTCTTTCAGATATAATATATGCCTCACTTTTTGCAAAGTCGCTTTCCTCTTCCTCTTTAACGGGCGCCTCTATCACGCTGTATACTTCGGTTGGAACAATTTTTTCCTTTTGCACCTGCTCTTTTAAAATGAGATTGATTTCAACCGCTGGTTCGTTTGAAGTGTTGTCTGTTTGAAAGTTGTTTCCCTGCTGATAGTCTATCCCCGCCGTTTCATTTGTCATTATCTTTTCAAACACAAAGTTAACAAAATCAAGAATTGGCTTTTGACTGCGAAAGTTATAAACAAGGCTGATTGCGTCTTGCGCTTTGTTTTCTTTGAATGCCTTTTGCTTGTCAATGATGATTTGTGGGTTGGTGTTTCTAAAACGATATATGCTTTGCTTTGGGTCTCCAACAAGAAAAAGTTTGTTATATCTTTCGTCATGAAGAGAAAGAATGATTTGCTCTTGAATGTTGTTTACATCTTGATATTCGTCAACAAAAATAAACTTTTTGTCCTTTATGATGTCCTCTCTTTGTTCGCTTTTAAGAATTTTTAGCGCATATTTTTCAAGGTCAGAGAAATCAACAAGATTTCTTTTTTCCTTTAACTGTTTATATTCCTCTTCAAAACGCTTCTCAACTCGCATAAGCATTTCAACATTTTGCTTGCACCATTTAAGGTTTTCCTTTAAAGATGTGATGTCGCTGTTAAGATAGACTTTTTCTTTTAAGCCTTTAATTTCTTTTTGCAATTTTTCTTTCTGCAAGGTGGAATGCTCGCAAAGTTCTTCTAAAACAAGGTCATCCACCTTTCGTGGCTTGGTTGGAAGTTTAATGTCAAAAATGATTCCATGATTTTGCGCAAAGGAATTTTCCTTCTTTACTGCAGAGAGCTTTTCTTCTATTTCCTCACAGAACAAAACAAGTTTATCAAATCCAGCCTGCATTGCATTTTGTTTTTCCTGTTTGAACACATTTGCAAAATGCTCACAAACAAAACAGACATAATCATTTATCACGCCCGTGATTTGAGAACTGTCGATGTCGTTATATATTTTGTCAATCTGATTATAAAAGGTAGTTTCTTCTGGCTGGTTTTGCAAGAAATTGAAAATTTTAAGCGTTATGTCCTTGATTGAGTTAAAATTGCGCTTGCTGTCATAACTGGAAGCAAGGAAGATGAAATCTTCACTTCTGCTTCTAGCAAAAAAGTCAAGTGTTTGTTCAAGTGCATTTTGCTTGATAACCTCGCTTTCTTCCTCATCAGCAATTGACACATTTGCGTTTATATCTATAAGATAAAAATATTTTTTGATAAGTTTAAAGCAAAAGGTGTGAATGGTGCTGATGTCTGCCTGCGGAAGAAGATTGATTTGTTTTTTGATGTGCTTTTTTATCTCGGGAGTTCTTGCTTGATAATATGCTTCCACAAGTTCGTCTTGAAGTTTAAAACGCATTTCCGAAGCCGCCGCATCGGTGAATGTAACAAGCAAAAAGTCCGTTATGTTCATGTTTTTGTTGATAATATAATGCAAAACTCTTTTCAGCATAACAAAGGTCTTACCACTTCCTGCGTTGGCAGAAATTAAAAGGTCGGTGTCTTTTTGTATGGCATCAATTTGTTGTGGTTTCAAACTTTTTTCACTCATTTTAACACCTCCTCAAAAGTGGTTTTATCAACAGAAAAGTCTTCTGTTCGTGGCTGATGCTCCTTTCTTAAAAACGGACAAAAGTTCTTTACCGCACAAAATGTGCAACTTTCCGTAAGTGGTTTTGGTTCAATGTATCCGTCTAAAATTTCGGCAAGCGCCCTTCCACAAAGCGCATAGGCATAGTCAATCAAAGCACGCATTTGATTTTCTGTCAGTGCATTTGCAGTGTCTTTCATCAATTTTTCGCCCGTATGATTAAAACGTGTAACATCAAGGCTGAAATTGATGATAGAACTTTTTGGGTTGTCCACACTCACAAGGTCATCTTGTGCAAGAAAGTTTTCCTCGGTGTTCACTGTTACACCGTTATAGGCATAGTTTTCAAACTGTGAAGTGGCTTTTTTGTCTTGATATTCATTGTTAATTGGAAAATAGAACGCACCAGTTGGTGTGCTGTCTGGAAAAAGTTTTGTCAAGGCATAAAGATAGATGAAAAGTTGCATTTTTCTGCCAAGATAAAGGTCAAGAAGTTTAAATTCTGCTTTATGTTTTCCAGTTTTATAGTCCAAAACACGAAAACGATTTTTGAAAAAGTCAATGCGGTCCACCTTGCCTTTAAGTTTTAAAACCTTTTTAGACTGATATACCGCAATTTCTGGCAATGGTTTGCCATTAGTCGAAAAATTATATTCAGTGAAAACAATTTTATATTTGCTGTGCCTGTTTTGAAAGTGAATTGCCTTGCAAATTCTTATGCTTTCATCTTTTAAACTTTTGGTCAAAAATCTGTTTTGCTCTCCAAACAAAAGATGTTCATAATCTTTCTTTGAAATAATTTCGTCAAAAGCATTGTTTACAAAATGCTCAATTTCCTTGTCTGACAAATCTTTGTTTTTTTCAAACTTTGCAAAGCGCTCGGCAATGTCGTGCAAGATGTTTCCAACATCAACGGGTCTAACTCTGCTGCTCTCTTTTTCCTTTAAGCGCAGTCCATATTCCACAAAGTGCAAAAACGGACAGGAAAAATATCGTTCCAGTTCGGTTGGTCTGGTTGTGCCACCAGAAAAAAAGATGTCTTGTGCATTCTGCACAAAGCGGGGCATTTCTTCTGTTGGAAAGGTGAAATTGCTTTCTTTGAAATATTGCTGTTGCAGTTTGTAAAACTCTTCTCTTTCCCCCATGGCAAAAATGTTTATTAAATGTTTTAAAGTTGGAAAAAGATATGTAAAATCACCTTGTTCCAATTTGTTTTCATTAAACTGCGAAATGCTCACAACTGGCAAATTCGCACCCATAAAAGAAAACATCTTTGACAAATCTTGCATAACTTTGCTGATTTGAGTTTGCTTTGTTGAAAGGTTTGCTGGATAACTTATAACAAGTTTTTCGGCAACAGAGAGGTTTTGAACAATCATCAAAACAGTTTTCTTATTTAATTCTTCAATGGTTGGTGTGATTTTGATGTTTTCAAGCAAAGCAATTTCAAAATCGGTTAAAATTCCAACATCACTCTGCCAAGCGGGTAGATTTTCCTCGGTTGCGCCAAGCACAAACATGAGTTTTGTTGGTTCAAACAAGGTTGAAAGCATTTGCCCAATCAAAACGCAATTTGTCCCCATTGGCAGCGGAGAAATTTGCGTTGTTTCAAGTGCCATTTCAAAAATGTCCATAAAATCATTGAAACTAACAGAATAAAAGCCCAAAATCTCACTGATGTTACTCAAAATGCCAGAAATTTTGTCAAAACTTTGCCTAAATATGCTGGCTTGTTTAAGTTCGCCTTTTTGCTCGAAAGAGATTGACAACTCTTGCAATTTTTCCTCTAAAGACAAATCACTCATAAGGGTCAAAAAAGCATCTGCAAAGTCTTGCACACACCCACTTTTTTTAATTTGTTTATCAAACTTTTCAAAGGGCTTTATGAAAGCAAGTTTTGTTTCATCAAACTGCAAAAACTTTTCGTCTTCGTTTTTCAAAACAACTTTTTTAAGCCACATATTTCCAAGAATGCCAAACTTGTTTGCATAGGTGAAAAAACTTTCCTTTTCGTCGCTATCAAGATTCACCAGTCCATTTGCAACAAGTTTCAAAACATCATCGGTCAAAAAACCACCCATGCTACATCTGCTGGAAGCAAGCAAAAGTTTTGCAAGTTCGGTGTTTGTTAGACTTATCTTTTCGTCTAAAAAATATGGAATTTGATATTTATCAAAAGTGCTTGTGAGAATGTTTTGATATCCCGCAAAATCACAGCAGTTCACACAAATCTCGCCAAAATTCGCTCCACCATTCACTGTGCTTAAAATTTCACGAACCAAAAACTCAACTTCTTCTTGAATGTTTTCCGCAGAAAAAAGTTCTATGTTCCCACTGTTTTCAAGTGGCAAAACATCTTTTTCCATTGCAAAGAGGTTGTTTGAAATGTGCGTGTTAATTTTGCTGAAATGATTTTCAGCCTTAACAGTTACAACTTTCGCACCTAGTTCATCTGCCATATCTTTGATTTTTTGCGCAATAGTCAAAAAGAAAACATCTTTGTTATTTCCTTCACCTTTAAGGTCGGCAAAGGTTGTTAGATTGCTTTTTTTGATGATTTGCCTGATGATGTCAAAATCTTGACCTGTGAAGTCATAGAAATTCACAAAATGCACATCACTGCCGCTGAAAAAATCACTTACAGCCAATTTTTCTGCAAGAATGGAAAGTTTGTTGTTGCTGTCAACAAAGTTATCTTTGATATAATTTTCATAAAGGTCATAGATAAGCGCAATGTCTTGCATTTTTTGTTTAAGGTTTATGTTTGGCAAGTTTTTTAGGCTGTTTTTTACATCATTTGCAGAAATCTTGCAACCTTTGAGTTGTGAAATGGTGTCAAAAATGATTTTTGCAAAATTTGAAGAAAGTGGCACACGCTGAAAACAAACAAGTTTGTCTTTGTTCTGTGAAATCAGATATTCCACAATCAAAATTGCTTCCAGCATAGACAAAACCTTTTTGCCTGAAAAGTCTTTCAAAACAAGGTTTGCAAGTCGTGAAAAAGTTAAAACCTCAACATCAAAAGTTGCTGTGAGTGAAAGTTTTTCCATAATCATTTTTTCCATGTTAAGACTGAACCTGTCTGGAACAATTACAAACTGCTTTCTTCCCTCGTCAAGCCCCTGTTTTATTTTGTCAAGTTGTTTTGACACAATGTTATACATTTGATTATTTTCAAAAAGAAAAACCTTCATTTGTTCACCTCGACAAAATGATAGCATAAAATTTTTAAATTGTCTAACACAAAAGAAAAAAAGAAAAGTTAAAAATAAAAATGCACCGTCACATTTGAAACGCAACCAAAACCATGCTTTTGGATGCATATTTCATTTCTAGGAGTGCATTTTGTGATTTTTGCCATTTATGAATTGCTTTTTTGTTCGATTTTGACCAAATTTTCAATAAAGTTCTTTAAGTCTTGCATTTTTTTGCTACTAACCAAACTTTGAATTTCCAGCATGTTAGAAAGGTTCTGTGATTGACTTTTTGCCAAATTTTCCTTTGCCACCGAAAAACTTTTCTTAAGTTTGTCATTCTCTCTTTTCAACTCTTCAATTAAAAGCTGTTTTCTTCTTAAATCAATCAAAGTTGCTTGAAGGGTGTTGTTTGCAAACTGCATTTCTGTTTTTATGCTTTGCTCCGCCTCTTCTGTGGCATGCTCTTTAATGAGTCTAACAAGTCCCATAAAGATTGACTTTAATTGCCCTTCGGTGATTTCGTGCTTTTTCTGCATCACCACAATGTTGTTTCCATATGGATTGCGAGTTTGAATTCCCTTGTCTGTTAATTCTTCCATAACCTTTATAACCTCCGCTTTTTTATTTTTTATTAGATTGCGATATTTGTTTTGATATCTAACCATCAAATTTGTATCATTCTTTGCAAGTTTTAGACACGCACTGCGAACAGACTTTTGATTTTCAAGTGGCAAAATTTTATATAACAATTCTTTTTCCGTCACACTTGAAAAATGATGCGAATTGAAAAGTTTTTCCACTTCTTTTTTGCTTAGATTAAAGCGTGATAAAAGTTTTTTATCCGCCTTTAGACTTTGCTCAAGTTTATAATAATAGTTTCTCACACTATGCGTTGCTCTTGAGTTTTCAAGGGCAAACTTTTTAAAAACAAATGTAAGTGGTTTTCCATCATTTTGCAAAACGGACATAATTAAACTTTTTGCAAGTGAAAAACTCCAACCAAAAATCTTTTCTTCTTTCATTGAAACACCTCGCAAGTAATTGTTGCCAAAAATTTATTTTTTAACACAAGCAGTTATAATTTTTTCATTTTTTTAATAAAATTATAAAAAGGAGACAATATGCGCAACATCTATCTTCATTTTCTCGCTGATTTTCCACTTTTTTTAAAGGTGAATGAATTTGACCTTGGGGTTTTGGAATATAAAGAAGACACACTGTCTGTTGAAGTATGTGGCAATCAGGAAATTTTGGCAAAAATTTTCCCAATCTCTTATGATGATTTTATCTCTATCCCCTATGCCATAAAACTTAATGTGCAAGATAACAACATCTTTTGCGAAAGCCCAAATGTTGAAATCACAAACTTTTATGATACACATTTTGAAATCAAACTTTTGCCTCTTTGCGTGCTTGCACACCGAAAACAAATCTTAATTGATAACATCAAACTTAAAGATATGCAAATTGCAATTTTTGATAATGGGCAATACAACCTTGAAATCACCACCAAAACAAAAATATATAAATTCACTTTAAGTGAAAAAATCGTTGATTACAAATTTGAAGAATATACACAAAACGAAACTGAATTTTTGATTTTGGAAGGAAAAACAACAAAAAAACAATGTTTTTTGCTGGTTTTAAGTTCATTTTTTTGCAATTTGGAAATAGTTTGCGATTACTACGAGCGCACAAAAACAAGCATTACCACCCTAACTTACCAAAAAGACATTGCAAAGCATGGTGTAGTGCAAAAATATGAACTGAGTGAGAATCACTTTATATTAAAAGATGAATACACCGTTTTTGTGGACCAAACGCCTCACATCACAAAAGACAGCAAGGTTGTGCCATGGGCTTTTGCCGAGGCTGTCAACATTGGAGACATCAAACTTGCAAGAAGTTATCTTGATAACTCTTTAAATGCAATGCTAGATGATGAACATCTTGTTTCTTTCTTTGGGGACTACAGCGAAATCAAGTGGAACAGATATGCAAACACTCCAAGCACCCTTTGCTTTATATATGGAGAAAAAAACAAAAAGGCAAAAACCTTTCAGTTTGATGTGAAGGATAATAAAATTTGCAACATCACCAATTTAGATTGAAATTTTTTTAATTCTTTTGTATAATATATGCAAAAGGAGAAAGGTTATGAGCATTTGGCTGATTGTTTCACTTGCTGTTGGTGTTGTTGTTCTTTTTTTGCTGTTTTTGTTTGTGCTGAAGGCTCATAAAAAATTCAGGCAGGTCAAGGAAATTCTAAGGTCAATTGAAACGAGCAATAAGGTTACCCCAATTGAACTTTTTGAAATAAACAAAGACACCGAAGAATTTCTAGACACAAGCATTGTTGAGGGAAAGGACTATTCCTATTTTCCAAACACAAAAATGGTGTGTGTTGAACAAGGTTATGTCTATTCCACCGCAATGTTTGATGTTACCGCAGTTGCACACGAAATGGGGCACGCAAAGGCGCACTATAAGGGCAGTTTTAAGATGGCACTTTGGTATGCCCTCACCACACTGGAAAGATTTATATGTTGGGCAATCTTACCTCTTTTTGTGATTGGTTTCATCTTGTCTTGGTTTCCTGGTGGAACGGGAACGCTGGGCACTCTTTTGATGAACATTTCTACAACATTCACAGTGATAATTCTTATGAACCGAGTGATAACCATTCCAACCGAGCGTGAAGCATCAAAATATGGAATAAAACTTTTGGAAAACAGCAAACTGTTAACAGAAAACGAAATCAAAATGTCCAAAAAAATGCTAAACATTGCCCTATCCACCTATGTTTTTGCATTTTATGAACGACTTTTCCACAACTTTATATTAGCAAAAAAGATATTTTCAAAAATCTTTTTAAGAAACAAAAAACCAAAGCCTCCTTCTCAAAAAGAGATTGAAGAAGAGCAAAAACTTCAAGAACTTATGTCCGAAATTCAAAAAGACAGTGTGCTTGATAAAGCACCAACAACAGAAGAATTAAACCTGCAAAAGCAAATTGAGGAAGAAGAACTTTTAAAAGCACAACAAGAAGAATTGCTAAGACAACAACAAGAAGAGGCGAACACAATCAGGCGTCCACCACTAGATGACGAAAAATAAAATCAAACACTTTTATAAGGAGAAAAAATGGACTTTTTAATTATATATTACCTTATGGGCATAATAATGATTCCAGGAATCATCTTTGCCATTGTGGCACAAAGCAAAGTGAGTTCTGCATATAACAAAATGTCTAAAATCATGTCTAAAAAAGGTATTCCCGCTTGGCAAGTTGCAAGACAAATTTTAGACAAAAACAACCTTCAGCATATCACAATTGAGCAAGTGCCTGGAAAACTTACGGACTTTTACGACCCAAAACACAACAAAATTGGTTTAAGCGAAAGTGTGTATGCCTCAACAGATGTTGCATCAATTGGAATTGCTCTTCACGAGGTTGGACATGCCATTCAGCACGACCAAGACTATGCACCCGCAAAAATAAGGCTTGCACTTGTTCCAATCATGAACTTTTCATCAAACATTTTGTGGCCGATTATCATTTTTGGATTGATTTTCAATGTCTTTGCTGGTTTTGATAACATTGTTGGGCAAATTTTTATTTGGATTGGAATTGCATTTTTCTTTCTGTCCTTCCTTTTTTCACTTATCACATTGCCAACAGAATATGACGCTTCAAAGCGTGCAAGACAACAACTGGAAGAAAGTGGCGCAATGGACGCCGAAGAATTGATTGCTGTGAAAAAAGTGCTTAACGCAGCGGCACTAACCTATGTGGCAAGTTTGCTTGTTTCCATTCTCTCACTTCTTCGCTTTGTTCTGGCGGTTTTGGTTATCAAACGAAATGAATAGTTTTATTTTTATAAAAACAAACATCAGCGTTTAAAAACATAAAAAAATTTTAATAATCTATCTTTCGGCTTAATAAAAATAGCGATAAAATATTTCTACTATTTTTACATTACTGAAAAAAACAAAAATGTTTTTATAATACAAGTCTGTATATTAGAAAAAATTAAAGTTTATTAAACTATAATTTTGAAACGTCGACCAGCTTTTTGTGATGATCTCGACACTTTTTAAAAAATTTTTTACCATAAAGGGTTGATTTTTTAAATTAAATATTGTATTATCAGTCTGGAATTACATTGACCTTGTTACACAAGGCATAGGCGAAAGGCCGGAATTGTAATTCCTTTTTTTATTGTTTATTATTTTCCATATCTTTCTTTTATCTTTTTTTAAATGTTGATGCTTTAATTTGTAATAAACTATATTTATATAAAAACAAAAAGGGCTTAGTCACTTACTTTTGAAACTAGCAGAATATTAAAGAGAAACATAGACAAAAAATCGTCTATGTTTCTCTTTTTATACCTAACTCTCTTAATTGCAAAAAAAACGAATACTTCTGTCGTTGTCATAGGTTGTCGTGAGAAACACAACATCTACAAATCTTTTGACATGCACTTTAACCTTGACAACAAAGAATATTCGCTTACACTAGAAAATAGAGAGAAGAAAACAAAAAAGCAAAAGAGCGGATTGCGTTACGCCCTGCCAGCAACCGCTCTTTTTGCAACACAATTAGATTATTTGCGTGTGCTTGTCTGCTGGAGCGAAGCGACAGCACTTGTATCAAGACAAGCACACGTCTAACTGCCAAATTGTTTAATTGTTTATTTGATATTTTCATAAGTATATATGATTTCCAAATATTCATTTGTCTTATGATAGTTACATAACTTTTTTAATATTTTTATTAAACCATTTTTTAATTCTTCCGAAATTGTCTTGTTTTCATTTGAGAGTGCTAAAAGTTTTGTATTGTGATAATGTGATATTATATATTGAGGTAGAAATTTTAAAAGCTTTGTTCTTATTTCATTATTTATATCAAAATCTTACCCGTGGATTTTTATTCTTTTGTTTCTTTTTGATTTCTTTCTTCAATTTTTACTTGCTCTTTTTTCTTCAACTTAACTTTTAAATATTTAAACAATTTTACAATCGACCAATCGGTTTTTGGAAGAGTACACATCTCATAAACTTGCAAAATAATCGTATAAAGAAGTAAAAACAAAATTCCAACAACATACCAAGTTAAATTTGTTCCTGAGAGTAAAGGTGCGTTTAGATACATATTATTTGATTGGCCTAAAACAGAATTGCCAAAAACGGCAAAAACTACCATAAACGATAGCCCTATCAATAAAGATGACCAGTTTTTGAATGTAGGAACAAAATAGCCTGAGATTATGCAAAGCAAAAATTGAAAAAGCATTAGTGTATGATAAAGCAATCCAGTAAAAGGATGAATATTAAAAATATTATCAAAATAAACCAAGAAATCAGGATATATAAAAGTTAATAATCCGCCAATCATTCCAGCAAACATAGCATATTGAAATATTTTTGTGCTAGGTTTAAAAATCAAAATTGTTAAAGGCAAAATAAATCCCATCAAACTGCAAAAAGTGTCTGGAATAAAATCTATAAAAGTTCCAGACCTAGATTTTGATACCACAATTCTATATATTATAATCAAAATTAATTCAATTCCCGCAAAAATTTTAATTGGCAATACCATTTTATCCTTAGGCACAAATTTTTTTAAAACGATTATTGCTATTGTCATAACAACAATCATTACAACCATATAGATTATATGTTCAATTCCAAATACTTGCATATAAAATCTCCTTTAATAAATTTTAACATAAATAAATAAAAAATAAAAACAAATTTATAATTTAAATAAAATTATTTAGTAATAAAAACAAAATGTGATAAAATGAAAGAATATAAGGAATTAGAAAATAAAAAAGATATACCTGCACTTAATAGAGAAATAGAAGAAGATGATGATGAAGAAATAGAATTGCTAGAAAAATTGCTTGCACAAAAGAAAGCAAGGAAAAGAGATAAAGATTTTGAAATGTAATAAAAAGTCGAACAGTTTTTAGTCTATTATTTTTAAAACTAGTCTAAAACAAGAATTTATATTTTTGAAATTAATATAAAAGTAACTTACCACTTTTTAAGTTACTTTATGTTTTATTTTGCTAGTTTCAAAACTCATTAATTTTTCGCCCTTTTTATTTAACTATCAAAGCCATTTGCAAAAAACTTGTTTTTAAACTAAATTGTTGCTGAAACTTCTTCATAGTCACCAAGATTGTTTGGATATGAAATGTCCCCGTCAAAAGTAACAATGTTAAAAGTTAAACTTGTTGAGCCCAAACTTCCACTTGCATACCCGCCAAGTTGAATTCCTGTTAATTCATCATTTTCAAAAACAAAATATGTTTTAAATTCTGAACAAACAATTCCTCCCGTGATTGTCACTGTTGAGCCACTTAAATTCACAATTTCAAATTTTGTCACATCACCATTTGTGAAAGATTTAAAATTTAAATCTTCAATATTTTCAGAAACTAACGCCAAAACATCTCCTGCACTCATTGCATCGCTGTCCATGTCGTCAACAGTGAGGTCTGAACCAACATTCACCTTTGTGCGTGTAACATTTCCATTGTCATTTATTTCAGTGTAGACAACATATTCGTCATTTTCCATTCTTGCCCAAGCGTTAGCAGAACCGCTTTTGCCACCACCTCTAACGGTTGACTCCATTCTCATTCCACCAAATTGGTCACCATTCATAACTGCCCAAATGTTAATTTTGGTGTCTATTGATTTACCGTTAATTATTATGTTCCAATCCATTGTCATGTGAAAGCCCGAAGCAAAGTCTGCTGTTGTTGTGTTTGCGTTAACATAGTTTGTAAAGTTTTCTGCCGTTGTTTCAGTGTAGGTGCCACTGGTGTCAACTTTTGCATCGCTACTGCCACAAGCGGTAAAGACAAGCAAAAGCGGAAGAAGAAGCAAAGACAAAAGCACCGATTTCAAGATTGTTTGTGTTCTTGTTTTTTCCATAACCTTTCTCCTTTTCTTTTTATATCTTATATTTTAACATAAAGTTTTCGTGTTGCCAACCGTTTTCAAGCAATTTTGCAAACCAAAAATAATTTTTTTCTTATAAAAATAGATATAATTTATCTTGACTTTTTGCTTCTTTTTAGATAAAATTTTCATATGAAAAAAATAAAGGTAAGCAACGCAAACATATCTTTTTTTTATGTGTTTCTTGTTGTGAGCATAATTCTGCTTTGCGGAGGACTTACATTTGGGATATATTATGGATATTGCTTGACAAACTATCAAGAAACTCAAGCCGTAATAACAGAAATTGAAGAAATTTATGATGCAGAAAACAACGAAACAGACCATCGTGTTTTTGTGTCTTTTGATTTTAACGGCACCTCTTACGAAAATGTTTCTTTGGGCTACTGGCAAACGGGATATAGCGTTGGCGATGAAATCACCATTTATTGCAACAAAAACAGTCCAACAGATATCATGATGCGTGAAATTGTGATTATTGTTCCAATTGTTCTTCTGGGTATGGGCGCAATTTTCTTCTTGCTGAGCATTTTTCCAATTATAAAGCATCACAAAAAGCAAAAAGTAAACAAAAACCTCATGAAAACTGGCAAGGTTATCAAATGCAAAGTTTCCAGCGTGTTTCAAGACACATCATACAAAATGAATGGTGTTTTTGTGAACCGCATTGCTGTTTGTGTTCCACTGAATGAAAGCATTGTTTTTGAATTCAAAAGTTTGCCTTTTAACAGAAAATACAGCCTCCCGCTTGAAAGTGTTGTTGATGTTTACTATGAAGACGAGCATTTTGATAACTATTACGTTGACCTTTCTTCCGCAAGATTTGAAAAAACAAGCAAAACAGAAAAAGCGTCTTAAAACCACTAAAAAAATTATAGTAAAAAAACCGTAAAATATCCTAAT
>CALWKH010000021.1 GCA_944381195.1 uncultured Clostridia bacterium
CGCTTGCTAAAATTGGTTTTTTGTTAACAAGATTCGCCTCTCTTTTATGTCCACAAACACAAACAGGAAAGTTTGGTGGACAAATGCAGTCTGTGGATAAAAACTTAAATGCATCTTTGACAATTTTATCTTCAAGAGAATGAAATGTCAAGACAACAAGCCTACCCTTACTGTTTAAACTTTCAGTCAAATCAATCAGTGTTTCATATAAATTGATAAGTTCACTGTTGACTTCAATTCTAAGTGCTTGAAAAACTTTTTTTGCGCTGTGCCCCTTTTTATATCTCACCTTTTTTGGAACACTTCTGTCTATGATATCAACAAGTTCAAAGGTTGTTTCAATGGGCTTGTCCTCACGGGCTAAAACAATATTTTCTGCAATTCGCTTTGAAAATGGCTCTTGCCCATAGTCAAAAAAGATTTTCTCTAATTCTTTTTGCGAATATTCGTTCACAACTTCAAAAGCACTTAAATCTTGCTCTTTATCCATACGCATATCAAGACGAGCATTTTGCATATATGAAAAGCCTCGCTCTTTGCTGTCTATTTGATGTGAACTTACGCCAAGGTCAATCAAAATTCCGTCAAATTTTTCTAATTTATAAAACTCTTTTGCTTTTTGAAATTCCTTAAAATCACAATGAAAGAACATCACATTTTTAAAAGATTTAAGCCTTTCTTTTGATGCCCTTATTGCCTCCATGTCTTTGTCTAGACAAAGCAATTTTCCAGTTGTCAGCCTTTTTGCAATCTCAACAGAATGCCCCGCACCACCAACAGTGCAATCAAGATATATGCCATCTTCTTTTAGGTTAAGAGCATCTAAACATTCGTGAAGCATAACAGGATAGTGCTTAAACTCACCCATAACAAAACCACCTTTTTTGATAATTTTTAGGTTAAATTTGCAAAATTTTATGATTTTTCATATATATTTACAGTTTTTTATTGTTTTTTTGAGCAATTTTTTGCAAAACTAATTTTTACACTTTACTTTTTAAACAACAAAATTGTTTCAAACTTATATAAAATTTTATATATTATCATGCTTATCTTTTTCAATCTCGACCAGTTTGCAGTCAACCTGGTCACAGGATGTCAAAAGATATCTTATGCCATTTTTCACAAAATCAAGTTTAACACGACAATTTTTTCCGTGCAGATGTCCATAGACAACACAGTTAACATTAAATTTTTCCAAAAGTGCAGTAACTTCGCTGTCTTGCATTTTTGCATTAAAGGGTGGATAGTGTGTCATAGCAATGACAAAATCATTTTCTTTTCGCATTTTTTGCATTGCTTGTAGACTGAGTTCCAACCGAATCAGTTCTCTTTTATATATCTTTTCATCCTCATC
This sequence comes from uncultured Clostridia bacterium, assembly GCA_944381195.1. GTDB lineage: Bacteria > Bacillota > Clostridia > Christensenellales > UBA1242 > UBA7584. The sequence continues at coordinate 1,358 of CALWKH010000021.1, forward strand.
ACTTTTAAATTCTGTTTCTGGCACTGTCCAACCACGGCTTCCACAAATTAGAACATCACCAAAACGCAAACAATCATTTTGAACTGCATACATACCCTGTGGCAAAGCGTTTCTAACTGCGCTGATACTTTTCCACCAATAGTCATGATTGCCTCTTAAAATAACCTTTTTGCCCTTTTGCTTGCCAATAAGTTCAAGGTCGGGCAAAGCCTCTTCAAGATACATTCCCCAACTGATATCGCCAGCAATCAGCACCAAATCATCATCGCCCACCTTTTTGTTCCAATCGGCACAAATACGCTCAAAGTGGTCCTCCCAACCAGCACCAAAAACATCCATTGGCTTTTCCGCCACTGTGCTTAAATGTGTATCACTTATTGCAAAAATCTTCATATTATAATTTTTGCACTTTTTCACAAATTTTGCAAGTGTTTTTATGTAAAAATCGTTTTTGTCTTTTATTCTCTTTGTGAAAATATTATTTCTGTTATCTTAATAAAAGAGTTTTATAAATTAAAAAAGCAAGCAGTCTGCTTGCTTTTAAAAGTGGGGATTTTCAATTACTGCGCGTTAAAGTTATTTGGGTTGATTGGCAAAGGCTGAGAAGAAGGATAAAGTGGCAATTCAAAAAATCCTTGACAAATATCCTGTGTTGCCTCTTGACAAGGTGGAATGTTGCAATATCCATAACTTGGAACCAAAATTTCCACTTCTGCCACAACCTTGATTATAAGCATAACGCACGCATCAAGAATAATGTCTGTTGCCGAAGAAAATGTTGCTTGAGGAACAACAACACTTGCAACAGGTTCAATTCTGTATGGAACCATAGATGCTTGTGGCACAAACAAAATCACGCTTTCGTCCAAAGTTATGTAGCCAGTTGCCGTTCCCTCAACATTGTTTGCATCAGTATAAACAACATCAATTGGAATTTGTGCGGTAACGCTAACTCTTGCAAAGTTTGGTCTATCTGTGAGTCTTGTTACTGTTACATTTGTAAAAGTAACCTCCTGTGTTGTTGAAGACTGACCAGAAACAAAGGTAAGTGGCGCCACTGGGTTTGCTGGCGTGAAGTTAGAAAGCGTTACCGTTACATTTTCAAGGTGTTCACGCTTTAAACACGCATCAAAAACCTTTTTGGTTTGCAAACATACTTTTTCACACAAACAGCGAATTGGGTTTGATGTAATTGGACCAGGCATGTTTTCCGTTCTTATTCCTGAGAAAAAAGACATTGAAAAGTACCTCCGTAAATTTGACCCTACACTACTATGTTATGAAAAAATTTTGCTTTTAGTTACAACAAAGATAATTTATTTAAACTTATTTTTTATAAACGCATTTTATTTCAAAAAAAGAATAAATCTAACAGAACACATCACACAGCATTTAACATCAATGAATTTTTCATTTTAAACATAAAAAAGTTAATTTTTAACAAAAAAAATCACTAAAAAGTGATTTTTTAACGCATTTTATTTGCACTTCTAAAAATTTTGCTAACTTTATATTCAATAAGTTCACGAACTCTGTCCTTTGCGTATTGCAAATATTTTCTTGGAGTAAATTCCTGTGGGTTGTTTGCCAAAAATTCTCTGATAGCCGAAGTGAAACAAACTCTCAGGTCAGTGTCATTATTAACCTTGCACACACTCATCTTACAAGCCTTTTTGATAAGTTCTTCAGGAACGCCCTTTGCACTTTGGATATTGCCACCATATTTGTTGATTATGTCAATATATTGCTGTGGAACATTTGAAGCACCATGTAAAACAATTGGAATGTCTGGAATCAACTTACTGATGTTTTTTAAGATATCAAAGCGCAAGGTTGGCTCGCCTTTGAACTTAAATGCGCCGTGGCTGGTTCCAATGGCAACAGCAAGACTATCAACGCCCGTTCTTTTCACAAAGTCAAGTGCTTGTTCTGGGTCGGTGTATTGATGCTCGCTCGCCGACACATCATCTTCAACACCTTTCAAAACACCCAATTCCCCCTCAACAGGAATTCCATGTTTGTGGGCAAAATCACAAACCTTTTTTGTTAACGCAACATTTTCTTCATATGGCAAATAACTTCCGTCAATCATAACCGAGTTAAAGCCAATTTCAATGCAATTTTTAACAATTTCAAAATTTTTACCGTGGTCAAGGTGAAGAGCAATTGGAATGTCTGTTTTGGCTGTAGCAATATCCACCACTTTGCGAATATACTCTGGCTCTGCATATTTAATTCCCCCCTCACTCATGGCAAGAATAACTGGTGAATGTTTGCTTTGACAACCATCCACAATGGCACGCATCATTTCAATGCTGCTAAAATTAAAGGCACCAACTGCATATCCATTTTTAAGTGCATCATGCAAAATTTCAATTTCACTTGTTAGTTTGTTCATAATATATCACTCCCTAAATCTTATTATAAATATATTTAGAGTAAAAATCAAACAAATTTTAGAGTTTTTTAAAAAAGTTGCTTAAATTTATTTTATTTTTAATTTTATTTATTGTATAATTGATTATAATAACAAAAGGAGAAAAAATGTTAACAACCATTATTCTTGCAAAGCCAATAGATGAAAGTTATCCAGAGAAGCACATAAAAATGCTGGAAAGCATTGGCAAAACAGAACGCGAATTTGAAGTTGTATTTTTGGCAAACAGTGATTTTCCTGAATTAAACTTTTTAAAACTGATGACATCAAATCTTCCAGGACACTATCTTATTGTTGCAGAAAAATCAACAACAGATGATGAAATGATTCAAATGGGAATTGAATTTGCTTCGGGAAATGATGTTTTGCTTTGCACAGCAGACACCTTGCCTGAAGTAGTTGAAAAAGTTTTAGAAAAGAAAAAAGACCGAAAAATTGTTTATGTTCGAAGAAAACTTAACGGATTTAAAACTTTTTTTCAAAAGATTGGAATTTGGGCATATAATGTTGGACTGAAAATAAACGGGAAAAACAGTGATAATTTTGCCGAAACCAGAATTCAATATTTTGACGGAAAAATCGCAAATAATCTTGCTGACAAAATTGCAAACAACCGAGAACTGCGAATTACGAACGCTTTTAAACAAGCACGAACAGGAACAGTTGAAAACAAACAAATCTTTTTTGATGAAAGCAAGAAAAAATATAAAGAAAAAAATATGTTTGGTCTTGGTTTTGTTTCATTTATCTATATCCTATGCTTGCTGGCAGTGGCAATCATATATCCTTGTTTAAACAACGGCATCTATGATTGGTGGATAATGGTGCTTCTTGTGCTTTGGGTAATCTTTGGAGTTATTGCAATTGCTCTTGCGTCAAGAAAGATTTATCGCTCACGGTGTGGAATTCCATTGCGGGCGAATAATTTTGATGAACCCCTCTATTCTTGTGAAGAGATAGTAAAAACCGGTGATGAAATTGTTTTACCTGTTGTGATTGATAAGCCTGTGATTAAAAACAAAGCACAAATTGGCAGATTAAGCAAACAAACAAAATTCAAAAAGGTTGATGAAATAAAGACTGCAACCAAAAAAACTGCTACAACAAAAACAAAAGCAACAGCAAAGAAAACAACAAAAACAAGCAAAGAAAAAGAAACACCAAAGAATAAAACAGCAAAAAAATAAAAAATAATTTAAAATAAAAAGGAGTATTTATTATGAAAACAATTAAAATTGGAATTAACGGATTTGGAAGAATTGGAAGGTTGGCAGCAAGAATTGCGCTTAACACACCACACATTGAACTTGTGGCAATCAATGACCCATTTATGGATGCTGAATATGCAGCATATATGCTTGAATATGACACAATGCATGGAAAATTTGACGCAAAAATTAGTTCAAAAGGCACAAACTTGATTGTAAACGGACAAAAAATTGCTTTTGTATGCGAAAAAGAACCTGAAAACATAAAATGGAATGAATATGGCGCAGACATCATCTTGGAAGCAACAGGCAAATTTAAAAGTTATGAAGATGCGAACAGGCACATCATTGGCGGAGCAAAGAAAGTTATTGTTACTGCCCCTGGAAAAGATATGCCAACCATTGTTATGGGTGTGAACGATGACACTTTGACAAAAGATATGAAGATTGTATCAAATGCAAGTTGCACAACAAACTGTCTTGCCCCTATTGTTAAAGTTCTTGATGACAATTTTGGCATTGAAGAGGGACTTATGTCCACCATTCACTCGGTAACAGCAACACAACTTACTGTTGACGGCCCAAGCAAGAAAGACTGGCGTGGAGGCAGAAGTGCAAGCATGAACATCATTCCATCAAGCACTGGGGCAGCAAAATTGATTGGGGTTGTTATTCCTCACCTAAAAGGCAAACTCACTGGAATGAGTTTTCGTGTTCCAACCACAAATGTTTCTGTTGTTGACCTTACTGTTAGACTTAAAAAAGCAACCACCTATGAAGAAATCTGTGATAAGATGTTAAAAGCAAGTAAAACCTCACTTAAAGGAATTCTTGGCTATACTGATGAACCACTTGTTTCAAGTGATTTCAACGGAGACAGTCGTTCCAGCATTTTTGATGCAAAAGCAGGAATTATGCTTAATGACAAATTTGTGAAAGTTGTTTCATGGTATGACAACGAATGGGGTTACTCAAACAGACTTATCGACCTTGTTAAACTGATGAGCAAATAAAGGAAAAAACTATGAGATGTCCAAAATGTGGCGCAAAAATTAAGAAAGGTAGCAACATTTGCATAAAATGTGGAACAAAAATGGAAGAAATCACGAATGCTTCACATTCGCAAGTGAAAAAAGCAAAGCAAGAATATCAACCAGAACTTGTTGTCTATTCCACCTATTTTCCAAAAGACTTATCCTATAAACGCACACTTTTATTGTGCATCTTCTTGGGATATTTTGGTGCGCACCTTTATTATGTTAAAAGATATTTCAAGGCAATTGCGATGACGGTTATGATGGCAGCGTTTTTGCTTTGTGCTGTTCCTGTTGGCTTTTTTATGCAATATGGAGATGCAAGTTTTTTTAACCCACTTGTTACATTTTTAATGACAACGGGACTGTATGTCATTCCATCTGCACTTGGTGCAATTTGCATGGTTATGTGGGTCATGGACCTTGTTAAAATCATCACAAAGAACTTTCCTGTTCCTGTTGTTCTTGCGGAGAAAGATAAATGAAAAAAAGAGTTATAGTTGGAATGAGTGGCGGTGTCGACAGTTCGGTCACCGCCCTACTTTTAAAAAACCAAGGCTTTGATGTCATTGGGCTTTTCATGAAAAATTGGGAAGAAAAAAATGGTGGAGTTTGCACCAGTCAGCAAGACTATGAAGATGTTTGCAGGGTATGCCAAACAATTAAAATACCCTATTATTCTGTTAACTTTGCAAAAGAATATTATGACAAAGTGTTTTCCTATTTTATTGAAAGTTATAAAAATGGCAGAACACCAAATCCAGATGTTTTGTGCAATAAAGAGATTAAATTTGATTTGTTCTTAAAAAAGGCACTTGAACTTGGCGCAGACTTTATTGCAACTGGTCATTATGCAAAAAAAGTGGAAAAAGATGGCAAATTTTACCTAAAAAAAGCATTTGATAAATCAAAAGACCAAAGTTATTTTTTAAATCAGTTAAATCAAACACAACTTTCATATGCCATGTTTCCACTTGGTGATATGAAAAAAGATGATGTGCGCAAAATTGCCAGAGAGAACAATCTTATCACCGCCAACAAAAAAGACAGCACAGGCATTTGCTTTATTGGTGAAAGAAATTTTCGTGAGTTTTTGCACAACTATCTCCCTTTTCAAGAGGGTGAAATTCGCCTTATGAGTAATAATAAGGTTGTTGGCAGGCATTGTGGACTGATGTTCTATACTCTTGGGCAACGCCGTGGGCTTGGAATTGGAGGGCTTGCTGACGGCAATGGCGAAAGATTTTTTGTTGCAAAGAAAGATTTAGAAAATAATATTCTCTATGTTTCACAAGGCGAAGATGATTTCCTTTTTTCAAAAGGACTTGTTGCAGAAAACTTTAACTGGATACCAGAAAAAAGAGAAACACCTTTTGAATGTTTTGCAAAATTCCGCTATCGCCAACCAGACCAAGAAGTGATTGTCTCGCCAACAGAAAATGGCATTAAGGTTGACTTTAAAAAACCACAAAAAGCGGTAACCGAAGGACAGTTTGTTGTTCTTTATGATAATGAAGAAAATTGTCTTGGAGGTGGAGAAATAACCGAAGTTATAAGATAAAACATTTAAAGATTTTATCAAAAGCACTAATTGGGGTGAACCCCAAAAGTTAGACACTTTTGGAGGTGCAGTTCATAATTTAAGTGCTTTTTTTGTTAAAATTAATAGGTTTACAACAAAAAACAGCACCAATTTGATGCTGTTTTTATCACAAAATCTGTTATACTAAAACTAAAAAATTATGAGTTGATGATGTTTTTAATTTCGTTAAGTTGTTCCAAACTCAAAAGTTCAATTTTGTGTTTTGCGTCTGCATATGCAAGTTTTACAAGTTGTGGATAATCACCAGACTCAACCTTTTTAACCATGATGTCTGCAAGTTTCAAAAGTTCATCTTTTTCCTTGAAGTCGATTGCAACAATAATCTTTTCCAAGATATCATAACTTGTTTCAATCACTTTTGGGTCGTTTTTTGATAGTGTTTTCATAATTTATTTTCCCCTTTTTTATAATCACATAATCATTTCATTAACTCTATTTCTAACTTGGTCGCCATATTCTTTTTTGCTGTCATATTTCAAAATCTTTTTAACAATTGCCTTACCCGATTTTTCAGCATAGTTTTCCATATCTGCACCTGCTGTTTGCACAATCTCTTGTGCCTTATCCATTACAAGACTGTGGAGAATGAGTGCATTGTGATATTCTGGAATATCTTTGTTTTCATAAAGTTTTCTAAGATAAGTAACATCAATTCTTCTTCCATCAATCTTAACAGACTCTCTTTCAAATGTTGCCTCAAGAATTTTGATGTTGTGCGACTTAGCCTCATCGTCTTGAACTTTTCTTTCTGTTTCTCGTTTTTCTCTGTTTAAAGTTCTAAGTTCAACTCTAATAGCATCGTTTTTAGTCCTTAAATCAGAGATTTCCACTTGTAATGCTGTCATCCTTGGATCAGTATCAGCAACTCCTCTTCCTCGAAGTGTGTCAATTTCAAGCTCTTTCTCTGTAATATCACCCTCATTGTTGAATATATCATTTTCTTTAGATTCAATTGCTGCATTCGTTTGATCAAGTTTGTTTAGATGTTCTCTGTATAGTTTATCTATATTTCTTTTCCTACTGCCAACTTGGTCAGCAGTGTATTTCCAAACAGAAGCATAAACATCCCAACAATCTTTGTTTTTGTTTGTAAGGAAAACTTTGTATCTTGAACCATATAAATCCCAAGGGTAAAGTCTTCTTGGATCAGGTTCTGGGTCTGGCTCAGGGTCTGGATCAGGGTCTGGCTCAGGGTCTGGATCAGGGTCTGGTTCTGGGTCTGGCTCAGGGTCTGGTTCTGGTGGCTCCATTGGATGAATTTCACTGTAAATGCCATTAACGGCGCTGAAATCACGCTTTGCAAACATTGCACCACCAAAGTTTTTGGCGTCTGGTGTGATAAGCCCTGTTCTTTCGAGATATTCACTTGGCGAGAAGTTAAGGTTTGATGCACATCTGTTTGCACTTGTTGCAACAAAACCAGCAGTAAGTGGAACAATCCATTTGTTGTCATCTTGGGCATCAAGCAGACTTTGAGCAGCATCAAGTTTAAAAAATGTTCTTAATATCTTTGCATCTTTTGCACTGGTTGCAAACATCACACTCATTTCACTTGCAATAAGGTTTGTGGCAAATTCTTGCAACACATCTTTGTTGCTTGTGAACTCTGCAACACTTGGCAAACCATATCCACCGCCATTTTTGAAAAGTTTGTCAATTCTTCTCATATATGGGGTTGTTGAAAGTTTGGCTATCTCTTTGATTATGGTATATGCTTGTTCCGCTTTTGTTCCTTGCGTTGAATAGGTTATTTCAACCGAGGTTGGCAAAACATTTTCCTTGATGTTAAGTTTTGTTTTCACATAGTTTGCAACTTTTCTTCCAACACTTCTAATTTTGCGTTTTTTGATGCTAACTGTGTTTACAGCAAGAGAAGAACTTGGAACGAACTTAACACCAACAGCTTTGGTTATATTCATCAAAAAAGCATCAAAATTGCTGTTTATATCAAGCCCCAACTCATCAAGAGTAAGTTGGTCCCCCTCATCGTCAATGGTCAAAACTGGAGGGACATTTCTGTTTGTTCTTTCTCTGCGCTTAACGTTAGATATATCATAATATTCCGTTTCGCCAATCTTAGCAGTTGGCATAGACCTTTCAGTTGTAATATAGCCAAGTGATTCCCACTGTTCTTTTGTTTTTAAGTTATCAACAAGACTTTGGTCCTCAGCAATTCTTTCTGCTGTTAAAAGAGAAATAAAATCGGAAACAGATGTTTTTTCTTCTTTTTGACCAAGTTCACGCCATCTTTTTTCATGCTCTGCACCTGGGCTATCAAGCAGACCTCGACTTTCAAGGTCTTGCGCAGCAAGTTCGTTAACTTGAATGTCCCACTCTTTCCCCAAAATTCTGTTTGAGGTGTATCCATTGTTAACAAGGTTGAATGCGCCTCTCATTTGCTCGGTTATAACACCTTTGAAATCTGGAACATTGTTCAAAATGCCAGACATATCTCCACTTTTTTTGTTTTGGAAAGATTCGCCATAGTCTTCCCCATAGATTGACTGTGTCAAGTCAACTTCATAGCCACGACGACCAGTAAATGGCCACCTGCCAAATCGGTTGCCTTGCAAGGTGCTGTCAAACCAAAAATTATCTTTTAATTTTGCCATAAAAAAATACCCCTATATTATATAGAAGTATTTTAGCACAATATGTGAAAAAAATCAATACCCTTTTTCAAAAAACTGTTTACATAGAATAAAGGCACAAAAATTCTTTAAACAAATTGTAGTTTGTGATTTTTAAACAAAAAATGTATTCCCTTTTTAGAATTTTATTGCAAAACAAACTATTTTTATAGTAATAAATTAGAAAAATATCATATTTTCAATGAATCTAGAAAAATTTAACACATAAAAGCAATGATTCTATACCTTTATTAACAAGCAAAACAGTTTTAATGGGACATATATAAAATAGCAAAAATGCTTTAAACTATCTGCTTGAAAGTCCTGCAAGCATTTTTATGGTGTCATTTGCTTCAATGGTGAAGGTTGTTCTTGAATATGCACTGGAAATGAAGAAACATTGACCACGCCCAGCGGTTACGATTGCGTCCTGCTCGTCTTTGTTGATTTCACCCGCATTTCGATAAAGACTAACAAGGTCGGAAATGTCGTTTGGCGCAAGTGAGAAAATCATGGAATATTGACTGGCATTGATAACCGCACTTGCCTGACGCTTGGTATCTTCGGAACCACCGATGAAGTCCTTGATGTTTTGCGTGATGATGATTTGCATTCCTTCATATTTACGAATACGCTTTGCCATTTGCGCCATGAAGTCAAGAGCAATTGGGAATTTTGGGTTGATGAAAAGGTGCGCCTCATCCACAACAAACACAATTTTTCTCAGTGTGCTGTATTTAAGGTTGAAGTCTCTGTTCTTTAAAATTTCGTTATCAAGATATTTGAATACCAAAAGCATTTGTGCATTTGCTATGGTCTGGTTTCTGTTTACAATCAAAGAACGGAAGTTAAAACAAACAAAATTTTCTTTGGTTTGAATTGAAGTTGGACCGTTCCAAAGGTTACTGTTACGCCCACCGCTTGCAAATTTTTGAACATAGTTTAAAAGAATTTGCAAGTTTCGTCTGTGATATGAATCTTCTTCTTTGTTAAGTTTTTTCTCAATGTGATTATAAAGGTCATCAAAAATTGGATAGTCTTCTGGTTTAAGTTTACTGAGGTCAGTCTTTTGGTTGATGTTTTTATTTTTATAAACTTCGGTAACCAAAGAGTTAAGAGTTTCAAATGCATCACTGCTCATACCTTCAAAAATGATTCTGAAAAACTGCTCCAAGAACTGCAAGTGTTGGGAGAAAGAGTCTCCCTCACCACCCTCATCGGCAGAAAGTGAAGTCATAACATGGAATGGGTTCAAAATTCCGTGAACACTGGAACCAACATCAATAACCTTTCCAGAAAGATTTGCTGCCAAAGTTTGATATTCTTCTTCTGGGTCGATGATAAAGATTCTGGCATTGTCTGCTGCAAGGTTGGCAAGAAGCACTTTTGTTGCATACGATTTACCCGAACCAGACTTACCAATTATAATCATGTTTGAGTTAACACGCTCGTTGTTTCTTTGGAAGAAATCAATGAACACAGGATAACTGTTCCAACCAACATAAAAACCACCCTTGTCTTGCAAACTGTTGGAAATGAAAGGAAAGGCAGCCGCAATGGTTGAGGTTTGAATTCCACGCTCATATGATGTAGTCTTGTCAATTCTGGAAACATTGCTGGAAACAAACGCTTCAACTTGACGACCAAACATTTCACTGTATTTAAAGCCATATTGTTTTAACACACCACGAACTTCTTTTTTAACTCCCTCTTCTGCTAAAATGTGAATGTTTACATTGTAAAGATATTCGTTACCAATTTTAAGGTCCGATACAAGTTCTCTAAGACTGTTCATCTGGGTGTTAAGTTCAACTTGCTTACTGGACTTAAACACACCCTTCGAGCGAGCATCAAGTTCAACAATTGCACGGTCAAGTTGCTTCTCTGCAACTTCGGGCTTTATTGGTCTTATGTTCATGACAACCTTTGAGGAACTGAGACTGAAAAATGGATATGCCCAAGCGTTTGCAACATTAAGAGGATAGTCCCTGATGGTAAAACTTCTGAATTCTTGACCATCAATTACTGTTCTTCCTGCTTTGAAGGCAATTTCATTTGGCATAGACCACTTTGTGTATTCACGCATTGGAATGATTGCAAGTTCGTCTTCACTGAAATCTTTTCCATAGTTTGAACGCAAGAAAACGGTTAACTCTTGATCTCTAAGTCTGTTTGCAACCATTGGAACAACACCACGCATAAGGGTGCTTATCATTCCCTCTGCGGTGATTGTTAAACTTTCTCGGTCGTTGTCATAGATTACAATAAAAAAGTGGTCTTTAAAAATTCGGTCTGCGTCTTGGAATTCACGAAGTCTTGCAAGACGAGATTCAAAGATAAGCGAACGAGCGTCTGCCTCTTCTTTTGTCATTTCGCCGTCTGTAACACGCTCAAGAACTTCATCATATTTTCGATCTTCTGCATAGATATAGTCTTCCATTGGCATCGGCAAGGTTGTTTTCACAATGCTAGCAATCTGAGTTTGAGTGATAAGTCTCAGTGCATTTGCAAAAGACGCAATAACGGAATCTTGCTTTTCTTCGTCAAGCATCCAAAACTCGATTGGTCTAACTTCAATTACGGCAGCATAATAGTTTTCATAGTCAATAAAGCCGTCACGAACATTAACATATGGCACAATTTCGGTCACTGGCGAAGTTTTTCTCTTTGGATATTTTGAATATTTTTTTCTATACGCAAAAAATTTGATAAGCAAAAAGAGTGTGGTGTAAAGTGGTTCACCGTCTGCAATACGCAAGAAAAGACAGATAACAACCGCAGTCCAAACAGAACCAATATAGACTTTTGTCATTACATCACCAATTCCAGTGCTGAAAATGATTAGCATCAAAACAGCAACGCCAATCACACCTAAAATGATATCTCCCAGTGTTACGCCACGGAAGAATTCCATTTTAACTTTTGTTCTTCTTGGAATATACCTCATATTCTTTTCCCCTATTTTTATAGTTTATCTAAATTATAATATAATAATCAAAAAAAATCAAAATAAATTGCACAACTTTTTAATATTTTTTGAAAAATCAAAGAAAAATTTTAGTTTAATCAAATAACATAGGTTTACATATCACAAAAGAGTTCAGTTTGGTTTAAATTTTTATAAATTTTTCTATATTTTTTATAATTTTTTTTGTTTTATATTTTTATCTTTTTATTTTTTATGTTACTTTAATTTTTACTTGTTTTTTGTTTATATTTTTTAAATTTTTATATTTCTAGTTTTTGCTTTATTTATTTTTACATTTTTAATTTTTATGTAATTTCATTATTTACTTGTTTTACTTTTTTATTTTTGATGTTATTTTATTTTTTAATTGTTTTTGTTTATATTTTTTAAATTTTTATATTTCTAATTTTTTGTTTGATTATATTTTTCTATTTATTTTTTGTTTATCTGTTTTAACATTTTTATATTTTATATTATTTCAATTTTTACTTATCTTTAAATTAATATTTTTTATGTAATTTCATTATTAACTTGTTTTACTTTTTTATTTTTTATGCTATTTTATTTTTTACTTGTTTTTGTCTATATTTTTATATTTCTATTTTTTTGTTTGATTATGTTTTTCTATTTTTTTGTTTTACTTATTTTTTTTTACCGCAAACAAAAAGGGGCTTCAAAAAACAAAAAAGTTACAGATGTAACTTTTTTGTTAAAGCAAGGCTTTTATCTTTTATAGAAGTTTGTGCTGTTAATCAGTTGTTATATGGCGATTAACTACCTACCGCCACCACCTCCACCGCCAGCACCTCCATGTCCACCTCCCATGCCTCGGAAGATACCTTCTATATCTCTTGCTATATTGCGAATTGTAAGAGCGCCTTGTGCAATGGTAACAACAGAATTTTTGAAACTGCTTGCTTTTTCTGTGATTTCAATCATGGCTTCTTTAAATCTATTAACAACATCTGGGGTTAATTCTGCTCTACTACCTTTCTCTGAAGTATCCGCTACAACACGAACATTTTGAACACCATCATCAAATCTAACCGTTCCACCAACAACCCTTGCATCAATTTTTTCGCCTCGTTTTTCCGCTTCAGCAATGGTGCGTTTTTGCTCTGCTGTCATTGCTTCTGCAGTTCTTTGACCTTGCAATTGAGCAGCCTCATCTGCATCTGCCTCTTCTTTTGCTTTCTTTCTTGCAGCATCCCATGAAGACATAGTTTGTTTTCCAAGATGTCTTTTTCCGTCTTTTCCTGGAAAAAGAATATCTCCACCCCAAATTGGAAGATTCCCAATAACACCTTCACCCGATGCAGCAGCCTCTGATACTCCTTTTCGTGTTAGATAGCGCTGAAAGTCCTTTCCTGCACTTTGCATAAAGCCTTCGTAACTTTGACCAATGCCAGTTTTAAAACCTTCACCTTTCGAAATTAAACTAAGTTGTGAGCCAAGAGTATTGCTAGAATATCTCTCTTGAGTTAAAGTTCTTCTTGTACCAGAAACATCATCATTGATTGCACGCTGTGCAAATTTTCTAGCATAGGTGTCGCTTTTCTCAAAATCACTTAATTCAACAGCCTTGCCTTCATCACCTTTCTGGTAATTACCTTTTGCATCTTTTCTTTTTAAGTCAAAACCACCCTTATCATTGGCAACTTTATAATATTTACCTGATTGAACATCTGCTGTAACTTGGTCTTCAAGTTTTTGACGACCTCTTTCTGTTTTCGGTGCTCCAAAATGTCCCGCCAAATGAGACCTTGTTGTCGCATATCCAGCCTTTCCAACTTGTGAAGCAAATCTTGCTGCTTGAACACTTCCAGTAACAGTTCTGCCAACCTTACCTTTCACTTCTTCTTTTTTCTGTTGACCTTGTGAAATGGGATCGGCAGAACCAACAAGCCCAAAAATCATGGAAC
>CALWKH010000022.1 GCA_944381195.1 uncultured Clostridia bacterium
AGGTTTCTGTGCGAATTTTTCTTCTTATAAACATAAACAAAGTAATTTGCAAAACTAAATAAAAATATAACAAAGGAGAAATAATATGGAAATAGAAACCAGCATTATTTTAGCATGGATGAAGTAAAAACACAAGAGATAAGTGATGTTTTAATTTTTTTATTTTTATGCTTAGATTTATTTAACTTATTCTTTTTATCTGTTATAGCTTTTTAAACAATCTTCTACGTCTTATCTTCAAAGTTTAATGAAAATTTCGTAACGAAAAATGATAGTGCCTTTTTTGTTATTTAACTTTTGCTTGTAAATATAATAAAATAATATTAAAATTATATGAAAAATGTATAAACACTTATGAAAATGTGGAATTTTTTAGATTTCTGCTTATTTTGATACAAGTTAAAAATAATCTATATTCTGCAATGTATTGATTTTTTTATATTGAGTTTTGGTGCTTTTTCTTATTATTTGCTTAAAATTGCTGTTTTCTTAAAGATTTTTAGTAATAAATTAATAAATTTTTGATAAATCATTGACTTTTGTTTCTTTTTAATGTAAAATAACATTACATTTACATTTGGGTGTAAGATTTGCGCTCAAATTTACGGCGGCGTAGCTTAGTTGGTTATAGCGATCGGTTCATACCCGATAGGTCGAAGGTTCGAATCCCTCCGCCGCTACCAAATTTCATATGGCCCCATGGTCAAGCGGTTAAGACATCACCCTTTCACGGTGGTAACGCGGGTTCGAGTCCCGCTGGGGTCACCATAAATATCTAAATACGAACTTAATTGGTTCGTATTTTTTGTTTAAAATATGATAAAAAAGTGTTTAAAGACATGTGTTGGTTTGTAACATGATTTATTGCCATGTTTTGATTTTAAAATAAAATATAAAAATTTTGCTTTCTAAAACGCAAAAAGATTTATGCCATTAAATGATGGTGTTTATGTGTAGAAATGAATTTTATTGCTTTTTTCATTGCTTATAATAAATATAAAAATTTATATAATATCTGTCATTAATTTATAGGGAATATATTATAACAAAAAAATAACATCTTTAATTTATAAAAACAATTTTAAATTTTATTACCATTGTTTACTGATAAATAATAGGGAAAACTAACTGAAAATTTTAATAACAAAGCCTTTAATGATTAAATATTGATTTTTTAATTAAAATGATAAAATTCAAATTGGGGTTCACCCCATAGTCTAGTTATGGTTAATTAAAATTTTATAAAAAGTTGGCGGTGTTTAATACTGATAAAAAATGTAATTCTGTTAATTATTTATATAGTTAAAAATTGAGTGATGTGTTAAATTTTTATCTAAGTATCAAAAATTTCTTAATTGTTATTAAGAATTATTTTTGATATTTTTAACAAAATATTTACATGGCAATATATTTTGTGGTAGATATGAAAAGTTTTTACGCATCAGTTGAGTGTGTTTTGCGTGGGCTTGACCCACTTGAAACTTCTCTTGTGGTGGCTGACGAAAGCAAAGGCAAGGGGACAATTTGTTTGGCAATAAGTCCTAAAATGAAAAGTTTGGGTGTTAAAAACAGATGCAGACTTTTTGAAATCGAAATAAAAGATTTTATCATTGCCAAGCCACAAATGAAAAAATATATTGAATTTTCTGCAGATATCTATGGCGTTTTGTTAAAACTTTTTGATAAAAAAGATATTTTTGTCTATTCAATTGACGAGTGCTTCATTGATGTTACAAGCTATCTGAAATTTTTTAAAATTGATAAATTTAAACTTGCGCAAAAAGTGATTTTTTCAATTAAAGAAGAGACGGGCATACCAGCAGCAGTTGGAATTGGCACAAATCTCTTTTTGGCAAAAGTTGCTCTTGATATTTGCGCGAAAAAGCAAAAAGACTTTGTTGCTTATTTAGATGAAGAACTTTTTAAAAAACATCTTTGGCATCACAGACCACTGAAAGATTTTTGGCAAATCTCAACTGGAATTTCTAGTCGGCTTGCAAAGTTTGCAATTTATGATATGTTTGCGTTAGCACATTTTAACTATAACAGCCTTAAACGAGAGTTTGGCATAAATGCTGAACTTCTTTTTGACCATGCTTGGGGAAAAGAAAGTTGCACCATTGCAGATATAAAAAGTTATGAAAGAAAAAGCCATTCGCTGTCTTCAAATCAAGTTTTATCAAAGCCCTATTTTTATGATGATGCATTTTTGGTTTTAAAAGAAATGGTGGAAAATCTTTGTCTTGACATGACAAGAAAAAAACTTGTGGCAAGCGTTGTGCATCTAAGATTTTCATATCAAGATAAAACAGCATCATCTGCCAGCAAGAAAATGGATGTTACAACAAATCTATATTCCTTTGTTTTTCCTTTTTTTAAAAATTTGTTTAATAAAATGGTGGATACCAAAAAACTTATAAGGAAAATTGGCATTTCTTTTTCTCATGTGGTAAGTGAAGATTTTGAGCAATATCTTCTGTTTCATGACAGAAAGGAAATTTTAAGGCAGAAAAAACTTGCAAAAATGGTTGTATCAGTTCATGACAAGTTCGGCAAAAATTCACTTTTGAAAGGAATCAGTTTACTTGAAAATGCCACACAACGAGAAAGAAATAAACTTGTTGGTGGACACAGTGCATAAGCATAATTTTTAACTATATGCAAAAAAATAGGCAAGAAAACATCAAAAAATTGTTATTTATGTGTTAAAAATTTAAGTTTTTATATTTTTGCGATTTATTTATAAATTATTTGCAATTTTTGTGTTTGATATTTTAAACTATAAATTGCTTGCGATTTTTGTGATTGATGTTTTTAATATAAAATTTTTTGTTAAGAATTTTTAAAGATAACAAAAATTATTTTTTATGCATGCTATGTTTTTATGTGGCTATTTTATATAACATATTTTATGTTTGTGGAACTATGTTTGTAGAATTGTATTTATATACATCTATTTATATATTTATTTATTCGTATTTTATATTCATATTCTAATTTTATATATTTAGATTTTTTTAAAAGGGCGGTAATATGAACAGAAAAGACAGAGCAAAACAATTTATGCCATTTGACGCATTGAAGGGCTTTCGTGAGGCATTAAGAATGAAAGAGTTTGAGCAAGAAATTGTTCATAAAAGAGACATAACAGAAGAACGGGCAAAAAAATTAAGCCAAACAATTTTATCAGTTAAGAAAAATCAAAAAGTTGAAATAACTTTTTTTGAAAATGGCGTTTATATCACAAAACAAGGAAATGCTTTTGTTAATTTTTTTGAAAACTATATTTTGCTTGAGGGAACAAAAATTTTATTTGAACACATTTTCGATATAAAAATTTTATAATTAAAAATATTTACAACAATTTTTGTAATTTTGAAGCGAACCTTCCAAATGTTTAGCATTTGGGGTGTATACTCATTTGGTTGGTTGTATTTTAAATAACTTAATCGTTAAAATTAAAATATTATAGTTTTTATGATTTAATGTTGGCTTATTTTTATCCTTTAAATTAAACAATAAATAAAACAAAAATTAAATGCTTACAATCTTTAAAAATAAAAAAAATGTTTATAATCTTTAATCAAAAAACAAAAATTAAATGCTTATAGTTTTTGAAGCAAAACAAAAAATAATGGTAAAAAATTTAACCACTATTTTTGTATTAGTTTGAAAGATATATAGACTAAAAAGGTGTGTTTTCTTTATTAACTTAAATTGAAAATTTTTTATTATAAATATTTTGGATGCTTAAAGGTGATAAGATTTTTACAGAAATGTTTTTAAAATATAAAAAAGGCAAACATTATGTCTGCCTTTTTAAAATTTAATTTTATTTCTTTTCTCTTCTAAAACACATAAACCAGTCGAGACAATATTGATTTGGGTCTTTGCTTTCAACTCTCTCTTTTGCCACTCCGCAAGAACCAGCGGTTGGAATGATGACATCATCACCAGGTCTCCAATCTGCTGGTGTTGCACAGTTGTCACTGTCTGCTTTTTGCAGTGCTTGAATGATTCGCTTGATTTCGTCAAAATTTCTTCCCGTTGAAAGTGGGTAATAGAGAATTGTTCTTATGATGCCATTTGGGTCAATCACAAAAACAGCACGAACTGCTTGTGTTGTTGAACTGCTTGGCTGAATCATTCCATATTTGCTTGCAACTTCCATTTTGATGTCTTCAATCAAAGGAAAGGTCACATTGATGTTTTTCTTTCCGTTCCAGTCTAGTTCTTGAATTTTTCTAAGCCAAGCAATGTGTGAATAGAGTGAATCAACGCTGAGTCCAACAAGTTCGGTGTTGAGCGCTTTAAACTCATCAATCATAGAACCAAAGGTCATAAATTCCGTTGTGCAAACAGGTGTGAAATCTGCTGGGTGCGAAAAAAGAATCACCCATTTGCCCTTATAGTCTTCTGGGAAGTTGATTTCGCCCTGTGTTGTCACTGCCTTAAAACTTGGGGCTTTGTCGCCAATAAGTGGCATTCTGTTTTCTGTTGTTTCCATTTATCTTCTCCTTTTTTATATTTATAATTATATAAAATTTTTTGAAAAAAGGCAACCAAAAGCCACTTGGTTACTTTGCACAAAAATAAACATTTCTATAAATTTTTTTTATTAAGATTTTTAAAAAATAATAGATTTTATTTTTTTGCTAGTTTTTTTTTGCGATAAAATATGCTATGTGGTTTGTGGTAACACATAAATTACAATTCGCCAAAGAAGATTAAACTTCGAAAGGTATTAAAGAGATAGGTCAAACTTATCTCTTTTTTGAAACACCAATAAAGAGGTTTCATGCTTTTGGGAGTGTGATTTGTTTTTATTGTCTTCTATATTTTCTTTTAATATAATCTTTTACTTTATCTTAAATTTTGATTGTTTTAAAGTTTTTAAATTTTTATTTCTAACACAGTAAAGAAATTTACATTTTTTAAATTGAAATTTTTGTTTGCTGAAAAATGCATAAAATTTTGATAAAATAGATAAATAATTCTATAAAATTTAAGTTTTTTCGCAAAATAATGTTAAAAAGAAGCAAAAGTTTTTGTGCAAAGAAAAATTTATCTCTTTCAAAAAAATTTAACTGTGCTATTTACTTAAAATAAATTTAGTGGTATAATTAGAACATATGAGTTAAAAGGAGACAAAATGGAGTTCAAACTTAAAAGCAACTATCAGCCCGCTGGCGACCAGCCCGAAGCAATTGATGCGTTGGTTAAAGGCGTGAATGATGGACTTAAATCGCAAGTGCTTCAAGGTGTTACGGGCAGTGGAAAGACTTTCACCATGGCAAACATCATTGCAAAAGTCAACAAGCCAACACTTGTCATTGCGCACAACAAAACGCTTGCAGCACAACTTTGCAACGAGTTTAAAGAACTTTTTCCTGAAAACAGGGTGGAGTTCTTTGTTTCCTATTATGATTATTATCAACCAGAGAGTTATATTGTTTCAACAGATACATACATTGAAAAAGATATGTCTGTGAATGACGAGATTGACAAACTTCGAGCATCAGCAACAAATTCCCTTTTGGAAAGGCGAGATGTGATTGTGGTGGCTTCGGTGTCTTGCATTTATGGTTTGGGTAACCCGGAAGAATATTATAATCTTCACATGAGTTTAAGAAAAGGGGATAAAATCAGCAAGGAGCAGGTTATCAAAAAACTTGTTGAAATGCAATACGAGCGCAACGATGTTGATTTTAAGCGTTCCACTTTTAGAACAAGGGGAGACATTTTGGATATTTTTCCATCTTCATCATCTCAAATTGCCACTCGTGTTGAATTTTTTGGTGATGAAATAGACAGAATAACCGAACTTGATTCAATCACTGGAACAAGCATAAGTGAACTTACCTATGCGGTAATCTATCCTGCAACACACTATGCTGTTGGAAGAAGTCGAATGCAGTCGGCTCTTAAACAAATTGAGAATGACATGAACGAAGAAGTTGCATTTTTTCGTATGCAGGAAAAATATCTTGAAGCAGAAAGGCTTAAACAGCGTGTGAGTTATGATATTGAAATGATGCGTGAAATTGGATATTGCAACGGGGTGGAAAATTACAGCAGATATTTTGACGGGCGCAAACCACAAGAACCTCCTTATACATTGATTGACTATTTTCCGCCAGACTTTTTGACCTTAATTGATGAAAGTCACATGACCATTCCACAAATCAGGGCAATGTATAATGGAGATAGGGCAAGAAAGACAAATCTTGTTGACTATGGCTTTCGTCTTAAAGCGGCGTTTGATAACAGACCTCTTAATTTTGATGAATTTAATGAAAAACTCAATCAAACAATCTATATTTCTGCAACGCCAGCAGACTATGAACTTAACAAAGCGGAAAAGGTTGTTCAGCAAATTTTAAGACCAACAGGACTTTTGGACCCTATTGTTGAGGTTCGCAAAATTGAGGGGCAAATTGACCAAATCATGAAAGAAAGCAAAGAGGTCATCAAGCGTGGTGCAAGAGTGCTTGTTACCACCCTCACAAAGAAAATGGCGGAAAGCCTTACAACCTATCTATCGGAAAATGGCTTTAAGGTTCGTTATATGCATTCAGACATAGACACCCTTGAAAGAGTTGATATCATCAATGGGCTTCGAAGCGGTGAGTTCGACATTTTGGTTGGAATCAACCTTTTGCGTGAGGGGCTTGATATGCCAGAGGTTGAACTTGTTTGCATTCTTGATGCAGACAAAGAGGGCTTTCTTCGTTCCAGTCGTTCGCTTATTCAAACCATTGGGCGTGCGGCAAGAAATGCAAATGGGCGAGTGATTATGTTTGCTGATAACATCACTGATTCCATGAAAGAAGCAATTGAAACAACACAAAGCAGAAGAAAGTTGCAACAGGAATATAACGCAAAGCATGGCATTGTTCCAAAGACAATCATCAAGCCAGTTACAAACAGTCTTGAAATTCGCAAGAAGGTTGACAGTGGTGTTAAGGTTAAAGACATACCTCATGAGATTGAAAAACTGACGGCACTGATGAAAGTTGCTTCTGCACAACTGGACTTTGAAAGGGCAATCAGTTTAAGAGAGCAAATTGCTGAACTTAAAAAGAAATTAAAGAAATGATTTTTTAATAATCTATTTTGAAATTGATAATAAAAAATCTAATTGATTCTATCAAATAGTTTTATAATAAATTATTCTAGTTTTGCCAATTGTGTGCTTTGTTTGTTTAATTTTAGTAGTAGCAATAATTATTTTTGTGAAGTAATAGGTTATTAAAGGCTATATTTTGTTTAGCGACACAAAAATCATGACTTGCAAAAAATAGCACAAAAAACATGAAAAATTTTGAAAAAATGCGTTAAAAATGGCAAAAATATTAAAAATCATATGTTTTTAACTAAAAATTGACTCAAAAAAACTTTGTTTTAAAAATAAATAATACAAAAAGGAAGAAATAAAAATGGATGAAATTATTATTAAGGGAGCAAAAGAAAACAACCTTAAAAATATAGATCTAACAATTCCAAGAAACAAGTTTGTGGTGTTCACGGGTGTGAGTGGAAGTGGAAAATCAACACTTGCTTTTGATACCATTTTTGCTGAGGGGCAAAGAAGATATGTTGAAAGCCTTTCCAGTTATGCTCGTATGTTCTTGGGGCAAACACAAAAGCCAGATGTTGAAAGCATTGATGGGCTTTCTCCGTCAATTTGTATTGACCAAAAAACAACAAACCATAACCCACGCTCAACAGTTGGAACGGTTACTGAAATCTATGACTATCTTCGTCTTCTTTTTGCACGCATTGGAACGCCATATTGTCCAAACTGCAATAAGCCAATTGAAAAGCAACCACTTGACCAAATTGTTGAAAAGATTTTAAGTTATGAAGAAGGTTCAAAAGTGCAAATTCTTGCACCTGTTGTCCGTGGTGAAAAGGGTGCTTTTGCAAAACTTTTTGAAAGTTTGAAAAAAGACGGATACAGCAGAGTTATTGTTGATGGCGAAAATTTTACCCTTGATGATAAAATTGTTTTAAACAAAAACAAAAAGCACTTTATCAGCGTGATTATAGACAGGCTTGTGATAAACCCAGAAATCTTGGCACGCCTTACCGAAAGTGTGGAGGGGGCAATCAAACTTTCAAACGGGCTTGTGGTTGCGCTTTGTAACGGCAAAGAGGAACTTTTCTCCACCCTTTATTCTTGTCCAGAATGTGGGTATGTGCTGGAAGAAATCACTCCAAGGCTTTTCTCATTTAATGCGCCATTTGGGGCTTGTGAAAAGTGTTCTGGAATTGGTTATACCGAAGAGGTTGATGTTGACCTTGTGCTTGCAAACAAAAAACTCTCCGTGCGTGGTGGTGGGCTTGCAGTGAATGGTTGGCGTGGGGAAGAACACACCTTTGCCCGACAGATTTTTGAGGCGGTTGGCAAGGCGCATAATATTGACCTTGATTGTCCGCTTGAAAAACTGCCAAAGGAAGATTTGCAAATTCTTCTTTATGGAACAGGCGAAGAAAAATATACCATTTATGCAAGCAATGGCAGAGGCTTTTCTACCACATTTGAGGGTATTGTGAACAACCTTAACAGGCGCTATCATGAAACGAACAGTGAGTTTATAAAGCAAGACATTGCTCGCCTTATTCGCCAAACTGAGTGCAGTCATTGTCATGGTAAAAGACTTAATGAAAAGGCGCTGAGCGTAAAGATTGACGGGAAAACCATCATTGACCTTACGAATTATCCTGTGGACAGGCTTTATGACTATCTTGTTGAATTGCGTTTAAGCAAGGCAAAGGCAGAGATTGCAGAAAGCATTTTAAAGGAAATCAAAGCAAGACTTCGCTTTATGATTGATGTGGGTCTAAACTACTTGACGCTTTCTCGCTCGGCAGAAACTTTAAGTGGTGGTGAGGCGCAGAGAATCAGACTTGCCACACAGATTGGAAGTGGGCTTGTTGGCGTGCTTTATATTCTTGACGAGCCAAGCATTGGGCTTCATCAAAGAGATAATGACCGTCTTTTGAAAACACTTACCAATCTTCGTGACCTTGGCAACAGTGTGATTGTGGTTGAGCATGATGAAGACACCATTCGAACTGCTGATTTCATTGTTGATGTTGGACCATATGCTGGGGTGCATGGCGGTGAAATTGTTGCAACAGGAACGGTGCAAGACATTGAAAACTGCGAAAGGTCAGTAACAGGAAAATTTTTAAGTGGCGAGGAAAAAATTGCCTTGCCAAAATATCGAAGGATTCCAAACGATTTCATTGAAATTATTGGAGCAAGGGAAAACAATCTTCAAAACATTGATGTAAAAATTCCAACAGGAGTTTTCACCGCCATAACTGGTGTCAGTGGAAGCGGAAAATCGAGCCTTATTAACCGCATTCTTTATCCTTATGCTTCTAATGAAATCAACAAAAGCAAACTGCAAGTTGGAAAGGTTAAAAAGATAAAGAATCTTAAAGAGTTTGATAAGGTGATAAACATTGACCAATCACCAATCGGCAGAACGCCACGCAGTAACCCTGCAACATACACTGGCGTGTTTACCCTTATTCGTGAACTTTTTGCAACCACCATTGAGGCAAAAGAAAGGGGTTATACCGCAAGCCGTTTCAGTTTTAATGTGAAAGGCGGAAGGTGCGACAGTTGTGAGGGTGCGGGTGTCAAGGAAATTGAGATGTATTTCTTGCCAGACATAACGGTGCGCTGTGATGTCTGCAAGGGAAAGAGATACAATCATCAAACCTTGGAAGTAAAATATAAGGGCAAATCAATTGCTGATGTGTTGGACATGACGGTGGAAGATGCTTGTAAATTCTTTGAGAATATTCCAAACATTAAAAACAAACTTAAATCAATCATGGATGTTGGGCTTGGCTATATCAAACTTGGGCAGTCTGCCACCGAACTTTCTGGCGGAGAGGCGCAAAGGGTTAAACTTGCCACCGAACTCAGCAAGAAAACAACTGGCAAAACGCTTTATATTCTTGATGAGCCAACAACTGGACTTAGTATGTATGATGTGAAAAACCTTATGAAAGTTCTGCATAAACTTGTGGACGCTGGAAACACTGTGGTGGTCATTGAACATAACCTTGATGTGATTAAGTGCGCGGACTATATCATTGACCTTGGACCAGAAGGCGGAAGCGGTGGCGGAACAGTCACACCAGAAGAAATTGCAAGAGTTCCCGAGAGTTTCACGGGAAAATATTTGCAAATTGCTTTGATGAGGGCATAACATTTTGCAAAAAATTATGATAAAAAAACTTAAAAAATGTTTATTTTTTGAGTTAAAATCTATAAAATATCAATTTTAAGATAAAAACTTTATCTTTGGAGGTGTGGCTCACTTTTATTGATAAGGTTTTTTGATTTTTACATGAAAAACTTTTTACAATTCACAAAAATTATTGCAATCAGCAAACAAAGTTTGTTCTTTTTTACAATCGCCTTAACTGTTTATTTTTAGAATAAGGTTATTATTAGATAAAACTTTTTAGTGCTAAGATTATCATGCTATTAAAAATAAAAACAGCACAAAATTGTGCTGTCTAAATAGGTGGTTATAAAATATGTTAAAAAATCTTTATTTTGTTGCTTGAATAAAAATGAAATGTTTTGCTTCCTCTTTTGTTATTAAATTCATTTGTTGAAGTCTGCAAATAGTTTGAATTTTCAAATCGGCATCTTCCACAAAAAGTTTTTTCTTCTTTGGGTTGCCAACGCAAAAAGAAATGATTAAAAGCAAAAATGCAATAACCAAAATAACCGCAAAAACTATACTGAGATAAACATAAATCATAAAATCATCAGTTACCATTGGTGGAATTACCGAAATAGTGCCAGTGCAAAAATAAAATGCATAAAATGGAACTAAAATACAACTTGTAATTCGCAAACCTTTGTGTGTTTTTGTGTTACGAGGTTTTTTTAGCATGATTAAATTGATTATTATTCCAGGTAACAATAAAAGAGACATTATTATTGCTAATGTTGGTAATAAACTTATTGTTGGGTCTCCATACATATTATCCACTAATTTATTTTGCAAAATAAATATAACAATAATTGCAATCAATGCCAAAACTGATATAATACTTGCGCTAAGTTGCAATATTCTTTTTGCTTTGTTCATGATTTTCTCCTATTTGCTTAAAATTTCAACAAGAATTTCTTTGAATTCGTCGTCTGTTATGATTTGTTTTGATAAAAGTTCTTTTGCTCTGAAAATTCTGCGGTCTGTTGGGTTTGAAATGTCAAAACCTTGAAATTGTGCCCTTAACTCATTTTCAATGCTTGGTGCTTGTGGTGTTTGTTGCATTGCTTGTTCGTTTGGTGTACCTTCAATCGCTTTAACAGTTACGCCCACTTTGTTTTCTTCCTTGTGAACACAAAGGGTTGCAATATAAAGCGCAATGGTGGCAACTGAAATCAGAATCACAAAAATGTCAACAGAAACAATTGCTAACACAAAAATCACAAAATTAAGAACAATCAATGTGATTAAAAGTTTAAAATAGTTTTTTGGCTTTTGTGATTTGTCAGGGTTGGGAAGTAGAAAACAACTGACAATCAAACTTGCAACAAAAACCAATGTTAGCAAAATGATGCTCAAAAGTCCCCAGACATCTGTAAATGTAACATTGACACCAAATGATAATGCTTCGCTTAAAATTTCAATTGCAAGAGGCAATGAAATAAGCATTATTGGAGCATAGATTGCTGTATAAACAACATTCACAATTCCGCCTGCAAGCATAAGCCCTCTTTTTGTTTTGTTCATGCGTTCCTCCTTTTGTATGTAATGTCTACATTATATAATGCAAATATCTATTTGTCAAGCGAATTTTTAATATATATTTAGCACATCATATAATGTGGGGGTAAGTTATATGAAACTTCGAATTTTAGAAATTTTAAAAGAGAAGAAAAAGACAAAATATTGGCTCTATATAAGGTTGGGTTTAAGTTATCAAAATTTTAATAAACTTGTTAACAATCAAACCAATGCCATAAAATTTGAAAACTTAAAAGCGCTTTGCGACATTTTAGAATGCACACCAAACGACTTATTTGAGGAATATTATAAATAGCCTTTTTTATTTTAAAAACAAAAAAAACAGCATCAATAGTCTACACAATTTGAAACTAGCGGAATAATTAACACTTTAATCAACTTTGGTTAAGGTGTTTTTTATTCTCTTAACCGCCACAAAAACAAATATTTTTGCAGTTGTCAAGGATTGTCGCAAAAGCGACATTTATTTTAACCTTGACAACAAAGAATATTCGTTTACCATAATAAAAAGAGAAGAAAAAAATAATAAAAAAAGCGAAAGTGTGTTATGCTCTGTCAACACTTTCGCTTTTTGCTTTCATTTATTTGGTTGTAGAGTGTGCTTGTCTTCGGTGGAGCTTTAGCTCTCACCGACTTGTATCAAGACAAGCACACGTTTAAATGCCAAATCGCTTAATTATTGCTAAAATATTCTATAATTGGATTTAAATTATTCTTTTCGTATATAATGTTACATAAATTATCATTTTTTAGTGTTTTTAAAATATCCTTCATTGATTTTTCTTCTATTTCCTGTGAATATATATATTTAATTACATTTGTTATGCTTAACCGCAACATTTCATCTACTTTGGCATAAACTTCAAGTATAGAAATCTTTCTAAACTCAGGATTTTCAAATATTTTGCCTAGGGAAATCACTGCTAAAACATCAACAACCTTTTTCAATTGTTCAACGCAATCATCTGCGATTTTACACCTTCTCTTCCCTTCAAAATCAGGAGGACTTGTTGCAAATGCAATAGTAGGGATATGTAATTCTTTTGCCACCTCACAAACAACTGGTGACGCGCCAGAACCTGTTCCGCCACCAAGACCTGCCACAATAATTAGAAAAGAACAATCTTTTAACGCATCTTTTATTTCTTCACAGTCTTCTTCTGCTGCAATTTTTCCAAATTTGGGTAAGCCACCAGAGCCCAACCCTTTGGTTGTCTTTTTACCAATTTTTACAAACCGACTTGCTTGCTCGAATTGAAAATTCCAACCAACAACCCAATCTGTGTTGATGGCCATATATTCAATATTTGGCGCTTTATTACTTCTCAAATTTTCTGTAATATGTACTCCAGCGTCACCAACGCCTACAATTTTAATTTTAAAATTTTTATTTTGTTCTCCCATTATTAATTCTCACAAAATATTTCTTAAAATTCTTGTTAGCTCGTCTACATACTTATTCTGATGTCCGCATGAAGGGAAGGAAGTATTAAAAGCATTAATATTTTCTGAATAACCACTCTCCAAAATCGCCGCAAAAACTTTTTCCATGCAAGTTTTTTTTACGACAATAATGTATTTTGGTGATAAAAGTTTAATTTCATTTTTCAAATCTGGTATATATTTATTTATAATTTCCTTTTTTTTACTCTTGGAATTAATAAAATCTATGGGTTCTTTGCAAACATCATACAGCCAACATTCAATTTCTTTAAATTTTGCAAGTGAAAAATCAATCCCTACATTTTCAAAAGATTCTTTTGTATATCTGTATAGATTTGAATTCTTATCATAGAAGAAAGTTCCGCCAGATGGTCTACTTTCTCCAACAAACAAAATTTTTGTTTTGCTTGGTTTGAAATCATTTCGTTTCTTTTCAAATTTCTCTGATTCAACAATGTTTTTAAACAATAATGAGCTTTGCTCTGATTCTTTTACTCTTTTTCTTTCTATTTCTAAATCTAATAATTCAATACTTTCCATTGATATTTCCTTTATATTTTACAAAATGCTTATAGATTTTAATCAGTCCTTTCAAAATTTGGATACGACTTCATATAACAACCTTTACCTTTGATAGTAACAATCTCACAACCATACTCACGAAGATAGTTTATATTGCGAGCGATTGTTTTTCTATTACACTGTATTCCACAAAATTGACTTATTTGTTTTGCTATTTTTGTTTGATGTAACAAACATTTTTCAGAGCTTCCATATTTCAGTGCATCATAAACGTACAAAATAATAAGTTTTTTTATTTTTGTCATTTTTATTTTGCCTCCCTATTAATATTATAACATAAAACATGGGTCAAAAACAAGCCATATAAAAAATCTAAACATATTTTTGTTTAGATTTTTTTGTTAGTTTCAAAAAGGTTGACCCATTCTATATTTCTTTTTTCATTATTACTATAAAATTTACAAGTTTTTAATTTTTGAATGTTTTGATTTTTTATTTTTATTTTTATTTTTATTTTGCAATTTATGCTTCTTGCTACTTTTATTTTTATTAAGTTTTCTGGTTGTCCTTGTGGAAATGTGCATAAATTGTGTGGGCAAGTTTGATGTCAATTCCCTTAACAACGGCAAGTTCTTCTGGAGTGGC
>CALWKH010000023.1 GCA_944381195.1 uncultured Clostridia bacterium
CTTAACAAGCATAACAGAGCCAGATGAAATTATAAGTAAGCATTTTGTTGATAGTTGTATTCCACATTTTTTATTTGCTGAAAATTCAAATCTTTGTGATGTTGGAAGCGGGGCAGGATTTCCTGCAATTCCACTAAAAATTTTGCACCCAGATTTAAAAATTACAATGATTGACAGTCTGCAAAAACGCATAGAGTTTTTACAAAAAGTAATCAGTGCATTAAATCTAAAAAACATAAACGCTCAGCATACAAGAGCCCAAGAGTTTTGCGCGAAAAATCGTGAAATATTTGATTATACCACAGCGCGAGCAGTTGCGTCTCTCAATGTTTTAAGCGAATTATGTTTGCCACTAACAAAGCTAAACGGCAAATTTATTGCCTATAAATCACAAAACATTCAAACAGAACTTTGTAAGGCAGAATTTGCCATAAAAGAATTAGGGGGCAAAATTGAAGATATCTATTCAAAAGACTTAATTGATAATGAAACAAAGTTAAAAAGATTTTTTGTTGTAATTAATAAAGAGGCCGAAACCCCAATTAAATATCCAAGGCTAAAAAATAAAATTGAAAAACAACCACTTTAAAAATATTACTGTAATGAAATTAGATGTAAAATAAAAAAATATATATGTAAATGTATAAAAAACAAATAAAATAAACTTAAATTAGATTAGTTTTATACTGTTTAGATAAAAAATACCATTATAGAAAAAATAACAAAAATTAAACACAAACAACTAAATAAACATAAATTGAAACATTAAAATATAACTAAATATATGTATGAATAATTGTATATAAAAGATATATTACAAAAATATATCTTTTATTTTTTATAAAAATTTTAAAAATTCAATAAAAAACTATATATTTTTTATAAACACAAAGTTTCGTGCGAAACATAGACAAATTTAACTTAAACTATTGTGATTGTTTTATTTTAAGTAGAAATAAAAGCAACATCAATAATTTTAATGCTTTTTAGAAGAAAAAATATAATATTATTATTGTGAACTTAATCATATTACTGTATTATAATGTTCATTATTAGTCAACAATCATATATTAAAAAATAATTGAAAAATATTTAAATATAATAAAAATATCATATAAATATAGATGTTTTGTATAAAATTATATAACATCTTTTTATTTTTAACACAAAAAATATAAAATACATTTTACAAAAATAAAGTCTTTTTAATGAATTATAATTAAAAATTCGCATGATTAGAGCTTAGTTAATAACAATTTTTAATGTTTCGTGCGAAACTATATCAAAAAATATTTAACATTTTTTACAAATACTAAGAATTTAAATAATTAAATTTAAAAATTAAATTATAAAAAAATTATGCAAAATACCTAATTTATTAAATAGAATTAAATAAATACAGAATATTTAATTTAAACAATAAAATAAATATAAAAAATTTAATTTGAATTTAAAAATAAATGTAAATTTAAGGTTATTTTTTAGTTTTTGCAATAAAGCTTAATTTAAACTTATAATATTGAAATAGCCTATAAAAAAATATTTAACTATTATACTGTACTTTATATTGTTAATTATATTTTTTACTGCAAAAATAGTTTCGTGCGAAACTTATACATAATTTTTGTAAACACTAACTACACTTATAATATTATAATATTTTGTTTTTAATTTTTAACTCAATTCAAAAGCAATAAAAAATAAATTTTATTTAAATGTTTTAACGAGTAACTAAGTATAAAATAAAATCTTATATTTAATAATATCAATAATAATTACAATAATAATTAAAAGAATTAAAAGTTCATAAAACAATAATTAAATCAAATTAATGAATAATTTATAAAAAATAATAAAAGAACACATGAAATTTTATGATTTTTTTAAAAAACTTAACATAAGTACAAAGTTTCGCACGAAACATCTAAAATTATTAAAAAATAAATATTTTCATGTAAAATTTGATTTTTTATATAAAAATAATAAAATTATTTATATTTTAATTGATAAAAAGTAAAAAACTTGTTTTAATTATTTAAAAATGTATAATATTTTTTGTTTAATTAAATAATTTTATTTAAATGTTTTAAATTAACTATAATATTATGATAAAAAATAAAAACTTTTTACATTATCTATAAAATATTGTAGCAACAAATATCTAATCATAAATTTAAAAATAATTTAATACTTGTTATGTTTCGCACGAAACTTTTAATTATGGTAAATTTAAAAATTTAATATTGTATTGTTTACATTTAATAAAACAATTTTTAATTATAAGAGTTAAAATAATATGAAATTTAAAATAAAAAAGTTGAAATAATATGAAATTTAATACAAAAAATAGATATAAGTGATAAAGAGTTAGATTTATGCAAAATTAACATCTTTTAATAAGAAATGGTT
Source organism: uncultured Clostridia bacterium (assembly GCA_944381195.1). Lineage (GTDB taxonomy): Bacteria > Bacillota > Clostridia > Christensenellales > UBA1242 > UBA7584. Next base: position 2,410 of record CALWKH010000023.1, read on the forward strand.
ACAGTATATACAAATTTAATATATTTTATTAAAGTCTTATGGTAGCCAATTAAGTTTTATATGGTATATATTTTTTGAGTTTATTTATATCAAACTTTAAATAAAAGATAAGTCATTTTAAGTTTTTATATTTTAAGTTTCGCACGAAACTCTTTGTTTTTTAATTTAAGCATATAATCAAATATAAATATAAAAATTATTTTTATAAAATCTATTGCATTTTTTTGTTATATTTATTTGCTTTTTTTTGTGTTATGATTTATAATAACAACAGAAAAGGAGTGTTTGTGTATGGGGAAAATAATTTCTTTTATAAATCAAAAAGGTGGTGTTGGTAAAACCACAACTTGTGTCAATCTTGCTACATTTCTGGCTGCTTATGGAAAAAGGGTGTTGATAATTGATTTAGACCCACAGGGAAACGCCACTACTGGTGTTGGTGTGGACAAAAATAAAGAATTAAACACTTTTTATGATATAATTTTAGACGAATGTAACATAAAAGATGCAATAATTTCAACTAAAATCAGGAATCTTGACATTCTTCCAAGCAATGTCGATTTGGCTGGTTCAGAAGTTAGTCTGGTTCAAAGAGAAAACAGAGAAAAGGTCTTAAAGAATGTTGTTACAACTATAAAGAATGAATATGATTATATAGCCATAGACTGTCCACCGTCATTGGGTTTATTAACTGTGAACGCATTGACCGCAACAGATACTATTATAATCCCAATTCAATGCGAGTTTTATGCGCTAGAGGGATTAAGCCAACTTATGAACACAGTTAAATTGGTTAAAGAGTATTTGAATGCAAACATTGAAATTGAAGGTGTTGTTTTGACAATGAAAGACAACAGAAGCAATCTGGTGTCTCAAGTGGCAAAGGAAATTCGTGCCTTTTTTGGTCGAAAAGTTTATGAAACAGTTATTCCAAGAAATGTGCGACTTGCTGAGGCTCCAAGCCATGGCGTTCCAATTTTAATTTATGACAACAGAAGTTCGGGTGCATTAGCATATCAAAGTTTGGCTCTTGAGTTTTTAAAGAAAAACAAAGATAGCGGTAAGTTGCTGTCAATCAAAGAATTAATAAGGGAGGTTGACTGATGTCTAAATACGGTTTGGGAAGAGGTTTAAGTTCTCTTTTTGCAACATTTGAAAAACAAGAAGAGAAAAAGCCTGTTGAAAACAAAAAAGAAAGCGAAGTTAAAAAAGAAATTAATGCTGAAACTGTAAAAACAGATACAAACAGTGTTGATGTGCTAAAAAAAGCTCAAAGTCTAATCAATAAAACGAATGAGCCATTGAAAGATATAAACGAAACTGTGGAAAGAGATTCTTATCTTCAAGAAAAAGAGGCTTTGCATTTAAAACTTAACAGAATTGAACAAGAACTTGCCAGCAGACAACAAAACAAACAAGATGTTGGTGTGCTGGAAATTGAAATCAACAAAATTGATGCAAATGTCAATCAGCCAAGAAAAACTTTTGATAAAGAAGGCTTGCAAGAACTTGCTGATTCTATTAAACAACATGGTGTCATTCAGCCAATTATTGTTGTTCAAAAAGGTGACAGATATTTCATTGTTGCAGGTGAAAGAAGATATCGTGCATCAAAAATAGCTGGCTTAAAGAAAATTCCTGCAATTGTTAAGAATTATTCAACCAAAGACATTAAGGAAATTGCGCTTATTGAGAACTTGCAAAGAGAAGATTTAAATCCTGTTGAAACTGCTTTTGCGCTTAAACAGTTGATTGAGGAATATCAATTCACTCAGGACGAAGTTGCTGAGAAGATTGGAAAAACAAGAACGGTTGTAACCAACTTTTTAAGAATTTTGAAACTGGAACCAGAAGTTTTGACTATGGTTGAAAAAGGAAAACTTTCCTTTGCTCATGCAAAAGCATTGGTTAGCATTACAGACAGAGAAGAGCAAATTAAACTTGCCAAGAAAGCAAGTGATGACAAAATTAGTTCTCGTGAATTGGAAACAATTGTGCAAGGCATACTTAATCCAGAAAAAGTTAGCAAAAACAAACAAGTTATTGGTTTGGAACTTAAAAATCTTGTTAAAGATATGCAACAAATTTTTGGAACTAAGGTGAATGTTATTGGTTCTGATAAACGAGGTAGAATCTACATTGATTACTTTAATCAAGATGACCTTGACAGAATTTATGCTTTAATGAATAAATTGCGCTAGTGATATCTTGTTTAATTAAACAATTTTTGAACAAATATATTGAACAAATATATATGATTTTTATATAAATTATACATTATCTTTATTGTAAGATATTTTTGTGTAAAAATTTAGAAAATACAAATTTATTTGATTTATTTTGGGTTTTTATATAGTTTTTGTTTAATGATATAAAAAAGTTGCTTATTTAAGCAACTTTTTTATTTGTTATTTTTTACTACTTTTCTTGTTTTTTACTACTTTTCTTGTTTTTTACTGTTTTTTCTTATGTTTTTATTTTTATTTCAGATTTTTATTTATAATGTTTAGCAATTATTTATTATTTTTTATTTTATAAAAATTTTAACAAAACGGCGGGGTTCTTTTCCAAAACTCTCACTTGTTACCCTGCCATCTGCCATAACAACTTCATGAACAATAAATCTTTCATAAGGGTTCATATAGTCTAGACTTACAGGTTTTGCTGTTGTGATGCACTTTTCAATTGCATTTTTTGCTTTTTCTTCTATCTTTTTTTGCTGGCTTTTTCTATATCCTTCCACATCAACTACAAGTTTTTTGCCTTTTAAGTTTTTAAAACTTAATATTGCATTTATCATTGATTGAATTGCTTGCAGTGTTTCTCCTCGATGACCAATTAGAATGTTTGCATTATCCGATGTTATGTTAATGGTTATTGTTTTATCATCTTCTTCAATATTCATTGCTGTTGTTACATTTATTTTGTTAAAAAAGCCAGTTAAAAAGTTTTTAATTAGATTGATTTTTGTTTGATTTAACTCTTTTACTTCAATTTTTTGTGAATTTTGGGTATCTTTTTGGGCCTCTAAAATGCGATGAGACGCAAAAGTTGGGTTTAAGACGACCTGATGTTCATCTGTTTTTTGAGTTGTTTTTTCGTTATTTTGCCTATTTTTCGACATTTTGTCATCATTTTTGCTGTTTTTTTGCGAATTTTTGGTGTTTTTTTGCATTTTTGTGACGTTTTCAATGTTGTTTTGTGCCACAATTTCACTTTCACTTCTGGTGTCTGTTATTGCAACTTTTGCCTTGGAAAACCATCCACCCTTTGAAATTATTTTTATGTCTACATCTGCTTTTGTTAGATTTAGTTTTTTAAGCCCTTCTTGAACAGCCTCTTCAACATTTTTTCCTGTTGCTTCTATTGTTCTCATGTTTAACTCCTTGCTTTTTGTGCGATTTTTTGCAAAAAGCATTAATTATTAAAATATTTTATAAAATAATTTTATCTACTGTATTCTGGTCTGTTTTTTGTTGTTATTGTAACTTTTTTCTTTTTATCTATTGTTTCAAGAATTTTCATTGAAATCAAAGAAATTATCATTGACATAAGTGAGTTTGTTACAATGTAAAGCGCAAATGCTGCACTGTAACCAATGGTAAAAATTATCATCAATATTGGAAGCAAGAATCTCATGAACTTCATTGCTTTTCCTGCTCCCATTGCGTTTGCTGGGTCTTCTTCTTGATTTTTCTTCTTTTTAAAACCACCTTGTGTGATTGTTAAAGATAGATAAGTGATAACAGCTGATAGAACAACCAAGATAAAGTATCCGTTCCAACTTGAATATTCTTGTTGAACACCTATTGTTACAAAATCATATTTTTGCTCAAAACTTTTTTGAACTTCAGTTGTAATTTCATTTCGCTGTTCATCTGTTGCACCTTCTGGCAGGGATTCAAGTCTTTCATTTAAAACTTTGGTATATTGTTCGCTTGAATAGAAGTTTGTTTGACTTACAAAACTTTGATAGTCTGGAAATGCGGAAGAATTTGTGTCTGGACGCCAAACATTATCAACCCAAAGCCAACTTTCCTTTACTTTATCATTGAATATCGCAAGAACTGCCTGCTGAACTTGTTGCATTTCATCGGTGCTGATAAAAATTTCTAGCGCTCTTGAATATATTTGCTCTTCGGTTACCTCTTCGGTTGCTCCTTCATTAAGTTCGGTTGAGGCTTGCTGGTATGCCTGTTGCCAAAGTTCTGCCTCTTTTGATGAAATTTCGCTTTCTTCTATATTATATACTTGTGCAAAATTTGCGTTATAGGCTTCTTCCAAAGAATTATATTGATTTAACACCTGAGTTTGACTGATTCCCATTAAACCATAGAACAGTGTTATAAACACAAAAAGTGTTATTGCCATATTGAGAAGCATTACCCCACAAGAGCCAAACATATTAAAATTTTCACGCTTATATAGTTCCATTGTTTTTTGATTGAGCATTTGCTTGTTGTTGCCAAACTTCTTTTGTATCTTTGCAAGTTCTGGTTGTAAAACCGCTTGCTTTTTCATGCTTTCTCTTGAAACTTTTCGTTGCCAAAAGTCTAGTGGACTTAAAATAAGTTTTAAACAAACAGTGAACACAATAATCATCCATCCCCAACTTGATATAAAACTGAAAAGCCCAATGACTGCTCCCCACATGTCTGCTGTCCAACTTCCTATTTGGGAAACTAACATAGAATTGCTCCTTTATTTTTTATTAAATTTTATAAAAAATGCAAAATTTTCACCATATTTTATTGATTTTTTATGTTTTTTAGGTGTTATTTTTGCATTTTTTCATTTTTTACTAAATTTTAAATTTAACATCATCAATACAATCGGGAACAGTGTCTAGTCCGCCCTTGTGTTTTGGAGTGCATCTTAAAATTCGCTTTAATCCTATAAAACATCCCTTTATGCTGCCAAATCTTTTTATTGCAATTAAAGTGTATGTTGAACAAGTGGGCTGATAGATGCAAGTGCTTGGTGTGATTTTGCTTAGGGTGTTTTTATAGATTAAAATTAAAAGAATGCAAAAATATCTCAGTGGCGCATCAATTATTTTTGTTATTTTGTTCATTTTTGAAAAGATTTCCTTTATTTAAGAGATAAAAAACTTCTTTTTTGATATCTTCAAAACAACAAGAGGTGATTGAAGGTTTTGCAACCAAGATGAAATTTTGATGATTTTTTAAATTTTTTAAAAAAAATCTTGTCACTTCGCGAATTTGTCTTTTGATTTTATTTCTGGAAACCGCTTTGCCAACTTTGTTGCTAACACTTATTCCAATGCGTGTTTCCATTTTTTTACTCGAAACAAAAACAAGTGAAAGATTTTTTGAGTTAATTTTTTTTCCGTTTTTATATATGTATGCAAATTCTTTTCGTTTTTTTAAACGATTTTGAGATGGTAACATTTTCTCACCCCTATACAGTGAGTTCTTTGCGCCCTCTTGCTCTGCGACGCTTTAAAGTGTTTCTTCCGCTTTTTGTTTTCATTCTTTCACGAAAGCCGTGAACCTTGTTTCTTTGTCTTTTTTTAGGTTGGTAAGTTCTCTTCATTTTCGCCTCCATTTTTAGACTCGTATTATATAAAAAATACTGTAATAAAATTATACTATATTCTTTTTTTATTGTCAAGATTTTAATTAAAAAGAAAAAACCATTTTTAAAAGAAACGGTTTTTCCTATATATTATAATGTTAAAAAGATTTGATTTTTTTGTAATAGAATTTTATTGTTATTTTTTATATGTTTGTTAATTTTTATTGAAAAATTGTGATTAAAAAAGTTGTTTTTTATTGAAAAATTGTGATTTTTTGCTGAAAATTTGCATATTTTATTAAAAAAATGCAAAAATTTGATGATTTTTTATAAATTTTTAAGCAGAAATGCTTTTTACACCCTCATTGGTAAAACCAGGTAGAGATAGTCTTCTTTTTCTTGATTTGATGTTATTACACAAGGACTCATAACACCACAGAAGTTCATTTTTATGAATTCATCACTGATTACATGAAGACAATCTATGATGAGTCTGCCGTTAAAGTCAATAACAAGGTCGCTGTTTGTGTGTTCAATTGGGATGTTTTCAGTGATGTTTCCTTGCTGGCTTTCAGATGTGATGGTAAGCATTTCTTTTTTGATGTTAAATTTTATGATGTGATTGCGTTCGGTTAGGTTAAGAAGGCTTGCACGCTCTATTGCATCATAGAGTTTTTGCCTGTTTATCACAATGTTTGTTTGAAATGATGTTGGTATGATTTGATTATATGACACAAAATCACTTTTTTGACCTAGAAGTCTGGTAATTAGCACAGTGTTTTCAAGATTGATTTTAAGGTGATTTTTCTCGGTTAAAATGGTGATTGTTTCGTTTTTCTCGGGCAAAAGTTTGACAATTTCCATTAGGCTTCTGGCTGTTACAACAATTCCAAAGTCTTCTTGGTTTATAAGTGGTTTTTTAACAAGCGCCATTCTTACACCGTCAAGCGCAACTCCTCGAAGTTCACCGTCTTGTGCTTCAAGCAAAATGCCACGAAGCATTGGTCTTGAATCGTCTTGAGCAACTGCCACACTTGCTTTTACAACAAGGTCTTTTAGGTCATTGCTTTTGATTTCAAGTTTTTTAGGTGTTTCAAGTTGTTTTGGTTCTGGAAATTCGTCAGCGTTCTGGCATTGAATGATACCTTTGTTTTCGCCATAAAAGATTTCCATGATGTTGCCTTCAATAAGGTTGAAATTGATTTGTTCACCTGAGATTTTTTTCACGAATTCAGCAAAGAATTTGGCTGGAATAACCGCTTCTCCCTCTATGCTGACATCGGCTTTTATGGTTTTTATGATGGTTAACTCAAGGTCTGTGCACATGAGTGTTAGTTTGTCGTCCTCTGCTGAAAGTCTCACACATTCAAGAATTGGGTTTGTTGTTCTTATGGCTGATGCTTTGACAACTTTTAAGACTGCATCGGCTAGTTCTAGTCCTTGACAAGTAAATTTCATTGATAATACTCCTTTTATTTGTTTAAATTATAGCACAATGTGACCGGTTATTCAACCCCTTTTTTAAAAAAATTGAGTGAAGCACCTGTTGATTATTTTTTATTTATTTTTATTAGTCGTAATAGTAGTAGTGTGTGTGAAAAAGTGGATAAGTTGAAAATTTTACACTTAATATATTTATATTAAGTGTAAAAAAGATGGGTGTTTTGTGTGGATAAGTGGATTATTTTTGTGGATAAGTGTGTGGGAAAGTGACACTTTTGTGTGGGAAAGTGGTTTTTTTGTGTTGGTAAGTGCTGTTTTTGCTTAATTTATGCGGGAAGTTTAGGATATAATAACCTATTTTTTCGTTATAGCAATTGGGTATATTTTTTACTTGGTTATTTAAGCTTTTTAAGGTTATAATAAGTTAAGAGATTATAATAACTATTGTTATTTTTAGTTGTTTAGTTATTAGAATGACTATGATTATTTTTAATGGTGAAGTTACTGATAATGGTAAAATTACTGAAATGTTTGTGGTGTTGTTATTGGTTGCGTTATCAAAATGATGACGGGGTTTTGATTGGGGTATAAAAATAATTTTTGTTAGTGAAATCCTTGGCTGGAATAATTGTGGGTATTTTTTTGTTTGGGTTGCTTGGGTTGTGTGAGTTTAATTTTTGCTAAATGAGTTATTTAAGCGCTTATAGTTTTCTATCTGTTAACTCACGGGAGATGATTAGTGTTATTTTTAGTGGTTAGGTTATCAAGACTGCTATTACTTTTGGTTGTGTTGTTATAATGGCTGATGTTTATTTGTCAGAAGTATGTGTTTAAGTTTGTTTTGAAGAGGTTAATTTGAAGAGGTTAATTTGAAGAGGTTGATTTGAAGAAGTTGATTTAAAGAGGTTAATTTGAAGATGTTAATTTAAAAAGATTGATTTGAAAATGCTATTTTGAAGAAGTTTGTTAAGAGGTTTTGAAAGATACTGGTTTTAAAGAGTGTTGTTAAGAAAAAATGTTGTTAAGAAAAAAATGTTGTTAAGAAAAACTGAAAAGGCTTGTAAAAATTTGGTTTAAGAAAATTTGGTTTGAAGAGGTTTGTTTAAAAAATTTGGTTTGAAAAGGTTTGTTTTAAAGATTGGTAAAAAAGGAGTGATTTGAAAAAAGCGGTTAAATTTTATGCGGGGTTTTGCTTTTGTTTATGATGGGGTAAGGTGTTTTGCTTGGAATTAAGAGGTTTTGTTTGTTTTTGTCTTTTTTTGTTTTCATGACATTTTTTTGTGTTTTTGAGTATTATGCTAGTGATGTGATTGTGGTTTGTTTAAAGGAGTGATGATGTGAGAATAAGCGGTGTTATTAAGTGGGTAAGATTTGTTTACTGTGAGAATAAGTGGTGTTATTTGCTTGCTGTAAAATTAAGCGGTAAGTTTTAGCGGTGATATTAAGTGGTGAGTTAAAGCGAGATTTTTTTGTGATGAGAATTTGATTTTTGCATATGGGAGTATTACAAAAAGGCGCATGGAAAAAATTTAGAAAAACATATTAGAAAAATTGTGTGAAAAATGTCGAATTTTTGCTTGACTTTTTGTTTTGTTTGAAGTATTTTTTATAAGCGCGGTGTCATGGGTTTTAATTTTTTTACTTTCTTTGTGTGCTGTGACTTTGTGGGTTTGTTTTTTATATATAAAAAACAAAAATAAGGGAAATCTATCTTTTTCGTGTGATTTTACAAAAAAAGGTGACACTAGAACTTGACTATTTGCTCTTTGAGGTGGTATCATTTAGGCGTGGCACAAAGGAGGACACAGTTTTATGCAAAATTTTCTTGATAGACAGTGGGCGGAAGTGCTTACCGACCTTGAAGATTCGGTTAGTGCAGTTGGGCTTGATTTGTGGATTCGAAAGATAAAACCGCTTAACATTGAGAATGATAAACTTTATTTTCTTGTGCCAAACGAAATGACCCGTGATACCATTTTGAGAGCTTATTCAAGACAGATTATTGAGGGAATCTATAAGCATTTCAAACTTGAAAGTTTTGATTTTGTCTTGGAAGAGGACAAAGAGCGATACATAAAAGAGCATGACCTTCTTAAAGGCGCAGACAGTGAGAGTTTGCCACAGGCTGTGACCAATGAGGAAGAGCCACAAAACCCATTTAACCCAAGATATACTTTTTCAAACTTTGTTGTTGGAACCACGAACAAGATTATCTATGCAGCGGCGAGGGCCGCGGCGGAGCACCCTGGGACAAGGTTTAACCCGCTTTTTATCTATGGCGGAACAGGGCTTGGAAAAACACACCTTTTGCACGCAATTGGAAATCACATTTGGGATCTTAACGGCGGAAAGTTGAAACTTGTGTATGTGAGCAGTGAAACTTTTGCAAATGACCTCATTGAGACCCTTCGTTTTGGGCGTGAAAAGGGAACTTTAGAGTTTAGGAAAAAATACCGCAAAGCAGATGTTTTGCTTGTTGATGACATTCAGTTTATCAGCAACAAAAAGGCTGTGCAGGAAGAGTTTTTCCACACTTTTAACGACCTTTATCAAGCGGGCAAGCAGATTATTATTGCGTCTGACCGACCACCAAAAGAGATTAACGACCTTGAAGAGCGTCTTTGTTCTCGTTTTGGAAGTGGGCTTGTTCAGGACATTCAAAAGCCTGACCTTGAAACAAGGGCAATGATTATCAACAAAAAGATTGAACTTGAAGGCTATACCTTTGACAGCAAGGTGGTTTCTATTTTGGCTGAAAGGCTGGAAAAATATAACATCAGGGAAATTGAAGGGGTTTTGAACAAACTTGACCTTTTTGCAAAACTTCACGGCAGATTTGTTGTGGATGAAGAGGTTGTGAATGAGGTTTTGTCTAAGTCACACGAACTTGAAGTGAGTGTTGGGCGTGTGATATCGCAAGACAAAATTTTAGATGCTGTTTGCCGAAAGTTTAATATTAAACTTGATGAACTTTTGGGCAAAAAGCGAACAAAAGAGTTTGTGGAACCAAGGCAGATTTCCATCTATTTGATGTGGAAAAAACTTAACATTCCGCTGACCGCAATCAGCAAGATTTTCAATCGTGACCATACCACAGCAATTCACGCAAGGGACAAGGTGATTGAAACCATGAAAGAGGACGAAAGTTTTAAAAAGATGATTGAAGAACTGGAAGATATGATTGCTTATTAAAAGTTTTTTAGGGTGCTTTGCAAAGGCTTTAGGGTGCTTTGTTTATTTGGAATTTTTTTGAAAAGTTTTAAATTGTTTTATTTTAAACTTTTTAAAGATTTTGATTTTTATAGCAAATTTTGTGGGGCTTATTTTGGATAAGGCTTTTTGAAGCTGTGAATTTTTTAAAGATTTTAAATTTTGTTTAAGAAAAAGTTTGAGATAAAAAACTTTTGATTCTTTTATAGTATTTTTAAAAATATTTAGGCAAAGAAATTTTATATAAAAAACTTTTGAAAACTTTTGGGTTGTTTAAAGTGATTGGGTTCTCATCTTAAAAATAAAGACTTTTTAAAGTTTAAATTTTTAAGTTTGAATTTGTGATTTTAATATATTTTTTAGGAAGATTTTTTCGTTTGTTGTAGGCGGAAAAATCTTTTTTATAGGGTTTTTCGTTTGGAATAATTTAGAGTTTATCTAAATTTATTAGTAAAATGATTTACAGTTATTTGAAAATTTTAGTAAATGAAGTGAACCTCCTTAAGTTGTCTAACTTTTGGGGTTCACTTCAAACAAAATTAAAAATTAAAAAAACAATCAATTGACTTTTAGTTTAAAATGTTATTGAAAAGCAATACAATTTTTAGTTATAATAATTAAAAAATGGCAATTTGAAATTGCAAAACACAACTAAAAATTGCGAAAAAATATTAAAAATTATTTGGTATATAAAAATAATAATTTAATAAATTTAAAGCTAAATTTTGAGGCTGAATATTTACAAAAATCAAGGGCTTTTTGCCTATGTTTAAAAGCATTAAAAGTAACTTAAAAGGGGTTGCTTTTTTTTGCAAAATTTGATATAATTTTGCTTGCGCAAAAAACTTGAAAAATTTTTGTCTTTGAAAGATTAAATTATGCTTTTTATTTTTTCTTGCTAGCCTTTGTTTTTGGCTTAAAAAGGGAAAAAATGGGTAAAAATTTTTATGCAAAATTTTATTTTTTAAAGGCTTAGATTTTTTTAAATTTTTTGATTTTTGGTTAGGAATAAGAGATTTTGTTTTACTTATCAAAAAGTATCTAAATTTTTGTTAAAGGGGGAGTTAAAGTTGCTGATTAAAAGTGTTACCGTTAACCATTTTCGCAATCTATCCCCTCAAAAGATTGAGTTTCAAAAGGGCATTAATCTTCTTTTTGGCAAAAATGCGCAGGGAAAAACCAACACATTGGAAGCAATCTATCTTACAACAATTGGCAGAAGTGCAAGAACAAGGAAAGATGTTGAAATGATTGCGCATGGGCATAATGACCTTTTGGTGAAACTTGAATTTTCGCACGCAGACATTTCTCACACCTTGGAGTTTAGGCTGACAAGGGGGCAAAAGCAGTTTTTCTTGGACGGAAACAAGTTTTCTAGAATCAGTGATGTGATTGGCAATTTTGGAAGCGTCTATTTTGCGCCAGATAGTCTTAATCTTGTTCAAGGAAGCCCTGCGGGAAGGCGAAAATTTATGGACATCATAAATTGTCAACTGTCAAAAAACTATTTGAGGAATTTGCAGACCTTTCAAAAGATTTTAGAGCAGAGAAATGCGCTTTTAAAGAAAGTGAGTGCTTTTGAAGAACTTGAAGTTTGGGATGAACAACTTGCAAAGTTTGGGACTAAGATTTTTATTGCAAGAAAACGGTTTTGTGAAAAG
>CALWKH010000024.1 GCA_944381195.1 uncultured Clostridia bacterium
TGTTACTACAACACAGAAACTGTTGGCGGTGTGGTAACAAAAGCAATTGGTGAGGGCACTGGTTATCAAGTGTATGGCTTAACAACCGCCCAAATGCAAGGTGATAAAAACCAAAACTATATGTATCTTTCAGACACCTTTTGGAACTTTGCAGAAGGGCAATACCCAACTTTAAAATATGTGGCAACTGTTCAAAATTGATTTTTTAATGATAAATTATGATAAAAACAAAAAATAATCAATAACTCCCGTGCGGAACGCACTCCAACTTTAAAGTATGTGGCAGGTGCATAGAGTTGGGTTTTAACAAAAAATTGATGTAAAAATGAAATGCTATCCATATTTCGTGTGCGGAACGCACTCCAACTTTAAAATATGTTGCAACTGCACAAAACTAGATTTCTATTGCTGAGTTAAAATAAAAACGCAAAGCGAACATCTGTCGTGTGTGGAACACACTTTAGCACTGAAATATGTGGCGCAAGCACAAAATTAGATTTTTAGCGCAAAGTTGTTTAAGAGGGTAAGGTGAACAATAATTCAAGTGTGGAACACACTCGACCGTAAAATATGTGGAAAAGCGCAAAACTAAATTTTTATCGTTAAATTAAGATAAAAACAAAACAGCAATTCAATCAATAATTCGAGTGCGGATCGCAACGGAACGCGATGTTACCACGGGCAGTGGGGCTTGAGTTTAGGTTATTGTTCTTATAAGAAAAGAAAGGAAGAAAACTAGACTTTTTAAAAAAATCATATGAAGAAGCAAAACAAACATCTGTCTCTCGTGCGGAACACACTCCGACACTGAAATATGTAGCGCAAGCATAAAATAATGAACCTAATTACAGCGTGGAAATTAGAAAATAATTTTTTAACAAAAAATTGTTTAAAATAGCAAAGCGAACATCTGTCTCGTGCGGAGCACACTGTTGCTTATCAGCAAAATTAAATATAATTAAAAAATTATAAATTAAAAACTTTTTAAAAAATTAAAAAGGAGCCTTGCAAGATTAAAGCATGCTTTCAAAGGTTATAACTTTGGGGGTGCGGTTCATAGCGGGGTTCTTTTTTGAGATTTCCATATTGACAATTTCCCAAATTCTGCTATAATTGTTTTTAGTAGAAATAAGGAGAAATAGATGGAAAGAAAAACCGATTTTCAAACACAAAGCAGAGTTGTTGAGCAAGTTTGTGATAAAAAGATTCCTGCAGTTGCATATTTTGCCGCAGTAGATTTTAAAATAACAGACAAAAACCTTATTGGGAAATTGTCTGATGTAATCATTGAGGGTGGACGCCCTGAGTGGAACTATTTTTTTGCTCGTGATGTTGAAAACGCAAAAAAAGAAGAGCACATTGAAGAAATCATAAAAAGTAAAAGTGCAATTTGGAATTGTCGCTGTGTGCAAACTTTTGAAAATGTTGACATCAATAAACACAGACAAGCAATTCTTGAAAGCAAAGACAAAGATAAATTTGCTTTTCTCAAAGAACTTGACATCACCGTTGCCGAGCGTGAAGCAAAAAAGGGCATGGAAATGCTTTTTGAATAAGTTTATATAAAGAAAAAACAGTTTTAATAAAAAATGAATAAAACCGCAATTTTATAGGTTGCTTTTGGAAAAAATTGAAACTTTTTATAAAAAATAAAACAAAAAAAGTTGTTTGCCCATATAAGTTATAAAAGTTGTATATTAAAATTTTTAACTTGATTATTCACCGCAAAACATGAAGCATAAAAAGATATAAAATTACTTTGATATAAAAAAGTTAAAATTCATATAAAACAGCAAAAAGTGAGTTCTTTTCTTGCTTTTTGCATGTTTTTTTGTTAGAATGATATGGGAGTAGAAGATGTCCAGAAGATTTTTTGTTGATAAAGAAAATATTGATGAAAATTTTGTTGTTTTAACTGGAAATGAGCATTTTCATTTTACAAAGGTTCTAAGAGGTCAGGTTGATGATAATTTGACACTAACCACCACAGCAAATGAAGAACTATGCGCAAAAGTTGTTAAAATAACAAAAGATAAAACGGTTTGCGAGATTTTATCAAGAGCAAAAATAGAAGATGAACAATCAAATGTCTTTGTGTTTCAAGCACTTATGAAAGGTGAGCATATGGACTATGTCGTTCAAAAATGCACCGAACTTGGAGTCAAGGAATTAACACCTTTTAACAGTGAATTTGTGGTTGCAAAGGCAGACGCAAGCAAACTTGACCGCTTCAAACGAATTTCGCAGGAAGCGTGTAAGCAAAGCGGTAGGGCAACCATAATGAAAATTGATGAAGTTTGTTCTTTTGATAAAATGCTTGGAAAACTGAAAGATTTTTCTCAGATTGTGGTTGCATATGAAAATGAAAATTTCCCAGCAAAAGAAGTTATTGAAAAACTTGATAAAAAAGAAAAAACAGCACTTGTAATTGGAAGTGAAGGTGGCTTTTCCAGTGCTGAAATTGAAAAACTTAAAAATTTGGGTGCAAAAATAATAAGCCTTGGCAAAAACATTTTGCGTGGTGAAACAGCATGCCTTGCGCTTGTGAGTGCAATCATGATGCATCTTGATTATTGGAGGAAATAAAATGAAAATTGCTTTTTTGACCTTGGGTTGCAAGGTTAATCAATACGAGGCAGACAGTCTTGCTCGTGCTTTTGAAGATGAGGGGCACACTGTTTGTGAAAATTTAGATAAAGATGTTGATGTTGTTGTGCTTTCCACTTGTGCAGTTACAAATGAGGCAGAAAGGAAATCAAGACAAATGATTGCCAAAATTAACAAAAGTTGCCCAAATGCAAAAATTTTGGTTTGTGGTTGCGCCTCTCAACACAGCAGTAAAAACTTTGAAGGAAAACAAGGCGTGAAAGTTGTTGTTGGCACCAGTGGAAAAATTTGGCTTAAAGATATGCTTGCCGAAAGCGACCGTTGTTTTGTGCTTGACCCACCGCTAGATTTTGAAGAAGTGCCACCAGCAAAGAAACACCGAACAAGAAGTTATTTAAAAATTCAAGACGGTTGCAACAATTTTTGTTCATATTGTTTAATTCCATTCTTGCGTGGCAGAAGCAGAAGTCGCGGACTTGAAAGCATTGTTGTTGAGGCATTCAACATGGCAAAAGCAAGCAAAGAAATTGTTTTAACGGGCATTGACCTTTCATCATGGGGCAAAGACATCAATCTTGACCTCATTGACCTTGCAAACTCGCTTTCAACAATCAATGCAAGAATTCGTTTTTCCTCAATGGAAGCGGGCATCATAACAGACGACTTCTTGTCTGCGCTTAAAAAAATGCCAAACTTTTGTCCACATTTTCATCTCAGCATGCAAAGTGGTTGCAATAAAACACTGAAAGACATGAACCGCAAATATACAAAAGAAGAGTTCATTGAAAAAACAAAAATGATAAAAACATATTTCAGTGACGCCGCAATAACCACAGATGTGATTGTTGGCTATCCAACTGAAACAGATGAAGATTTTGCTGAGAGTCTTGACACCATTAAAAAAATTGGCTTTGCAGATATTCATTTTTTTCCATTTTCAAAGCGTGCAGGAACGGTTGCAGCAAGACTTAAACAACTTGATGGCGAAATTGTGAAAAAGAGAATTGAAGAAATCTCAAAGGTTCGCGATAAACTGAAAGCAGAATTTCTTTCAAAGCAGGAAGGCATGATTTGCGAAGTGCTAACCGAGCAGGAAAAAGATGGCTTTACAACAGGTCACGCCCGCAACTTCACAAAGGTATATTTGCCAAGCGGGCAAGTTCCACTTAATGCGCTTGTTGTTGTTCGTGCTGGAAAGCCATATCTTGACGGAGTTAAAGGAGAAATTATTCAGATTGTTGACGAAGACTGAATTTTTAAAGTTTATTAAAAATAAAATACTAATTTAAGATATTTTCTCATAAGTGATGTTAAAAATGATGATGTAAAATATCTAATGATGTAATAAATGATTTAAGATGTGTATTGATAATAAATAATAGAAATAAAAAAGGTAAACAATAATGAATCAAATAAAAGATGATATCACAAAAGTGCTGGACGAGTTATCAAAACTAAAAGATAACCTTAAAAAGATAGAGCAGATAAAAGATGTTGAAACAGCAATCAAGCAGTTTGATAAAGTTGATGCTATATACGACAAAATTGATGACACATACAATGAAAAAACAATAAGCAGTCTTGATTTAGATGATAAAATTAAAACCGAACTTAAAGATAAACTTTATGATGTTTGGGTGGAACGCACCTTGCTTGATGACGAGTTTGATTACAGGGGCTGGACAATTTTTAAAACTCCGCTGACACTTGGTTTTGACAAAAGGAAAGAGTCCATCCGCAAAGCACTTCCAACTGATGCCGAAATTTTGGCAAAGTGGTGGAATGACAAAAAAATAATGGCAAACACCTGTTTTCCAAACGAACTTGGCAAAAGCGTAAATCAAATTAGAGAAGAAATTGAAAACAGACCTTTTTATAATTTGCTTTTTATCATTCAATATGAACGCAAACCAATTGGTGAAATGAATGCAAACATAAAAGATAAAGTTGCAGATTGTGGCATAAAAATTTGTGAAGAAGAATATCAAGACAAGGGCATTGGCACTTTTCTTTTGCAAAAACTTTTTGACGAACTTTTTAAAAGTGAAGATGTTGTTGATAAAATATCAATCACAATAAACGCAAACAACGAGCGAGCAATGCATGTCTATCAAGATAAACTGCATCTAAATAAGGCAGATGAATTTGAGTTTGAAGACGCAAGTTTTAACAAGCAAAAAGCCATAAGGCTTGAAATAACAAAACAAGAATGGAAAGAAAAAAGGGGTAAATAAAATGGAAAATTGTATTTTTTGTAAAATTGGAAATCATGAAATAAAATCAGAATTTATATATGAAGATGAAAATTTTTTCATTATAAAAGACATTCATCCAGTGGCAAAGATTCACTATCTTGTAATTCCAAAGAAACACTATGCTCGCCTTGAGGGTGCGGATGATGAACTTGAAACCCTTCGCAAAATGCTTAACTATGTTGCAAAAAATAAAGATGCTTTGGGGATAGGCGAAGGCTATCGCATAATTATCAATCAAGGCGAAAATGGGGGACAGGAGGTTCAACACCTTCATGTTCACATTCTTGGCGGTCAAAAACTTGGACCAAAAATTGCTCACTGCAAACATGATGAAAAATAGTTTATTATTTATATGTAAAATGGTTAGTTCTGCAAAAATTTTAATTTGAAAAATTTTATTTTAACAAAATCTTTTATAAAAGTAATTTAGCAAAGTAAATAAAGTTTTGATTGCTTAAAAAGTTTTTACTGATAATTTTTTAAATAACAACTTAAAACAGCAACTTAAAATAACTTTGAAAAACCTTAAAATCTTTGACACTTTTTCAAAATTCTTTGCATATACTAAATGAGTTTTAAAAAATCATTTGACAAAATAATTATTTTATGATATCATAATAAAACTAACAAACAGAAGGTGGTGAGAAAGATATGACAATGGTAATCGTTGGCAAGGACGAAAGCATTGAAAGCGCATTAAAGCGTTTCAAGCGTAAATGCCAAAAAGACGGCATAATCGGCGACCTTCGTAAAAAAGAAGCCTATGAAAAACCAAGCGTAAAGCGTAAGAAAAAAGAAGAAGCAGCACGCAAGAGAAACAGAAAATAAAATCTACGAAAGTAGATTTTTTCTTTTTATTGGTATTATGTGGGTATTATGCAGGTGCTATGCAATAAAATTTGCGAATAGTTTTATCAATTTTTCGGCAATAATCTAAAAATTGGAATAGAGTTGTTATTTGGTTGCTTTTTTAAAGCAATTTATGATAAAATCTAAACAAAGGAAAAACAAATGTTAGCAAAAGTAAAAAGTTTGGGCCTTGTTGGAATTCAAGGCTATGAAGTTCGTGTTGAGGCAGACTTAAACAACGGACTTCCAAAGTTTGACATCGTTGGACTTCCAGATGCCAGCATAAAAGAAAGTAAAGAGAGAATCAGAAGTGCAATCAAAAACAGCAACTTCAAGTTTCCTATCACAAAAGTAACGGTTAATCTTGCACCAGCAGATGTAAAAAAAGAGGGTCCAATCTATGACCTTCCAATTGCTGTTGCTTTGCTTGTTTGCACAGAAGAAATTGTGTGCGAAAATCTAAAAGACTTCACTTTTATTGGTGAACTTTCTCTTGACGGCTCCATTCAAAAAGTGGCAGGCGTTTTGCCAAGTTTAATCACAGCAAGAAAGTTGGGACACAAAAAGGTTATCATTCCAAAGGAAAATAGCCTTGAAGCAAGTTTTATTGACGGAATAGATGTTTTTGGTGCATCTAATTTGCAAGAGGTTGTGGAACTTTTGAATGGAACAAAAACCTTTGAACCTGTTCCAAAAAGAAAATTTGCAGAGCTTCAAACAGATGATGTGCAGTCAAATGACTTTTGTTATATTCGTGGTCAAGCACAAGCAAAGCGCGCGCTGGAAATTGCGTGTGCTGGTGGACATAATATTTTGATGATAGGACCACCAGGGGCAGGAAAAACTATGCTTGCAAGAAGCATTCCAACAATCATGCCCGACTTAACTTTTGACGAAGCACTTGAAGTAACAAAAATTCACAGCATTGCAGGAACGCTTGATTTAAATGAAGGCATTGTTTGGCAAAGACCTTTTCGCTCGCCACACCACACCACAACAATCATTGCCCTAACTGGTGGAGGCAGAAATGCAAAGCCTGGTGAAATAAGTCTTGCCCACCATGGCGTTTTGTTTTTGGATGAACTTCCCGAATACAACAGGCACACCATAGAAACATTAAGACAGCCACTTGAAGACGGAATTATCACCATTGCAAGAAATACAGCAACAATTGAATACCCAGCATCTTTTATGCTTGTTGCCAGCATGAATCCTTGTCCTTGTGGAAATTTTGGAAGCAGAAAAAGAGAGTGTAAATGTTCGCCCAGTAACATTGCAAAATATCTTGGAAAAATCAGCGGACCTCTTCTTGACCGCATTGATTTGCACATAGAAGTTGACGACATCGCCTATGAAGATTTGGTTGCCAAAGACCACCTTGAAGAAAAAAGCGAAAAGATAAAAGAAAGGGTGAACAAAGCACGTAACATTCAACTTCAACGTTATAATAACAGCAAGCATTTCTCTAACTCAAAGATGACAAATGCTGAGATGAAAAAGTTTTGCGTTTTAGACAAAGAGTGTGAAGACCTAATGCAGCAGGCTTTTGACAGCCTTGCACTAAGTGCCAGAGCATACAGCAGAATTTTGAAAGTTGCCAGAACCATTGCTGACCTTGAAGGCGAGGAAAACATCAAACTTGAACATCTGGCAGAGGCAATTGGTTATCGTTCTCTTGATAAAAAATATCAGTTTAGATAACAATTAAGCACAAAAACTTTTGATTATAGCATATAAAAAATGTTAAAAGTTACATTGTAATTTCGCAACATAATTTTTTTAACATAGCAAAAGTGTTAAAATTTTTATTATACAATTCATGATAAAAGAAAATAGATTTAATTTCAATCATTAAAAAATATTAAGAGTAATAACTTTACAAAGCAAAAAATACATTTAAAATTGAAGACATACTTAAAATTTAATTTGTAAAATTAAAAACAGAAGGGCATATGACAGAAAAAACTTATCTTTTATTATCACAAGCAAATGTATCCTCAAAAAAGATTTTGGAATACATAGGCATTTGTGAGGGTTCAGACCATGCGTTTGAATGTTTGCAGAAAGGTTCAAATTTTGAACTTTTTTCAGCAAAGGAAATTGAGCAAATTGAAAATATCATAAATCAAAACAGGTTAAAAGAGTTTGAGTTTGGACTTAACAAACTTGGAATAAAATATATCACATATGAAAATGAAAAATTTCCCGAGAGATTAAAGCAAATCTATGACCCACCAGCAATTCTTTATTACCGTGGCAACATAAACATTTTAAGTGAAGACTCAATTGCCATTGTTGGAAGCAGAGTTTGCACTCGTTATGGCATGGAGCAGACAAAAATCTTTTCAAACAAACTCACAAAAGCGGGCTTTGTGATTGTAAGCGGACTTGCCGAAGGCATAGACTCAATAGCCCAAAGAGAATGCGTGGAAAACGGAGGTAAAACCATTGCAGTTTTGGCAGGCAAACTTAACAACATCTATCCATTTATAAACGAAGGTCTAGCAAACGAAATAGTGGAGAAGGGCGGAGTTTTAATCAGCGAACTCAATCCGTCTGCAAATATAAAGGGCTATCATTTTATCCAAAGAAACAGAATTATTGCTGGACTTGCTCTTGGAGTTTTTGTGCCAGAAGCCAGCGAGAAAAGTGGTTCTCTTGCAACTGTTAATTTTGCCATTGAAAATGGCAGACAAATTTTTGCGCTTCCAGGTCAAGTTAACAGTTCCAAAAGTGCAGGCACAAACAGGCTGATAAGAAGTTTGCAAGCGTGCTGTGTCTTGGAACCAAACCACATCATTGAACAATTTCCACAATTTAAAAAGCAAAAACTGGACAAACAAAAAGCAGTGCAACTTGATTTAAGCGAACAAATGGTGCTTTCGCTTCTAGAAAATGAAGAAATGCATTATGACCAAATTCTAGAAAAATCACAAATGGACTCAAAAAGTTTAAACAGTTTGTTGACAAGAATGGAAATTCGTGGTTTAATAGTAAGGTTAGCAGGAAATAGTTTTGCAAGAAAGGTATAAAGTAAAGTTCTTTGCGCACACGGGCAAAAAATCAACAAACTATGCGCAAAACTTGTTTTAGGGCAAATAAAGCGGGGGAATGAATGAGTAATTTAGTAATAATCGAAGGAATTGGTAAGCGAGAAACAATTCAAAAATATTTGGGCAAAGATTTTGAAGTTGTTGCAACAAAGGGGCATGTTCGAGATTTGCCAGTTAAAACTTTGGGCATAAACATGGATAATCATTTTGAGCCAAAATATGAAATCATGGCGGACAAGAAAGATATAATCAAAAAATTAAAAGAAAAAGCAGCAAAAGCAGACAACATCTTTCTTGCAACCGACCCAGACCGTGAGGGTGAAGCAATCAGTTGGCATATTGCATATATTCTAAACTTAAATTGTCAAGACAACATAAGAATTGAGTTCAACGAAATTTCAAAAAGTGCAATCACAAAAGCACTAGACAAACGACGTGGAATAGACATCGACGTGGGGAATGCAAAACAAGCACGCAGTAAAAAAGACAGACTTGTGGGTTATAAGATTTCACCAATCATAAGCAAGAAAATTCAGCCAAAATTAAGTGCGGGGCGTGTGCAATCAGTAACGCTTGAACTTGTTGTAGACCGAGAGCGTGAAATTCAAAACTTCAAGCCAGAAGAATATTGGAACATCACAGCACTTCTTGAAAAGCAAGATAAATCTGCGCAGTTTTCGGCAAGCCTTGCTTTGAAAGATGGAAATAAAATAAAGGTTGAAAACGAACAGCAAAAAAATGAAGTTTTAAGTGGAATAGAAAATGCTGTTTGGAAAATTTCTAGCATTAAAAAAAGCGTAACAAAATCAAATCCACCAGCGCCATATATCACCAGCACCATGCAACAAGATGCACTTAACAAACTTGGAATGAACCTAAAAAGAACCAGCCAAGCCGCACAAAAACTTTATGAGGGTGTTGAGCTTGAAGGAGAGGGGAAAACTGCTCTTATAACATATATAAGAACAGACTCTGTTCGTGTGTCTCCACAAATGCAACAGATTGCAAAAGATTTCATCATAAAAGAATATGGTGAAAAATTTGTGCCAGAAAAATTTAATATCTATAAAACCAAAAAGAGTGCTCAGGATGCCCACGAGGCAATCAGACCAGTTCATCTTGAAATCAAGCCAGACAGCATAAAAGGTCAAGTTGAGGGCGATTTATATAAACTCTATAAACTAATCTATGAAAGATTTCTTGCCAGTCAAATGACGCCAGCAACTTTTAACAGCGTTGCGGTTGACATTGATGCAAATAACTACACTTTCAGGGCAAATGGAAAAACACCAATCTTTGCGGGATATACCAAAGTTTATGAGGAATATTCGCCAAAAGATAAAGAAGACAGCGAGCAAAAAACATTGCCTCCACTTGAAGAGGGCGAGCAAGTAAACCTTGACAGCATCAAAGCCGAACAGAAGTTCACCAAGCCACCAGCAAGATATACCGAGGCAAGCCTTGTTAAAACAATGGAAGAAAAAGGCATCGGCAGACCAGCAACCTATGTTCCAACAATCACTAACATAGAAAACAGAGCCTACACCGAAAAAGAAGGCAAGCAAATCAAACCAACCGAACTTGGCTGTATTGTGTGCGACACTTTGAAAAAATATTTTCCAGATATAATGGACATCACATTCACAGCGAAAATGGAAGACACCCTTGACGAGATTTCAACAGGAAAGGAAGAGTGGCAAGAGGTGGTTGAAGATTTCTATAAAGACTTCAAAGTTGAACTTGAAAACGCCAGCGGAACGCCAGACAAGGTGGAAATGCCAGTTGTTGAAAGCGATGTTGTTTGTGATAAATGTGGTGCAAAAATGATTATAAAAATGGGTAGATATGGAAAATTTCTTGCTTGTCCAAACTATCCAGAGTGTAAGAATATAAAAAACTATGATGTTGTTGTTGGGACTTGTCCAAAATGTGGAAAAAATCTTTTGGAGAAAACCAGCAAAAGCGGAAAAAAGTTCTATGGTTGCAGTGGATATCCAGATTGTGATTTTGCCGTTTGGGATAAGCCAACCGAAGAAAAATGCCCAAAATGTCAAAGCATGATGCTTGAAAAGGGTAGAAAAATTTATTGCAGTAAATGTAATTATTATCACTATAAAAAAGAAGAAAAGGAAGAAGAGTGAAACAGGTAAAAGTCATCGGTGCGGGGCTGGCTGGGTGCGAATGTGCTTTTCAACTTGCAGAAAGAGGCGTCAAAGTCAAACTCTATGAAATGAAGCCAAAGGTGATGTCGCCAGCACATAAAAGCGAAAATTTTGCAGAACTTGTTTGCAGTAACACTTTTAAAAGTGAATCACTAAACTTTGCGTCAGGTCTTTTAAAACAAGAATTGGCCAAAATGGGAAGTTTGATTATTGACTGCGCAAAGCAAACAAAAATTCCAGCGGGAGATGTTTTGGCTGTTGACCGTGATAAATTTTCCAGTCTTGTAACAGATAAAATAAAAAATCATAGTAATATTGAAATTATTCATGAAGAAGTGGATAAAATTGATTCAGGTGAAGTTACCATCATTGCAACAGGACCTCTTACCAGCAAAAAACTCACAGATGCATTAAAGGGTTATGTTGGTGAATATCTATATTTCTATGATGCACTTGCACCCATTGTTGATGTTGAAAAAATTGATAAATCAAAAATTTTTGTTGAAGACAGATATGGAAGCGGTGAAAGTTACATCAACTGTTCGCTTACCGAAGAGGAATATAAAATCTTTTGGCAGGAACTTGTGAATGCCGAAAGGGTAGAACTTAAAGACTTTGAGAAAAATTTTGAAGGGTGTTTGCCTGTCGAGGTTATGGCAAAGCGTGGATATGATGTGCTTCGCTTTGGTCCAATGAAGCCAGAGGGCTTTAAAAAGCAAAAGCCTTTTGCTGTTCTGCAACTGAGAAAGGAGAATGTAAAGGGAAATCTCTATAACCTTGTTGGCTGTCAAACAAATTTGACATATAAGGAACAAAAAAGAGTTTTCAGTCTTATTCCAGCACTAAAAAATGTTGATTTTGTTCGCTATGGAGCAATGCACCGAAACAGTTTTATAAACGCTCCAAAACTTATGAAAAACACATTAAACTTAAAATCAAACGAAAACATTTTCTTTGCTGGGCAACTTAGTGGGGTTGAAGGCTATGTTGAAAGCATTGCATCTGGTTTACTTTGCGCCTATTATGTGCTACAATATCTAAACGGCGAAAAAATCAAACCGCTTTCAATAAACACAGCACTGGGCGCACTTGCAAACTATCTTATTTCAGCAAGTGAAACAAACTTTCAGCCAATGCATATAAATTGGGGACTGCTCGCTCCAATTGAAGCAAAAAAAGAAAACAGGCGAGAAGAAATGGCAAAACGAGCACTAAATGAAATTAAGGAGATAAATAACACATGGAAACTTTAAGGGGAACAACCATTGTTGCTGTAAAAAGAAATGGCAAAACTGTGATAGGTGGAGACAGTCAAGCAACACTTGGAAACATGATTTTAAAAGATTCAGTGGTAAAGGTAAGAAAGATTTTTGAAGGCAAAGTCATTGTTGGTTTTGCTGGAAATGTGTCAGAAGCGTTTGCGCTTTTTCATAAGATTGAAGGGAACTTGCAAAAGTTTTCAGGAAATCTTGAGAGGGCTGTGGTTGAAATTGCTCGTGATTGGCAGACAATTGATGCACCACTTCGCCGTGTAGAAGCACAACTTATAATCGCAAACAAAGACAAACTCTATCTTGTTATGGGAGACGGAAACATTGTTCAACCAGCCGAAGATTTCATTTCAATTGGCTCTGGCAGTGTTTTTGCTTTGGGTGCGGCAAATGCTCTTGTTGATAACACCAAACTTTCAGCAAGAGAGATTGTTGAAAAAAGTTTGAAGATTGCAAGCAAATATTGCATCTACACAAATGACCACTTTGTTATTGAGGAGGTTGAATAATGGAACAATTAACACCAAAACAAATTGTTGACGAACTAGATAAATACATCATCGGGCAAGACAAAGCAAAGCGAGCTGTTGCTGTTGCTCTTAGAAATCGCTATCGAAGAAGCAAGTTGCCAGAAGAGTTAAGACAAGAAATCACACCAAAAAACATTTTAATGAAGGGACCAACAGGTGTTGGAAAAACAGAAATTGCACGCAGACTTGCAAAACTTGTGAAAGCACCTTTTGTGAAAGTTGAGGCAACAAAATATACCGAAGTTGGTTATGTTGGCAGAGATGTTGAAAGCATGATTCGTGACCTTGTTGAAACTGCTGTCAGGCTTGTAAAGGAAGAGAAGTTTGAAGAGGTAAAAACACGAGCAAACGAAATTGCAAACAAGAAGATTTGCGACATTATGTATGCAAAAAGCAAAATTGTGAAAAGCGATGAGCCAGAGAACTATAAAGAAGTTCTATACAACGAAATTGCAAGCGGAAAGCATGACGATGAAGTGATTGAAATGGAAGTTGTCGAAGCACCAAAAACCATTGAAATCATGGGCAGTGCGCCAGATGCAAACTTAACAGAAATGTTCAGTGGATTTTTGCCAAAGCGCAAAAAGCTTAGAAAACTTACTGTTAAAAATGCAAGAAAGAACATTGTTGCTGAGGAAAGTGGCAAACTGATAGACATGGACGCAGTAAACGAAGAAGGCATCATGCGTGCTGAGCAAGAGGGAATTATTTTCATTGATGAAATTGATAAAATTGCCATAGCAAACGGAAAAGGCAATGGACCAGATGTTTCACGCGAAGGTGTTCAGCGTGACATTCTTCCTTTTGTCGAAGGTTGCACAGTAAGCACAAAATATGGAACCATTCGCACTGACTACATTCTCTTTATTGCTGCTGGAGCTTTCCACATTGCAAAAGTTGAAGATTTAATTCCAGAACTTCAAGGTCGTTTTCCAATCAGAGTGGAACTTAACAACCTAACAAAAGAAGACTTTTTGAAAATTTTAACTCAACCTAAAAACGCAATCACAAAACAACACATAGAACTTTTGAAAGTTGACAACATCAATCTTTCATTCAATAAGGAAGCACTTGAAGAAATTGCACGACTTGCCGAACTTGAAAATGTTTCAAAAGAAAACATTGGTGCAAGAAGACTTTACACCATTTTGGAATCACTTTTGGAAGAGGTAAGTTTTGAAGCAAGTGGAGAGTATCCAGTAAC
>CALWKH010000025.1 GCA_944381195.1 uncultured Clostridia bacterium
TTTGCCTAAAACAAATTAAAAAATATTTAAAATAAAATCTATTTAAAATAAACAAAAAATATTTAAAAAATCAAAAAATAATTCTAATCTATAAATAAAAACTCAGCAAATCTTTTGCTGTTTTTTTGTTTTTTACATATGAAAAATTTTCTGTGTTACAATCAAGAAAAATTATAAAAATCATCAAAAATTGCAATTTTAACATAAAAAATCACGCTTTTTTCACTTTTTTACGCATAATTTTTGCAAAAATCAAAATTTTTCATATATACAAATTAAAACTTTTTTATAAGAAATAAAATCATTCACGAAAAAAATTTTAACACTAACTTTTAACAAAAATAAAAAATCATAAATCAAAAATTTTAATATAAAATCAAAAACTTTTTGGTAAAAAATCATCGCTCAACTTTTAATAACAAAAAACAATATAAATAAAGTTTCTAGCAAAAAACATAAATTAAAACTTCTTTCCAAAAATAAAAAAATAAAAAGCTTAACAAAAAAATTAAGAAGCAGTTTAACACTTTTGCGGAAAAACTTTCAAAAACATCATAATTCAGCATTTTGATTTTTAGAACAAAAAAGAACTTTGTTAAAAGTTCCTTTTAATTTTAATGGAAAAGTCAATATTGCGAATTTTTATGTTTTAAACCTTATGTGAAGATATACTCTTTGTTAAGACACATTAAAGCAACTTTATTTTTATGAATTTCTTTAACCAAAAGGAAAAATGCAATATTAAATTTTTTCTAACTTTTGGGTTCACCTCACAACAATTCATACCGCAACAAAAAATCATTCCATGATTGTTTTGTTCAAAATATAGTCCTCGTTTTCAACAAAAATTGTCTTTTCAAAAATGTCGCTGTTGTCTGCCTTTTTAATTTGCTTGTTTTCTGGCAAGTCAATCAAAAGGTCATAAAAAGCATTTGCTTGATCCTCAACAACAGACAGTTCTTTTGCAAAGTCATTCTTAAGTGCGTTTGTTGCATCAAGCCTTCTCATGACAACTGGGCAGGTTGCGTTTTTAAGACTGGCAATAAGTTTTTTGTCCTTTTTGCAAGCCACAACCTTAACAAAGGGCAGAGGCTCTTTGAAAATCTTTTTTGTAACATTTGCTTTCAGGTTCAAAAGGCAAGAGGCAATAATTCTTTTCACTCTGTTGCTTGAATACCTTTTTGAAACCGTTCGTTCAAGAAAATCATCAAAGTTTGCACTTTCCCGTGCGGAATAGATAAGTTTGTTCTCAAATCCTTCCACAACATCATAGTTTTGTTTTAATTTTTCCGCCGAAGTTGTTCTAAGTTTATAAAGAGCAATCTTGCCCCAAAGTTCGTGGTCTGGCAAGTTGTTTTCCTTTAAGTGTGAGGCAAAAATGTAATAACTTTTTGCGGGAATATATTTTCTTATGTTCCAAATGCGCTTGCTTTTTGTGATTGCTTGTCTGATTTCGGTTGCACTGCTCAGTTTAAAATCAATGTCTAACTCATAGCCTTCATATGCTTCTTGCCGTTTAACTGTTATTGGTGTGATTTTTTTGTTTTTCAGTTTCAAAAGGGCACGCACATATTCCACCGCCAAAATATTGTTGGGTGCGGACAGAAGTTGCAAAATGGTTTTTGGATTTTTAAAACTAACTTCTTTATTGTTTATACATTCATTAAGAGCCTTCACCTTTGATAAGCCAAGAGAATAGCCCTCGCTTAAATATTTTTTTATTGCATTTTTATAAAAAACAGGCTCTTTATATAAAAAATTCGCAAGTTCAACAATGCTTTCAATATCACCACATTCGCTTCCAAAAGAAAGGTGAGTTACCTCATTAAAACTGCACGCAATTTTGACAGCACTCATGGCAAAAGTCTCCGCATTGGTGCAAGAAAAATAGGTGGGAATGCAAACCACTGCACTTGCCCCACCAGCAACAGCCATAAGCGAGCGAACCTTTTTGTCCACAATGGTTGGTTCACCTCGTTGGCTAAAATTGGAGTTCATAATGCATAAAACAGCATCACAGCCCGATTTTTTCAGGCTTTCTTCAATGTGATATTTGTGTCCGTTGTGAAATGGGTTATACTCACAGATAATTGCGCAAAGTTTCATTTTTTCCTCCAACGTATAAGTTTATTATATAAAATAAAAGAAAAAATAGCAACTTTATTTTTACAACTAATTTCATATTTATGATTTTCAAGATAATTTTAAAAATTGTTCAAAAATTATTGACAAAAGTCAAATTTTCAATTATACTAGACAAGTAAAAATATTTACACATACTAATTTGGAGGTCAAACATTATGGCAATGCCTAAATCAAGAACCTCTAAGGCAAGAAAGCATTCCCGTTTTGCAAACTGGAAAGTTTCAGGACCATCAATTTCAGAGTGTCCTCGTTGCCACGAACCAAAACTTAATCACAGAGTTTGTAAAAAATGTGGATACTACGATGGCCAAGAAATACTTGCAGTAGAGAAAGAAAAGAAAAATGAAGAGTAATTCTTCATTTTTCTTTTTTCCTTTATTTTGCTTGATTTTATGGGGTGTTTTTGATAAAATTAAAACAAACTTTATGAGGTGGCAATAATATGAAAATAATAGTTGATGCGTTTGGAGGAGATAACGCACCTGGTGAAATTATAAATGCAAGTTTGCTTGCACTTTATAAGCATAAAACATTAAAGATAACTTTAGTTGGAAAGGCGGACATCATTCAAGACCATTTGCAAGGTAAAAAATATGACCATGCAAGGCTTGACATCTTTGATGCAAGACAGGTTATTGGAACAGATGAATCACCAGTTGAGGCAATCAGAACAAAAAAAGACAGCAGTATTGTCAGGGCAATTGAACTTTTAAAAGAAAAGCCAGATGAATATTCTGCAGTGATTTCAGCAGGAAGCACAGGCGCACTTTTGAGTGCGGCAGTTTTAAAACTTGGAAGAATTAAAGGGGTTGTTCGTCCAGCGCTAACTCCACTTTTACCAACAGCAAAGGGAACACCTGTTATGCTTGCTGATGCTGGCGCAAACATGGACATAAAACCAATCAACATCTTGCAGTTTGCAGTCATGGCAAACACCTATATGACCAATGTGCTGGGTGTCAAAAGACCAAGAGTTGCACTTTTAAATGTTGGTGTTGAAGATGTAAAAGGGAATGAGTTTGTCAGGGAATGCTTTCCTCTTTTAAAGCAAATGCCAATCAATTTTGTTGGTAACATGGAAGCACGAGACTTTCTAAGCGGAGACTATGACATTGTCCTTGCCGAAGGCTTTTCTGGAAATGTGCTTTTGAAATCTACCGAAGGCGCTTGCAAAATGCTTATGAAAGAAATCAAAAATGTTTTAATGGGTAGTTTAAGAGGCAAAATTGGTGGACTTTTAATCAAAAAACCACTTAAACAACTTTTAAAGCGTTTTGACTATGAAGGGCTTGGTGGTTCTGTTCTTTTGGGAACAAAGGGGCTTGTCATAAAAGCACACGGTTCATCGAAGGCAAAACAATTTTTGTCTGTTATTGACCAGGCACTTGAAGTTGGAAACGCAAACATCAACAAAGAAATTGAAAAGGAAATTGCAAAACTTTCCATTGAACGCCTAGAACAAAAAGCACAAACAAGTTCTCAAATTGAAGATGGGAAAAAGCAAGAGCAGTTAAAAAAAGAGAAACAGCAAGAAGTTCAAACTGAGCCAAACACAAAAGAGTTTGAAGAAGAATTGAAGAAAGAAACGCTTTCACAAGCAAAAGAGGGTTGCATTGATGTCAGCGAAGAATAGTGAGACTTGCAAAATTGATTTTGAGCAAGTTGAGAAAAAACTTGGCTATAAATTTCAAAACCAAGAACTTTTGAAAACTGCTCTCACACACATAACATATGCTAATGCTCACAAGATAGAAAGCAATCAAAGGCTGGAATTTTTGGGTGATGCCGTTTTAAATTTGGTTGTTGCAGATTTTTTGTTTAAAAATTTTAACGACAGAGAAGGACATTTAAGCAAAATGCGCAGCAATCTTGTAGATGAAGAAAATTTAGCAAAGGTAACAACAAAAATGGGAATAGAAAAATTTATGCTTATATCAGACGGCAAACCAGAAGAACTTCAAAAACTTCAAAGTGTTCAGGCAGATTTGTTTGAGGCCGTTTTGGGTGCAATTTTTCTTGACAGCAATTTCCACACCGCTTTTGGCTATGCACTTAACAAACTGGGCATAGATAATGTGAACGCACACAAAAAGATAACGCTGAAAACAGACTATAAATCAATGCTTCAAGAGGCAATGCAACATGAGGGAAAAAAGGTAACATATGAACTTTTAAAGGAAGAAGGCAAGCCACACAGCAGAGAATATACTGTTCAAATTTTAATTGATAACGAAAGGGGACAAGTTGCAACACGCACATCAAAAAAACAAGCAGAAATAGAAGTTGCAAAACAAACTCTAAAAGATAAGGGGATAATATGAGTTTTAAACGATTGGAAGTAAGCGGGTTTAAATCTTTTGCAGATAAACTGAAAGTTGATTTTAACCCAGGAATAACCGCAATAGTTGGACCAAATGGGTGCGGAAAAAGTAATGTTGCTGACGCAATTCGTTGGGTTTTGGGTGAACAAAGCCCAAAACTTTTGCGTGGTTCCAATATGCAAGATGTAATTTTTAAAGGAAGTCAAGGAAGAAAAGGACTTTCTTTTTGCGAAGTTTCTCTTGTTTTTGATAACGCAGACAAAATGTTTAACACCGACTATGATGAAGTTGTTATCACCAGAAAATTATATCGTTCGGGTGACCGTGAATATGCTCTCAATCATCAGCCTTGTCTTTTAAAGGATATCACAAATCTTCTTCACGACAGCGGAATTGGGCGTGATGGATATTCCATCATCGGTCAAGGTAAAGTTGAGGAAATCATCAGCAGTAAGCCAGAAAACAGGCGTGCAATCTTTGAAGAAGCCGCTGGAATTGCAAAGTTTAAGGCAAGAAAGGAAGAGGCAGAACGAAAACTTGAACGCTACCGTGAAAACATCACTAGAATTCAAGACATAATGAGTGAAATTGAACATAACTTAAAACCACTTAAAAAGCAGGCAGAGGATGCGAAAATATATCTTTCTTTGCGTGATGAACTCAAAGTTTTGGAAGTTAACAGTTATCTTTATCAGCATGACACCACAAACGATGTCAAACAAGCAATTCAAGACAAAATTGATGGTTTTGCCCAGGAGGTAAATCTTAAAAACACCCAAATTGCCGACACCGTGCAAAGACATAACGAAAGCATGGAAACAATAAAAGATATTGACCGAGAAATTGCCTCTCTTCGTCAAAAAATTCTTGACCTATCGGTTGGTTTGGAGAAAGAGTCAAGTGATTATCGTTTGGCACAAGAAAAAATTGGCTATGTAAGTGAACAAATTGTTCGCTTAACAGAGGAAATTGAGCAAGATAGGGCGCAGTTTGAAAACATCAACAAAGAACTTTTGTCTTTAAGAGACCAAAAGCAACAGGAAAGTTCCAACCTCAACCTTTTGCACTCACAAGCAGATGAAAATCAAAACATATATAATCAAGTGGTTGAAGAGTTGTCCGCACTTGAAGCAAAGGCAGACAGTTCTCAAAAGCAAATTTTAAGTGAAATAGACAAAATTTCAAACATCAAGGCAAACGCCTCAAAACTTGAAGAGCAAAAGAACAGTTGTAACGAGCGTCAAAGTGAGTTGGAGTTAAGAAAAGAAAACAGTTTGAAAAAACTTGAAACTTTGAAACTCAGCGAAAGTCAGGCAGAGCAAGACAAAGAAAAAGCCGAGACCGAGCAAAAGAACCTTATTCTAAGCATCAAAGCATTGCAAGAAAATAATGTTGAACTCAAAGAAGAGGAAAGGGCGCAACAAAACACACTAAGCGAACTTTTAAAACAACAGGCAAGTTTGGAAAGCAGAAGCAAAATGCTTGCGGAGATGCACGCAGAATATGAGGGCTTTAACGGCACTGTGAAAAAACTTTTGGTAGACAGTGGCAAAAATGCAAAACTTAAAAACGCAATTGTCGGTGTTGTTGCTGACCTCATAAAAGTTCCAAAGGAATATGAAACAGCAATAGAAATGGCACTTGGTTCTGCTGTGCAAAATGTGGTAACTAAAAATGAAGATGACGCAAAACAACTTGTTCAATATTTAAAGGCAAACAGTTATGGGCGTGCAACATTTTTGCCAATCAGTTCACTTAAAGCAAAATATATTCAAGACAGTTTCAAGCCACTTCTAAAAACCAAGGGGTGCTTTGGCATTGCCAGCGAACTTGTGCATTTTGATAATTCAATTCAGCCAATTGTTCAAGGACTTTTGGGCTCAACAGTCATTGTTGAAAACATGGAAGTTGCCCTGAGTCTAGCAAAACAATCAAGATTTTCGTTCAAGATTGTAACGCTTGACGGAGACATAATCAACCCCGCAGGTTCAATCACTGGTGGAAGTAAGAAAAGCACCATCAACAACCTTTTGTCAAGAGATAGAGAGATAAAAGAGGTTGAAGAAAAACTTAAAGCCACCGCAAGCAAGATTGCAAGTCAAAGAGAACTTTTGACCAAATATGCAAGCACTCTAAAAGACCTTGAAAGCAAAATAGGTGAAGAAACGGATAAACTCAACACCTGTGAAATCAATCTAAGGCTGAAAGAAAACATTCACAGCACTTGCAAACATCAAAGTGACGAAATCAAACGTGAAATTGAGGAAATTGAGGAAGAACAATCAAAACTTGTCGCAAAACTAAATTTTCTTGAAAACGAAATCAAAAACATGGCAGAGTTAAAACAAAAGGAAAACATCAGCAGTTCTGGAAATATTGATTTAACTCGAAATGAGCAACTTCGTGCCGAGCGAGACAGGCTTAATTCTTCCATAATGGAAATCAGGGTGCAAATTGCAACAAAAGAAAGTTTGCTTGCAAACATAGACGAAAACATAAATCGACTTGTTTCAGAGCAAGCAACGCTTAATGAAAATATTGATGAAAATCAAAGCATGCTGATTAAAAATCAAAAAAGCCTTGAAACAGCAAAAGCATTGGGTGAGTCCAAGGACGAAAAAGCCATTGGCGCAAAACAACAAGAAATTGACGATTGCCAGAGAAAAGAAAAAGAACTGGACGAAGCAAAAGACAAGATTCACGAAATTTTGCAAAAGTTGGAAGAAGAGCGTGAATGCCTTAATGTTGAACTTGCCAAAGCGCAAGAAAGACAATTCCAAGAGGAAGCAAAGCTTGGGCAAATTGACAACAACCTTGAAATGATGAAAGAACGCATCTATGAGGAATATGAACTGACATACAGCACAGCAACAAGTTTGCGAATGGAAGACTATGACCACAAAGAAGGTGTGCAACGAATTTCTGAGATAAAGAAAGAAATCAGCAAACTTGGCTATGTCAATGTTAATGCAATTGAAGACAGCAGACTTATGGACGAACGCTATCAACTCTATGTGAAAGAAATGGATGACCTAACCAAAGCCGAGCAAGACATTGTGGTGATAATCAAAGATTTAAGTCAGCAAATGACCGAAAAATTTGAGGTTGCATTTAACAAAATCAACAGTAACTTCACCATGATTTTCAGGCAACTTTTTGGTGGCGGAAATGCAAGGCTTGTTCTATCCGAGGGAGAAGACATCCTAAATGCAGGTGTGGAAATCATTGCCGAACCTCCAGGGAAGAAACTTCAAAATCTAACACTTCTTTCTGGTGGAGAAAAGGCACTCACAGCCATTGCAATTTTGTTTGCAATCTTGAAACTTCGTCCAATGCCATTTTGTCTTTTGGACGAAATTGAGGCTGCACTTGATGATGCCAATGTTGAGCGTTTTGCAAAATATCTTCACAACTTTGCAGAAAGCACGCAGTTCATTGTCATCACTCACCGTAAGCCAACCATGGAACTTGCCGATTCTCTATATGGTGTAACCATGGAAGAAGAGGGTGTCAGCAAGATTGTGTCCGTTAAACTCAGTGATGCAATTAAGGTTAGTGACACCAAAAAACAAGCAAAGGCATCAAACTAAAATAAAAGCAGGAATTTTAATATGGGAATTTTTTCAAAAATAGCGCAGGCTTTCAAACGCACGAAAGACGCAATCGGCAACAAAATCATGAATATCATGTCAAAGGGCGAACTTGATGATGAGTTTTTTGACGAACTTGAAATGGTTTTAATCTCTGCTGATATTGGCGTTAATGCATCTTCAAAAATTGTTGAAGAGTTAAGGCAAACATCAAGAAAAAACAAACTTCGCACGCAAGAGCAAGTGAAAGATGCTTTAAAGGAAATCATTGCCAATGCACTTAGTGAAAACCAAATGCCAAAAACAGAATTTCCAATTCTTATAATGATTGTTGGAGTGAACGGCGTTGGTAAAACAACCACAATTGGCAAACTTGCAAACTACTATAAAAAGCAGAAAAAAGAAGTCATGCTTGTTGCTGGCGACACCTTTCGCGCAGCAGCCACTGACCAACTTGAAGAATGGGCAAAGCGCAATAATGTGAAAATTGTCAAAAACAATCAGGGAAGCGACCCAGCAAGCGTGGTGTTTGACGGAATCAAAAGTGGTTCAGCCAAAGGAGTTGATGTCATAATTGTAGACACAGCGGGCAGACTTCACAACAAAACAAACTTAATGGAAGAACTCAAGAAAATTTCCAGAATTGTCTCTCAAAACTGGAATGGAAGTTATCAAAAACTTCTTGTGCTTGATGCAACCACAGGTCAAAACGCACTAAGTCAGGTTGAATATTTTGACGAAGCGATTGACCTTGATGGACTTATTCTCACCAAACTTGACGGAACAGCCAAAGGCGGAGTGGTGCTTGCAATTTGTGATGAATACAAAACGCCAGTTGCCTTTGTTGGAACGGGCGAGGGGCTTGAGGATATTGAAGAGTTTGATGCCAAAACCTTTGCTGATGCCATAATTTAGGAAATAAAATGATAAGAAAACTTGAAAAAACAGATTTTTCTGCTTTAAAAGAATTGTTTGGGCAGTTATATCAAATTCACTATGATAATCGTCCAGACATTTTCACACCGAATCAACCCATAAATGAAAAATATTTTGACGAAATTTTAAATTCTGAAAGCAAACACTGTTTTGTATACGAGAAGGAAGGCAAACTTATTGGAGCAATTCTTTACAAAGAATTTGAAACAG
This sequence comes from uncultured Clostridia bacterium, assembly GCA_944381195.1. Taxonomy (GTDB): domain Bacteria; phylum Bacillota; class Clostridia; order Christensenellales; family UBA1242; genus UBA7584. The sequence continues at coordinate 9,203 of CALWKH010000025.1, forward strand.
AAAACTATGATTCTTTAAAACCAAGAAAGTTTTTTAAAATCTATGACATTGTGATAAAACAAGAATTTCGCAGACAAGGCTATGGCACAAAACTATTTGAGTTTGTCAAAGAACAGGCAAAAACGAATGATGTTGATTCCATTGAAGTTGAAGCATGGGCGTTTAATGATGAAGCAATAAACTTCTATGAAAAACTTAACATGAAAATCAAAAAATATATTTTTGAAATAAAAGTTAACACTTAATAAGTGATAATAAAAACATAAAAGACTATATCTCAATATAGCCTTTTTTTAATCAAAATAAAGATTTTTTGTTTAAGTTTTTAAAAAAATTAGCACTAAAAATGTATAAAGGTTCAAACTCATTTGACCGTATGTAAAAAATCACATATTGACTTTTTTGGGTTTATGATATGGCTGCAACCACATATAATAGGATGAAAGATACAAAAAAACAAAAAATTAGAAACCAAATTGAAGAAATTGAGACAAAAATAACTCAAAATAATGAGTTAATATAGCCTAAAAACAACAATCAAGAACTTGTTAGATAATGTTTTTAAAAAAAGTTTTAACTCTTTTTGATTAAGTTTAGATAACAATTTCAAATTTAGATAAAAATAAAAACAAAAAAGGCGTGATGCCTTTTTTAAATTTTTGGCTCAAATCCTTCAAAAATGATGTTGTCTATATGCTTAATAATTTTCAAATACTCTTCCTGTGAAGGAACAGGCCATGCGATAAGTGGAAGGTTTTTATATTTCTTTGTTGCTCTGTTTGGAATTGCTTTATAATAATAAGCAACAAAATCTGGCTTAATTTTTTTGTTCATAAGCATATTTTTAAGAACAAATCTTTCAAAAAATGATGTCTTTTGGTCACCTGAATCATTTTTGAAATCTGTTGCAAGAATGCCACGCATAATCTTTGGGTGATTTTCTTTAAACCATTCAATAACAAATGGGTTAAAACTCATAACGGCATATTCACCCTCATAGTCTTGAAGTTCTTTGGCAACTTCACTTTCAAGCGTTCCAATCTTCTTTCTTGAAAAGTTTTTAATTTCAATTACAACAGGCACACGACCATTAACAAATTTCAAAACTTCTTTTAGGGTTGGAATTTTATAATCAGTTCCGCCAACCTTGATGTCTTTAATTTGCTCAAAGGTCATGTTTTCAATATAGCCATCTTGTCCCGTCATGCGATGAAGCGTTTTATCATGAAAAACAATAACGGTGTTATCTGCAAGCAGATGAACATCTAGTTCAATTGCATAGTTTTTTTCAATTGCTTTTTCAAATGCACCAAGCGTATTTTCTGGAAATTCTTTGCTGTGAAGACCTCTGTGGGCAATAAACTGATTTACAATAAAACTATTTTTTATATCCATAAAAACCTCTTTTAAACTTTCATTTTTTGTTTAGTGATTTTGCATTTTAAACAAAATATTTTTTCTTTGTATGCTTTGTAACAAAAAATTTATTAAAACTAACATAGTTAATATATCATTATTTTACTAAAAACAAAAGCAAATTTGTCATATTTTTTAAAAATATTGTTTATTTTGGTGATAATATGTGATTTTTTGGTAAATTCAATGCGTTTTTAAAAATAAAAAATTTTTGCGAATAGTTTTAAAGTTATTTTTAAATATCAAAATTATAACAGCAATAAAATTCTTGCAACTTTTCTGCTTTTTTGCTATACTATTATTACATTTTTATGGGGGAAAATATGCAGGACAGACAGAAATTTATTCGCAACTTTTGCATAGTGGCACACATTGACCACGGAAAAAGCACTCTTGCTGACCGTTTGATTGAAAAAACTGGAACACTTGCAAAGCGAGACATGAGCAACCAAATTCTTGACAGCATGGACTTAGAGCGGGAAAGGGGGATTACAATCAAACTTGCTCCAACCAGAATGAAATACACAAAAAATGGTCAGGAATACATTTTGAATTTAATAGACACACCAGGGCATGTTGACTTCACATATGAGGTCAGCCGTTCTTTGCTTGCTTGTGAGGGTGCAATTTTGATTGTTGATGCAGGACAAGGTGTCGAAGCGCAAACGCTTGCAAACGCATATCTTGCTCTTGACAACAAACTTGAAATTTTGCCTGTTATCAACAAAATTGACCTTCCGTCTGCTGATGTTGAAAAAGCGAAAAAGGAAATTGAAGATATAATTGGAATTCCCGCCATGCACGCACCAGCAATTTCAGCAAAAGAGGGCGTCAACATTGAACAAGTGCTTGACGGCATTATTGATGAAATTCCTTGCCCAAAAGGAAATGAAAATGCACCACTTAAATGTTTAATCTTTGACAGTTTTTATGATAATTTCAAGGGCGCAGTTTGCATGGTTAGAGTTTTTGATGGAACCGTTAAGGCGGGCGATAAAATTTTATTTATGCACACACAAAAATCTTTTGAAGTAACTGAAGTTGGTTTTTTTACTCCAACGCCAAAACAAACAGAAATTTTGCGGGCGGGTGATGTTGGTTATATCTGTGCCAGCATAAAAAAGATTGCCGACACCCAAGTTGGCGACACCATAACAAATGCTGACACCCCAACAAAAGAAGCACTTGCTGGCTATAAAAAAGTTCAGCCAGTTGTGTTCTCTGGAATTTTTCCAGCAGACGGAAGCAAATATAATGAACTTAAAGATGCGCTTGAAAAACTTAAACTCAATGACAGCGCTCTTGACTATCAACCAGAAAACTCAACAGCACTTGGCTTTGGTTTTCGCTGTGGCTTTTTGGGGCTTTTACATATGGAGGTCATTGAGGAAAGGCTTGAGCGTGAGTTTAATCTTGACATTATCACAACGGCTCCAGGTGTTAACTATCATGTCTATAAAACAGACGGAAGCATGATTGAGGTAAGCAACCCAAGCAATTTGCCTGACCCAAGTTACATTTCTAGAATGGAAGAACCGTTTGCAAAAGTTTTTATCTACACACCTCCAGAATATATGGGATCCATCATGGAACTTTGCCAACTTCGCCGTGGTGAAAGCGTCGATGTTCAATACTTGGATAACAATCGAGTTAAACTTGAATATGATATGCCACTCAACGAAATCATCTATGATTTTTTTGACGGACTTAAAAGCAGGTCCCGAGGCTATGCGAGTTTGGACTATGAAATCAGCGGATACAGACCAAGCGATTTGGTAAAACTTGACATTCTTCTTAAAGGCGAAGTTTGTGATGCACTAAGTTTAATTGTCCACAGGCAACACGCACAAGAGCGAGGCAGGGCTATTGCAGAAAAACTGAAAGAGGTCATTCCAAGGCAACAATTTGAAGTTCCGATTCAAGCGGCAATTGGTGGAAAAATCATTGCTCGTGAAACGGTTAAAGCGGTTAGAAAAGATGTGCTTGCCAAATGCTATGGTGGAGACATAACAAGAAAACGCAAACTGCTTGAAAAACAAAAAGAGGGTAAAAAGCGTATGCGAACACTTGGCACAGTTGAAGTTCCAGCCGATGCGTTTATAAACATTTTAAAAATTGATTAAATACTTTTTGACTTCAAGTTTATTTTAATCATAAACATTCTAATTTTAAAATAAATTTGGTAAAGTAATTTTATCCGCGTTTATTTTATTGATAATTACGATAATTACACAAAAAATAAAGAAAAACTTACATGAAAAAAATTTGTTTGTTTTTACAGCTAATTAAAAACCTTTATTAAGATCAAAAAACAAAAATTATTGCTTAAAACCTAATAATTTTGTTTTCAAATCTATTATATTTTAAAAATTTTTAAATAAAAAGCTTTTTGCTTTGTGATATTATAAAATAAGTTTTGCAGAAAAACTATGCGTAAAAAGTCTCAAAAACTGTGTTTTTAGCGTAAAAAATCACAAAAAACATGAATTTTTCAAAAAAGTATATTTTTATTAAAAATAAAAGGTATTTTCAAGAGAGATAACAATGCAAGAAATAAAAATTTTACAGAACAAAAAAGATATGCTCAGTGAAAAAGATTTCATAAAGCAGGTGTCCACTGTTTATGAAACAAAGACTGAATTTTTACCATACCTGAAATATTTTTTAGATAACTTTTTTAAAACAGATAAAAGAAATGTTATTGTCATATTAAAAGAAAACGGAAAAATCATTTCGCTTGCTCGTTTTGACTTTTCATATGGAATCAACAACCTTGACATGAAAAACAAAATTTTAATCACAGGCTTGCAAACACTTCCAGAAAAGAGAAGGCAAGGCTGTGCGACAAAGGTTGTATCAGCGGGCATTGATTTTTTTACAAAAAGAAACCCAAAGTTTCAAATCTGCCTTGGTGTTAACAAAGAAAATTTAAGCGCAATCAAATTCTATGAAAAATTGGGCTTTAAAACTCTTGAAGGAGACCAAGAAATATCACTGCCATATTTCAGCGCAAAACATCAGTTTTTCATGCGCTACTTTCAAAAGGAAAAAACTCATTAAAGTTTTATAGGTTTTGCGGCTTAAAATAAGCAAAAATGATAACATCAGTGATTAACAAAGAAAAATGGTAACAATAAATTAATCACTTAACAACGAGTTTTTGATATAAATAAAAAAAATCAATTTTGAAATTCACTCACATTAAAATTCACTCACAAATTTTAAACTAAATAAAACTATATA
>CALWKH010000026.1 GCA_944381195.1 uncultured Clostridia bacterium
TTCTTTAATTAAACTTTCCTGTTTTTTTGTTGCCATGATAAACTCCTAAATATTTTAAATTTCAAGTCAAACTATTCTTGATAGATATAAATTTCAGATGTAACTGTTATTGAATGTTGATAAATAACTGATGAATTGGTAGAAATTTGATATGTAATTGAGAAACTTCCATTTCTTTGAAGCACAATGCTGTCTGAGGAAATGTTTGAATTATCAGTCGAATAGTTATATCCAGTTGCAATTTTAAGATATCCATATTGACTGTCAATTACAAAATATTCTGGAACAGTTGCATTCAATTTTCCGTTGTTAACAAGATTTATGCCATTATCAACCGATGTGTCTCCATTATAATGAATTTGCCATACATAAGTATCTGAATTTGGTCTGTGAAGTACAAGAAAACCATTACTTGTTGCATTAGGATAGTTTTCAGTATAGGTTAAAGGAGGAATGCTGTCATTAACTTGTCTGAAAGAAACATAATTTTCGTTGTTTATAATTAAATTATAATAATCATATTTTATGCTGTATTCATTCTCTTCCAAATAGATTGATGATGTGTAAACAATGATGATATTATTCGTGATATTTTGCCAACCGTCAAACAGTTGCATCATAAGTCCATTTTGCGAGTTTGAAATTCTAATTGAAGAACTTTCGGTATATTGTGACCAGTCTATTTCTGCACTTTGTTTAACAATCTCTAACTGCTCATCAGTCAACTCATATACCTTGTAATTATAAACTGGGTTGTTAAATGGTTGTGGGTCATTCCCCTCTTCCTCACCTGCCAAGTTATATTCATAGGTTAAAGTGTTTGGAAGGTTGAATGCCAACGCTCCATCACTTATTTGCGTGCTGTCTTCTGCAAAATACCAATTTATATTATATCTATCAACTTCACTGACTTCACTGTAAGCATATATCGTTTGAACTCCATCAACATCTTGCACAACCTTAAGGTCACCCCAGTCTACCTTTAAGTTTTCAATGATAACATTTATTGCATCAAAATACAACTCAGCAAGACTTGCTTCACCATTTGAAATTTGCAAAGTGAAATCAGTTACCGAGCCTGTTGCCAGAGTAACTTGTGCAACAGCATTAGAAATCACATTGTCTTCTGTGTCGCCAGTTTCAACATTTTCAACATCTTCACCCGTGCCACCAGTTTCTCCGCCAGCACCTGCCATGTTATATGTTATTGAATCACTAAGAGAGATTCTGTTATTATTTGTGGTAAAGCCGAGTTGTTCAAAATAGTTTATCAAAGCCATTTTTGAGTTTGCAATGAAATAAACATTCTTTTCATTGTTCTGCCCAGTTCCCATTTCAATTGGTGTAGATTGAGTATTGTTTGTTATTTCCAAGGTTAAATCTTTATCATAGAAGAATTTTAGTTCAGTCAAAACCTCGTTGACATTTAAAGTAAATGAAACATTTGGAGAATATTCAACAACAAATTGACCAATTTGGCTGTCATCATTTATGTCTGCATTTGTTTTTAAAACATAACCTGCATTTTCCAAACTTTCAATCACATTATACCTTGCGTCAATCGGTTCTCCTTCAGCATTTGTTCTAACTAAAAATGCCCTTATAGTAACCGTTCCCGCTCCAACTGGAGAAATCATTTGACTGAGTTGACCATCTACACTGGAAAAAATTTGCCCTGTATCTGTCACTTCAATTATTTGACTTCCAACAGCATTCACATTTGCACTCATATCATCCATGAAATAAACCCACTTTGTGTATGTTATGTCACCTGTATATGATATAAAGTTTGTTAAATCATATGGCTGAATGTTATTTGTTCCAACCATGCTGTCATATTTGGTTATATCAATCGTTTCATTTGTGCTTGCATATGAAAAATTTGATGGTGTTCGAATATTTATATTTATTTTCAGTTCAACATATGGTCTATTCCAATAAAAACTTTCTGCATCATAATCATAAAAGTTTGCATCACTTATATAAATGTGAATTTCTTCACCTGTTAATAATTGTCTTGTGGGAGAAATCTGCCAAAGTGAATTATCAAGAGTATCCTCATCTTTTATCATCATATATGGAGGAGTATTTCCGTTTGTAACCAATGAACGAATTACTGAACTATTTAAGTTTGTTACATCTATTCCATCCTCATATCCGTCCTCATTATTGTGGTTATGAGTATAATACATGATAAGACTTGAAATGTTTTGTTGAGAAGGATCATCACCGTGTGTATAGTGCTTGCTTCGCACAATCACATCAAGATTTGTTGCATCTTCTGTCTCTGTCGCAGAAACCCACATTTCTTCATTTACATATGCATTCAAAACGGCTTCGCCGTCATCATTTTTAAGACTTTCATTATTTATAGTTATACTTTCAATTTCAAGAGGAGCAGACCAAACAGTTATTTGTGCTGCTGTTTCTTGCAATCCACCAAAATTTGTGTTAACCGTTGCCGTTATTTCAAGTCCTCCTGTCGTCTCACTTGATGCACCATTTATACAAAGATTCCCGTCTGACGACAATGATGCAAACACATCACTGAAAATGCTTGAAAAGTTAACTGTTTTCTTCATGTTTGATGCACTTTCAAGCGAGTTTGCTGGAAATGCCACAGCCCTTAATGTGAGTTCATCGTTTTGAATGAAATATTGCATATCAGTTTCATGCCAATAATATGCACCCTGTTCTTCAACAACCTCATAATATTTTCCATTTTCAAAATAATCAATGGTCTCGCCAATATATTTACCACCTGTTCCAAGAAGACTTACATCTGCTGCTGGCATTTCGGTGTATTCGGTATAAACATTTAAAGTGTCATTAACAATTTCAGTTAAATTTTGGTTTGCTTGTCCGTTTTTATCATAGCCATAGACTTCAATTTCCAAGCTCTCAACAGGAACATCAACATTTATCCTTATTGAAGAAGCTTGCCAAAGATTGTCAGTTGATCTTGCGTGAAGATAACCTGTTCCACCTTTGATGTATGTTTGTTCTTCCGCACCCTCAATATATGGATTGGTTGCGGTATAGGTTGAAAGCGCAAGAACAAAAGTGTCATTTATTCCAATGGTAATGCTTTCTGTCGTTTGAATGTTTCCGTCATTATCTAGAATTGGATTGCCATTTTCATCTGTCACAACAAACTGAACAGGCCTTTCATCAACAGGAAGAACTTCGCTTTGTGATGATGAAGACCTTCTTATTGTAAAAGTCACTTCCAATGAACTTGACTCAACCACGCTTCCAGTGTCAAGATTTGCATTTCCAAGAAGATTAAAAGATAAAAGTTCGCTTGTATTACTTGTTGAAACATTTAACTCACGACTGTTTGTGTCGGTTGGTGTTGTTCCACCGTTTTCAATATAGTTTCTATATTCTGCAACAAGCAAATTATAATCATCTGAAAAGTTATCTGTTTGACCATGAGCATACACAGTTTCACCATTTGTTAAAATTGCACAAATTGGCATGGTTAAACTTTGATATGAATATGTAAATTCATAATTACTTACATCGCTTATGTTTTGATAAACAAGCAAGTTTGAACCAATTTTAACAACCAAGTGTGTCTGCTGTGGAGTTGTCATAGTCAAAGCAAGTTTCCCGCTTAGTGTTGACCTGACAGTTAAATCAAGCGTGCCAACCACGTCTCCTGCAGCGTTCTGCATTTCAACTGTTTTGCTGGAAGAAATTTCAAGACCAACAATTGGCTCGTCTTTTTCACCAAGTCCAAAAATTCCAATTTGAACCAGCACAGCAACAATTATAACCGAAACAACAAAAACAAGCCCATAACCTATTGCTGCAAATGCTGAAATTACTCCCTTTTTAACCATTTTATCCCCCTATTTTAATATGCTCAAAAGCAACCATTTTATTTATAAACAAATAATTGTTAATTCTGGACTTTTGTCAATTATGACATCATTTTCATAAAGCACCAAAACAAACTTAATTACTCCACTTTCTTTCCACCAAAATGTTACATTGTTTAAAACAACATCATACAAAACCGCCGAAGACTCATCAAGAATAATAATTCCAAGTTTGAAGTTATCATAGATTAAATTATTGTTTTTATCAACCACTTCAAAAGTAATGGACAGACTGCCTTTTGATTCTAACACAAAAATACTGTCCTCAAGCGGAATTGGAGCAATTTCATTTCCAGATTCACTAACTGAAACGCTGTATGTTCTGGTCATGCCGTCAAATGTTACGCTGACAAAACAATTTCCCGCTTCGACAGCATAAATTGTTGTTTTGTCTTCGCCAAGCATAACAGGACAAACGCTTTCACTTTGAATGTTTACCTCACATGAAGTTGTTGCATATGCAGGCTCCACATTTGTAACAGCAAGATTCACACTTTCATTTTCTCCAAGTATAAGCGAAATTTTGTTTTCAGCATAAAATTCAAAAGAACTTGCATCCACCTCTTCTACATCAAATGTTATTATTGCGCTAAAATTGCTTCCATCGTTTGCACATATGTTTATGTTTGCAGTTCCACACATAGCAGCCTCAACATAATACACGTTATCACTTAACCTTTCAATTTTAACAGATGAATCTTCACAACTTAATGCAATTTTATTATAACAATATTGATTTATTTTGTCAAAGAGAATAAGGGCATAAAAATAATTTTTGTTATTATGTCCTTCAATTTTATCATTAAGACTTCCACCAAGTTTATATAACAGGTATTTTCCGTTTTCAGATTCTAAATCAAGGGTCAAAAACTCTCCTGATGCAAGTTCATCTGTTGTAAGATAGTTTGTTGTTTTAACGCTGTATAAATTTTCATCAGCATATGCAAAACAAGTTACAGTTTTAGGAAAAGTATCAAAACTTAAAGCACCATTATCAGCACTTAAAGTTATGTTAAAAACCAAATCTTTTTCACCATAATTTAACGGCTCAATGGGAATAAAAATTTGATTTCCATCTGCATATTTCTTATCTTCTAAAATCTCAAAAGAAGCAAGGCTTGTTTCGTCTAGATTGACTTCAACATCACTTGCAAAATTTTCAACTGTTAAAACAGCATAATAAAAATTGTCATTTCCATAAAACAACATACTTTCAGTTAATGGTTTCAAATTTTTATCATAAAGACTTAAATCAGTTACAAAATTATTTGATATAACCTCAACTGTTATGCTCTCTGTGATAAAAGAAAAAGTGGCTTCTTCTTTTGAATAGTTTTCAATTGCTTTTACAGTCAAAGTTGCTTCACCAACTGAATTGGGAGTTATGTTTCCGTTATCATCAACAGAAAATATGTCTTCATTTGAGGAAAAATATTCAACGGATAAATTATAGTTTGAGTTTGAAACAAAAACATCACTTTTGATATCATATGTTTCGCCGTTTTCTAGCAAAACAATTTTATCTTTACTGGAAGTTATATCTTCGGCAAAAACTGCACTGCTTACTTTTACAGGTAAACTTATAACCTGTTTTTCACTGTTTAAAGTATAACTTACTTTAATGTCAGTATTTCCAACACCAACAGCAGTTATCTCACCCGTTAAATAGTTATAGTCAATGATGTTTTCATCAAACTCAACCGCAAAATCATTTGGCAGTTCGCCTTTTATGACAAGTTGCCTGATTACACTAGATTGTGGTGTGTTGATTACCAAATTAACTTCAGTATTATTTTCAAAATAGCATTCAAAATTTGCTGCATCTGTTTTTGTGTCAACACAACCACACAAAAGGCAAATTATAATCATAAAAGGAACAGCCAAAAATATCCGTTTTTGTTTCATAATCTTCCCTCTTATTTTTTATAATTTTATTTAAAAGAAAAATAAAAGTCAAATAAAATAAGACTTTTTTCGACTTTTTGTCATATTTTCTTTTAAATTTATCAAGAAAAAATAAAAAATAAAAGAGAAAACTTATCAAAACAAAACAGACACCAAACTTAACAGTAAAACAAAAAAACAGCCCATGGGCTGCTTTTATTATTCACTTGACTCTGTTTCATAGTCTTCTTCAAGAAGAACACCAATAAAGTGGTCATAATAACTTGATGTTTCACTGTCATATTGAGAAAGGTCAATTTGGTGCAAATAGTAATTTCCACTGTCGTATGTGTTAAGATAATAAATCTTATCACCATAGATTGCAACATAATTTGCCTGTCCTGTGAACACTGTCTCGCCAGAAACGCTTAACGTTTCAACTTCTGGAGGAGTGCTTGTTTCACCTTTTACAAATCTTGCCATTTCAACAAAGTTAATACGGCAGATTGTGTTGTTTGTGTTGTCTGTGAAGTAAACATAACTTCCAATCACATCAATCACTGTTGCAGAGCCAGAATAAAGTTCTACATTGCTATTTAAATTTGGATAGTTAACCAAAATGATTTTTGTGTTGTCACTGTCATATGCAACAACTGTGCTGTTACCTGATGGTGTAAAGTTGTATGTCGAATAACTGTTTGAAATGCGTGTTTCATTTGCTCCACCGATGTTTGCAACATCTCTAACAGAATATAGTGTCACAGTGTCATTTTGACTGGTTGAAAGTTGCTTTTCATAGAACAAACGGTCTGTTGATGCCATCTCAAAGGTTATTGTGCTTGTTCCATCCATAAAGATTTTGTCTGTATTGGTAAAAGTTGCAAAATTAAACTTACAAGCAACATTTCCACTTGAATAACTTACATCATCCTCTTCGGTGATATCACGAGTGTAGTATAAATCATGATTAAACTCACTTACTGTTTGATTACTTGTGGTGTATTTGAAGAATGCAACACTTGTGGCATTTTCACTTACTGTTGTTTGCTGTTTGTTTCCGTTTTGGTCAAATTTGATTGCAACAAGTTTTGTTCCGTCAAGAATTGCAAGACAAACTTCTCCATTGATTTCAAACATTGAATATTGAACTTCGGTGTTAGCGCTGTCTGTGGTGTAAAGCCACTCAGAACTGCCACTGCGGTCAAGTTTGATTCGGAAGATGTCCACTTGGTCAGAAAGTACTTCACGGTTGCTGTCCATTCCGTTATATGGTGAAGCATAATAGATATAATCACCAAAGATGTAAAGTCCCATGTCTTCAAAACCTGCAACCTTGCTTGCCAAAACATCCACATTTTGAAGTGCGTTGCTTCCGTCAAAAATTTCATTGCCGTCTTCATCATATTCTGGCTCTACTTCCACTGGGTTGCCGTTGTCATCAAGTTTAATTCTGTAAAGCGCACCATATGTCACACTGCCCTCGTGGTTGGTATCACCAACCTCGTCAGAGGCAATATAGCCATTTACAAAATAAAGATAATCACCCTTTGTTACCGCCAAACTTCCGTTGCCATAGACAACATCATCTGCGTTTGGGTTGTCACGAAAAGGTGTTGTTCCACAACCAGAAAAAATGATAATAGCCACCAAAATAAGAGGTAGCAAAAGAATGTATTTTGTTATATTTATAATTTTAGCCTTATTCACCTGTAAAACTCCTTTCTTGCACACAATTTAGTCTATAAATCATATAATATCATCAAATGCGAATTTAGTCAAATATTTATTATAAAGAAAAGGGTAAAAAATGAAAAAATTTCATAAAATTGGCTCTTCACAAACGATAAATCAGCAAATGGACAGCCAAAACAAACCAAAATTTGACTTAACCTCATTATTGCCAAAAATTTTAAAAATATTGCCTCAAATCACACAAAATTTTACATCACAAGCCCAAAATCAGCCCATTCAACAAATACCCGTTCAAACTTTGTCTCGTGAAAACCTGATGAAAGAAGAGAACAAAAGAAGCGCACTTTCCTATATGGAGCAGCATCAAAACCGTGTTAACAAGATTAAAGAACAAAATTATTTCAAACAGTAAATGAATAATTTTTTTAAAAAACCAGCAAACAAATATATTAAAACCTTTGCCTATTATTTTGCAAACTAATGTAAAAAAGGAACTTTGTTTTTTAGTCCCTTTTTTTGCGTTTAAAAATCTATTAAGCCCAGTCAAGTTAGTAATTAGCAAAATTTATTTTTAACAAAACACACATTGAAAAGCAATATTCTTTGCTTTTGAAATATAAACGAAAAAAATAAATTTCAACAAAACCATAAATAAAGCAAAATACACTTGGTATAGCACCAAAATTTTGTCATATAGTCCACAGTTTTATGGAAAACCTACATATTTTTTTACAAATTTTCCCATTTTTCCTTTTGTTTGATTGACTTTTTTTAAAAAAATAAGTAAATTTAGGTATAGGAAATTTAAGGGGGAAAAAATGAATAAAAAATACGAGCCACTTTTCACTCCTTGGAAGATTGGAAAGTGTAAAATCAAAAACAGAATTGTAATGTGTCCAATGGGCGGAACTTCGCTTTTTGGTTGGATGGAAAAACATCACTTTGACAAAGATGCTGCAAATCTTTTCATGGATATCGCAAAGCACGATGTTGGTCTTATCATTCCTGGAATTGCACCAATAAGAAACATCATGGGCGGACAATGGCTTTACAAAGCAAAAGGTGCTTTTAAAGAACTTGCAGAATATATGAAAGAATTTCACAAGACTGGCGCAAAAATGTTTATTCAATTGACCGCTGGTTTTGGTCGTTCTTTCACTATTCCTGAAGCCTTTGCTTCAATGGCAAGAAACAAGTTTGTCGCAACGCTGATTAAGCCAATCATTGACTTTTCACGCCTTACCGCATCACCAAGCAAACTTCCTTCAAGGTGGTGCCCTGGTTACACCACTCGTGAAATAACAAAGAAAGAAATTGAAGAAATGGTTGATGCATTTGCAAAAACGGCAAAAATGCTTCAAGATGCTGGTGTTGACGGTGTTGAAATTCACGCTGTTCACGAAGGCTATCTTCTTGACCAATTCACCCACGAATACACCAACCACAGAACAGATGAATATGGTGGCAGTTTTGAAAACAGATATCGTTTTGCAACCGATATTGTTAAAGCAATCAAACAAGCCTGCGGAAAAGACTTCCCTGTTTCACTTCGCTATTCTGTTGTTAGCAAGACAAAGGGCTTTAACGAAGGCGCTCTTCCTGGCGAAAAATTCAAAGAAGTTGGAAGAGACATGAAGGAAAGCGAAAAAGCAATCAAATATCTTGAAGATGCTGGTTATGATATGTTTGACGCTGACAACGGAACATATGATGCTTGGTATTGGGCTCACCCACCTTCCTATATGCCAATAAATTGTAACCTTAAAGATGTTGAACACATCAAAGAGTTCACAAAAATGCCAGTTGTTTGCGCTGGAAGAATGGAACCAGACGCAGCAGCAAATGCAATTAAGAACGGAAAAATTGACGCAATGGGTGTTGCAAGACAGTTCCTTGCTGACCCTCACTGGGTAACAAAACTTAAAGAAGAAAGACCAGAAGACATTTTGCCTTGTATTTGTTGCCACAATGGTTGTTTCCCAATGGCGCACTATAAAGGTGTTTCTTGTGATGTTTCAATGGCAGACTCAAAAGGCATGGCACGTTGTGCACTGAACCCACTTGTAATGCAAAAGGGCAAATATGAAATCATTAAAACAACCTCTCCAAAGCGCATCGCTGTTGTTGGTGGTGGTGTTGGTGGAATGGAAGTTGCAAGAATTGCCACTCTTCGTGGGCACAAAGTGGTAATCTATGAAAAGACAGACCACCTTGGCGGAGTTTTTGTGCCTGCTGCAAGTTTTCCTTTTAAGGAAAAAGACCGTATGCTTATAAAATGGTATGAAAAGCAAATTAAAGATTTAAACATTGAAGTTCGCTTTAACACTGAAGTTAAAAACATAAGAAGTCTTGACGCTGATGAAATTGTTATTGCAACAGGAGCAAAAGCAAGAACACTGGGTACACGTGGCTTTGAAAAAACAATGGAAGCACTTGACTATCTTAACGGCAAACCAGTTGGTGATGATGTTGTTATCATTGGTGGTGGACTTACTGGTTGTGAAATTGCATATGACCTTTTCCTCAAAGGAAAACGCCCAGTTATTGTTGAAATGCAAAACGACCTTATGGCAGTTCCTGGACTGTGTCTTGCAAACTCATCTTATCTTCGTGATTTCTTTAAACTTAAAGAAGTTCCTGTTTATCTTGAAAGTGCTGTTACCGAAGTTAAAGACGGAAGCGTTATCATAAGAGATAAAAACGGCAACAAGCGTGAGGTTAAGGCAGACAATGTTATTTCTTGTGTTGGATACATTCCAGCCCCAATTGCAAAAGAAGACAAAAATGTTCACATTATTGGTGATGCACTGAAAGTTGGAAATTTAAGAACAGTTGTTTGGGGTGCTTGGGAAGTTGCAGAAAAACTGTAATTTTCGCAGAATAAACGGTAATTTTTACACAATATAAGTTATAAAATATAAAAAGTTTTAACTTTAAAATTAAAAAGAAGAATGATGATTCACATCATTCTTTTTTGTTTTCTTGAATTTTCAAAATATATATGCCTTTAATAAATTATTATCATTTAATAAAATCAAAAAAATATTAAAGTTAAATCTTTAATTAATAAAAATTTTTCCTTTTTAATCATTTTTCACTTGAAAATTATATAGAAATATTTTTTAAAACAAAAACACAAAAATCAAGTTTTAAAAACTAGAATAAAACAAAATTGTAATTTACTAAAATAAAATATTTGAGCTTTTGAAACGAATCAAGCAGATATAACATTATAAAAACAATGAAAAGTAATTTATTTTTTGCATTATTGCAAAAAAATGATAAAAGTCATTTTTATTTTATAAAAACTTTAATATTATTTTCACAGAAAGGCAAAAAACATAAATAAACCGTTTGTCTTTTTATTGTGTTTATATTAAAATAAAGGCATGAAAGGTTTAAGTCGACTTACATTAAAATGGATTGCTCTTATCACCATGCTGATTGACCATGTGGGAGCAATCATTGGTGAAGAAGTGTTTGCAAGCGCCAATCTGTTGTGGCTTTATTATCTGCTGCGAGTCATTGGCAGAATTTCCTTCCCTATTTTTGCGTTTTTTGTTGCGGAAGGTTGGTTTTATACCCATAGTAAGAAAAAATATTTTCTGTTTATGCTACTCTTTGCCGTAATTGCGCAAGTTCCATATTATTTTGCACTCAACACAGGCATTTGCAGTCTTAACATTTTGTTTACCTTTGTGCTTTCTTTGCTTGTTCTGCTTTCCATTGACCAAATTAAAAAGCGCAACAGTCCGTTTATATTTTTGGCACTGATTTTGCTTGTATATTTTGTGGTTATGATTCTTGATTTTGTTCGAGTTGATGTGTCATACAGCGTGTATGGTGTGTTCTTGCCCGCAATATTCTATCTGTTCTATCACAAAGAGTCAAAGTCAACCCACATAACAATGTGGGTGCTGTCTGCCCTTTTCATTGTGGCATTTTGGCTTGGAGGCTTTGTGTTTCAAACAGATATTAACTTTGGTAGTTTTCTGGAATTGTTTGCTCTTATGTCTCTGCCCCTGCTTATGCTATACAATGGTCAAAAGGGCAAATATTCAATGAAATGGTTTTTCTATATCTTCTATGTTGCGCACATAACTATAATTTACCTGTTTACACTGCTGATTTAACTTTTAATACAAAATAAATAAAATCTCATAAAAATAGAACCAATTATATTCATCAAATTCAAAATATTTTTAAAAATATAAAGACTTCAACTTACTTAAATAAAGTAATATCTTACTTTTATTTTATAAATTAACTTGAAAATTTCAGCAAATCATAAAATGAAAGCATATCAATAATTTTAAACATAAAGTCATAAACAGAATATAATATTTTTGGTTTAAATAACAAACAAATTAACTTAAAACATTATACAAACATCAACAAAAAAACTCTAATCAGTTGTCCAAATGAATCATAATTCATGTTAGCATATGCGCACTTGTTAGCATAACCCAAAATTTTACATCAAAACAAACATCTTCAAATGGCTTCAAGTTTATATAACAAATAGTGGCAAATTTTTGCCGCTATAGTTTTTATGTGTAAAGTTTAAAAATTTTTATAATTTAAGTTTATAAAATTTTTTTTGTTTAAACAAAAAAAGAAGTGTCAACACTTCTTTTTCTGTTTTGTAATTCATATTATGCTTGTTCTTCCGTGTCTGCACTTGAATCAGCATAGAAAGCACTGAAGTCAATTACATATACAACTGTTTCGCCTGTTGTTGGGCTGGTTACCTCAACTCTCCAGAAAGTGTATTCTGGGTGCATTGCCTCTGTTCCATCTGTAAAAGCAAGAACACGCTCGGTAACACCTGCTGAACCATCATATGTCTTTTCTTTTACATCATAACTGCCATCTTCAAAAGTTGAAGTTGCACTTTGAACCCAACCATTTTTAATATTTGAATTAAGGTCCAAACTTACGGTAACAACTGCATATTTTGAACCAGCAGCAACATTTCCCCATACAGTTCCTTCTTCACCAGTCATTGAAGCAGCAGTTCCTTGTGCAACATAGGTGTAAACACCATTTTGAAGTCCTGTGCTAACAATTGCAAAGTCATCTTCGTTTGCCCATGTGTTCAAACCAGCAAAAGTCACTTCAATGTCTGTTGCATAAACATTTTCAAGAATAACCTTGTCACCAAGTGTTGCATTAAATGTGTTTTCGCTTTCAGCAACGACTGCAACATCAATTGCTGTGTTTCCTTCTGCTGCTGTCATGCATTCTTCAATGCCATAACCATTTGCACTGTTAAGAGTTGAATCTGTAACAGTTACAGTCATAACTTCTGCATAACCTCTTGCTGAGTCAACAACAAGTGCACTTCCTGTTGAATATACCGAGCCACTTGCATATTGTGGTGCAAAGCGTTCACCATTTGCAGTCAATTTGCTGTTTGTGATTGTTACATCACCATCCTTTACATAAACTGCGGTTGCTCCTGTGATTTCACAGTCAGTAAAGTTCACAGCATAGTTTGCTGGAAGGTAAACTGCAACACCGTTAGTTCTTGTTGAAACAAACTTGCTACCATTTGCGCTGATTGTTGCACCAGCAAATTGTCCGTTTGTTGAAAGAGCAAAGCCAGCACTTTCAACAACAACATTGTCAAATGTTACTGTAAAGTTTGAAGCGTTTCCGTAAACATAAACTGCGTAGTTAACTTCGTTCATGTGTCCAACTGATGCAATTGCTCTTCCAATAATTTTGCTTTCCGTGTCTTGTGAGTTTGTAAATGCAACGTTAATAGCTTTCTCACCTTCTCCAGAAATTGCGAATGAACCGTTTATGTTGTGTCCATTAAGGTCAATAGTAAGATTTGTTAATGAATCAAAATCTAAGTCTTGACGTCCTGCAGATATGGTTATGTCCTTTGCTAAAACAACTTTTGAAATATAACCAAAAATTAAAGCATTGTCAAGTTCTTGCTCAGAAGAAATATTCATAATCAACTCACCAAGTGATGCATTGTTTGCCTTTGAGTTAACTTTTGAACTACTTGCTTCTTTAACAAGGCTTGCACCTTGCAAGAATGTCAAA
>CALWKH010000027.1 GCA_944381195.1 uncultured Clostridia bacterium
CTTAACCTCAACAAAAACAAGGGTGTCTTGGTCCTTTGCTATTATATCTATTTCACCAATTTTATTTTTATAATTCTTTTCCAAAATTTTATATTTATTTTTCTTTAAAAACTTGCAAGCAATTTTTTCACCTTGCCTGCCCGTTTCGGTTTTGCTCTCTTTTTCAAAAGGTGCACTTTTTTTACTAGATTTAAGCATCAATTTATTCCTTTATGAAATTTTTTATGAAAGTGTCTCGGTGGAATTCACATTTGCCAAACTTTTTCAAGTTTTCAATATGCTCTTTTGTTCCATAGCCTTTATGCTTTGAAAAATTATATTCTGGGAACTCTTTATGCATTTCTTTCATGAAATTGTCTCTTGAAACTTTTGCCAAAATGGAGGCGCAAGCAATGGAATATGAAAGAGCATCACCATGCACAATTGGCACTGTTAAACAATCAACTTTCAGCCCTTTGACAGCGTCAACAAGCAAAACATCTGGTTTTGTTTTTAGTGTTTTTACGCACATTTCCATGCCTTTTTTGGTGGCTTCAAGAATGTTTATTTGGTCAATGGTTTTGTTGTCTATGTAGCAAATTTTGAAATCAATTGCTTTTTCAATTATTTTATCATATAAAATTTCACGCTTTTTCTCGCTGAGTTTTTTGCTGTCGTCAACGCCGTCAATCATGTCATCAAGTGGCATGATGACACAAGCGCAAACAACGGGACCAGCAAGCGGACCTCTGCCCGCCTCGTCCATGCCTGCAATGAATTTATATCCTTTTTGCTGAAATTCTCTTTCAAATTTGAGCATATCTTTTTCTTCTTTTGCGTTTTTCATTTTGCACCTTTACATTTATAAACTAAAAAATGATTTGAAAAAAGTATTAGCAATTTTATTATAAATCTATTTATAAATAAAAATTTTACAATATGTGCTGTCCATAACCACAAGGAATCTTTCTTGACCTATCTTGGCTTTAAACAGGTTGGAAGAGTTAAAAGTAAGATACCCATAACATAATCTCGCTTTATAAAAGTTATGAGAGCAAGGCGGGGGCTTCTTGCGTTTTTTTAACGCCGTGCGCATTTTGTGAAATGCGCACCAGCACGCTTATTCAAAGCGTGCAAGCCCCCGCCCGTTTTTTTACCCACAGAGGCCGTTCGAAGCTTAATCTATCAATCTATCCTTGTAAAACAAAATTTTTGCAAAACTTTTTTGTTAGATTTATATCTTTTAGAAACCTATTTTTTGAGCTTCTAAAAGATTTTTTATCACTTTTAATTGATTTTGAACATGGTACTCTTAAATTTTTATTTTACGAAAAAAATTTTGTGTTTTACCTAAATTTTTTCCTTTTGCGCATAGTCTTCCACTTTTTCAAGGGTAATTTTGCCAATTCGCCCTTTTCTGAAATCGTCAAAAAGTGCGTGGCTGGCACGGTCATAATCAAATTCTCCGCCCTTTATGAGAAACTTTCGCGCCTCACAAATCTGCTCTAGAATTTCAAGTGGTGTGTCTTTCAGAGATATGCCGTATCTTTCTTCTAAAAACTGTGGGTAGCGTTCTTGAAGAAGAGCAATTAAATCAAGACTTAGTGAAGGAATGTCCAAAACTTCGTCTCGAATACTGCCAATGAAAGCAAGATTTTTTGCTATGCTTTGATTTTCAAAATCTGGCCAAAGTGTTCCTGGTGTGTCTAGAAGTTCAATATTGTTTGAAATTCTCACCCACTGTTTTCCTTGCGTTACGCCTGGTTTATTTCCCGTTATTGCCTTATATTTGCCACAAAAATTATTGATTAAAGTGCTTTTTCCACTGTTTGGCACACCTATTACCATGGCTCTATTTACAACTGAAACGCCTTTGTTGCTATATTTTTCTATCTTGCTTGAAAGAAGTTTTGTGATTTTATCGGTTAAAATCTTTGTGGAGTTTGTTTCTTTTGAGTTTAAAATTACACAAATGCTTTTTTCTGTTGTAAAAAAATTGCTCCAACTTTTTGTTTCCCTGTCGTCTGCAAGGTCGCTTTTGTTTAGAACATAGATTATAGGCTTATTTCTTATGAGTTTTGTAAATTCTGGATTAACGCAAGAAAAAGGCGCACGAGCATCAAGGGTGTAGATTATCACATCAATAAGTTTGATGTTTTTTTCCATTTCTCGAAGCGCTTTTGTCATATGCCCTGGGAACCAGTTGATTTTATTTGTTTTTTGCTCTGTTCTATCATTATTAAACATTTTATTCCTCCACAAATTCTTTGTAAGCTATAATTTTATATATCAATAAATTTTTGTCTCACTTGATTACAAATCTCTTTGGAAATGTGATTTCGCACATTAATATATATTTTTTCTTTATTCTGTAAATCTTCTTAATTCCGCACGGTCAAAATTTTTTGCTCACAACTAACCTTATAAACATCTAATAATCAGAACATGCTGGAATCTGCTATCAAAATCTCATCTGCTTTATACGGTTACACTTTTATCAAGAGCAAATTCTATTTTTGTATATATCAAAATAATACCCCTATCCATCAAAATTTGGTGTGTTTTATGATAAATTTCAAGCACTATCTCTCTTGTTTTTACAATAAAAATTATAATTCTTGTTTTATCGTTCTTTTTGTATCTTTATAGTAAGTTTTTAGAAGTTGGTCTGTTGTTATATCTTTTGGTAAAAAGGCATTTGTCTTGGTATCTATTGTTTCAAAAACAGATGAAACCTTTGTTCTTTTGTTGCTTGTTAAAACAGAATAAAACGCTTCTTCACACAATTGATGAGTATCCAACATTTTTGTTATTTTTTCTTGTCTGATTCTTGTTTTTGGCAAATAAAATGCAAAATGTTTTTTTATTAGTGAATTCATAACCCTTCTTTTTATTGGCGATTCTTCATTGTTTTTATTATTTGCAACAAAATATGAAGAAAACAAAACATCACCCAAAATTTCTGTTGTCATTTTTGCCAAAACTTTATCCGTTTGAATTTTTATCTTCTTTGTTTCTTCAATGCGCATTTCCGTGCTTAGTGTTTTTAAATATTTTTGATTTTTAAACAGTTGATATCTTATAAAGTTCTTTTTATATTCCTCCATATTATCAAAATTTTTAAGAAGCATATTTTTAACATAAAAATAATTTATCTGCTTTAATTCTTCTTCACTAAAACTTATTTTTTGATCTATTGTGATATTAGGAAAAACTTCAAAATCAGTAACATATATTTTTGGCAAGCTGCGATTATAGCCAATTTCTGTGGCGTTGTGAGTTTTGTTTTTCGCTTGCAAACAAAGAACTTCAACAGCATGCGTGCCATCTGGCAAATCTATTAAATCACTGCTTAAAGTTGGAGTAAAGCTGAAATCGTCTGAATTAAACCAAATTTTATCATTCTTTTTATTCATAGCAACACGAAATTCATCAAATACACTTCTCATTAATAAGTTAAAACTTTCTCGGTCATTGACACATTCTTCAATATACATTACTATCTCCACAAAAATAATTAAATTTTAAAATTTACTTTTTAATGAAAACTCTTTTATTTTGTTTTCAAAAGGTCTGGTCTTCTTTCTGCTGTTAGTTTTTCGCTTTGCTCTTTTCTCCACTTGTCTATTTCTTGGTGATTTCCGCTTAAAAGAACATCTGGAACTTTCATACCCTTAAATTCTGCGGGCTTTGAATATTGCGGATATTCAAGCAAACTGTTCGCAAAAGTTTCATTTTTAAAACTTTCTTCATTATGAAGAACATTTGGAAGTAATCTTGCAACAGCATCAACAAGCACCATGGCAGGAAGCTCACCTCCTGTTAGAACATAGTCTCCAATGCTGATTTCCTCATCAACAAAGTGGTCAATGATACGCTGGTCAATACCTTCATAATGCCCACATATTAAAACAAGATGTTTTTTTTCTTTTAACTCTTCCACCTTTTGCTGAGTGAGTGTTTCCCCCTTTGGAGTTAAATAGATGATGTGCGAATTTCTTTTTTTAACACTGCTGACAGCGTCCCAAAGTGGTTGCACAGTCATGACCATGCCCTCTCCACCACCATATGGTGTGTCGTCACATTTTTTGTGTTTATCCTTGGAAAATGTGCGAATGTCTGTGATGCTTATTTCAATTTTGCCATTGTCTTTCGCTCGCCCAACAATGCTTTCATTAAGTGGAGCAAAACTGTTTGGGAACAAAGTTAGGATGTCAATCTTCACTTTGTGTTACCTCCAAAAATCTTTTTTTGTTTACTGTTATCTTTTTATTAACAATATCAACATCAACAAAAACATCTTCTAGGAACGGGCATAAAATTTCTTCTGTTCCAACTTGAATTTGCAAAATATCACTTGCACCATAGTTTTCAACCGCCACAACTTTTCCAACCTCTTCTCCATCTTCAAAAAATATTTCACAATTTTCAAGGTCGGTTATATAGTATTGTCCGTCTTTTAGCTTAGGCAAATCATCTTTTTCAACCTCGATAAATTTATTGCGCAAAGTTTCGGCTGTATCTCGATCTTTGATTTCGTTTAATGCAAGATATACAAAGCCTTGATGAACACGACAAGATTTTTTTGTAAATTTATTGTTTTCAACGAAAAAAACAGACAAATCATTGAAATAATTCGCATCATCAACCAAAGGTTTTATTTTGATTTCACCACGAATGCCCTGTGGTTTTACAATTTCCCCGACAACTGTTTTCATGTTTTCTCCTTTATATGCAAAAAGGAAGGTTTTGCCTTCCTATTCAAATTTAACAACATATTTTTGGTCTTTGAACCCTTGTTTGCCAGCAAGAGAACGAACAATTGTCCTGATTGCTTGTGCATTTCTGCCATTTTTGCCAACAACTCTGCCAACTTCTTCTGGCGCAGTTTTGACAGTTATTATCATTGCGCCGTCCTCTTCCTTTGAAGAAACAGAGACAGCATCTTGATTATCAACAAGCGCACGAACAATGTATTCAACAACTTTTTCCATAGTTTTTCCTTTTAATGATAAAAATTATTCTGCATTTTCTGCAGGTGCCTCTGCTGGTGTTTCAGCGCCCTCTTCTGCTGGTGCTGGAGCCTCTTTCTTTGCTGGTGGCATTTGTTTTGGTTTTGGTGCTCTGTATGCAACTTTTTCAACCAAGCCTTCTTTGATTAAAAGTTCTTTTGCTGTGTCTGTTGGTTGTGCACCAACCTTAAGCCAATATTCCACTCTGTCTTTTTTAAGTTTGATTTCTGCTGGGTCAACAAGTGGGTTATATGTTCCCAAGTTCTCAATGTAACTTCCGTCTCTTGCACAGCGAGAGTCTGCAACTACCACACGGTAGAAAGGTGATTTTTTGTCTCCTTTTCTTGTTAATCTGATTTTAATTGCCATTTTTATTTTCTCCTTATGTTTTATTTTATATTAAATTCCATTTTTAAATAAATGGTAATTTACCCTTCTTTTTGCCATTAAATCTTTTCATCATTTCTTTTGACTGATAGAATTGTTTTAACAGCGTGTTAACTTCTTGAATGCTTGTGCCACTTCCTTGGGCAATGCGTTTCTTTTGACTTGCTTTGATTAAGTCTGGATTTCTTCTTTCTTTTGGTGTCATCGACTGAATGATTGCCTTGTTTTTTTGCAAATCTTTTGGATTGATTGTTACATTTCCAAGTTTCTTTTTTGCTCCCGGTATCATCTCAATAAGTTGATTGATGTCCCCCATTTTATCAAGGTTGGAAAACTGAGCCAAATAGTCTTCAAGGGTGAAAGAGTTTTCACGAAGTGCTTTCTCCATTTTTGCCATTTCTTTTTCATCAACGGCTTGCTGTGCTTTTTCAACAAGAGTCAGCACATCACCCATGCCCAAAATTCGTGATGCCATTCTGTCTGGATAGAATGGTTCAATATCTCCCAGTTTTTCACCAACACCACAGAACTTGATTGGTTTGCCAGTTACTGCCTTGACTGAAAGTGCCACGCCACCACGAGTATCACCATCAAGTTTTGTTACAATGACGCCTGTGATGTCAAGTTGTTCATTGAACTCTTTTGCAACATTAACGCTATCTTGCCCCGTCATTGCATCAATTGTAAGCAAAATTTCCGCTGGCTTAACCTCTTTTTTGATGTTTTGCAACTCTTGCATCAATTCTTCATTGATGTGAAGTCGTCCAGCAGTGTCAATGATGACAACATTAAAGTCTTTCTTCTTTGCATAATCAATTGCTTCTTTTGCTGTTTTAACAGGATTTTGCGTTCCTTTTTCAAAAACCTCTACGCCAGCCTGTTTTCCAACAATTTGAAGTTGTGTAATTGCCGCTGGTCTGTATATATCACAAGCGACAAGCAAAACATGCTTTCCTTGAGATTTTAAGTATGCGCCAAGTTTGCCACACATTGTTGTCTTACCAGCACCTTGCAAACCACACATCATAATGCAAACTGGTGGAGTTCCACTTAAATCAAGTTTTGATTGTGTGCTTCCCATCAGTTCAACAAGTTCATCATTAACAATTTTGATAACCTGTTGCGCTGGAGTTATGCTTTTGATTATTTCTTCGCCAACCGCTTTTTGAGAAACATCTTCAATAAATTTCTTTGCAACCAAAAAATTTACATCAGCCTCCAAAAGAGCAACTCTGATTTCACGCATTGCTTCTTTGATTTCAAGTTCGGTCAGCCTTCCTCTTTTTGTCATTTTTGAAAAAATGTGATTAAGTCTTTCCGATAAGCCACTGAACAATGACATTTTACACCCCCGCTTTTTCAATTACTTCAAAAATCTTTTCTTTTTGCTTTTTTGTTAAATCCAAATTTTCACAAGTAAAAGTCAATTCCTTTTTAAAAGCATTTTGTTTTTCAAGAATTTTAAGTTTCGCTTCAAACAAATCTAGTTTTGCCTTTGTTCTTTTTATTAAATCAAGAACAGCCTGTCTGCTTATTTGATTGCTTTCAGCAATTTCACTTATTGAACCATTATAATCAATATAACTTGTTAAAATTTTTTGCTGTTTTGTTGTTAAAAGTTTTCCATAGACATCAAACTTTTGTGCAAAGTCAACAATTTCGTTTATATTCATTACAACCTCGTAAAGTAAAACTACTTGACAATATTTTACCGCAACTATCAGTTTTTGTCAACACTTTTTATTAAAAAACAAAATAAAAATGCATTTTTTTTGAATAATTTATTTTTTAAGCTTTTGATTTTTTCTTAATTTAATCTTTTTTGACTGTCTTATTTTTTGTGTGGATATGTTAAAAAACTACTTTGTTGTGAACTGCACTATATATTTTAATTTTTTTATCATTTTTATTTGACATTTTTTTATTTGTTATTTTCACTTTTTAAATATGCATTTTTAAGTAAAATTATGATTTTATAAAAAATTGATTTATTGCATATAATAATCGTATGTCAAAAACAGCCTCAATCACCTTCTATATATTATTTGTTATGGCACTTTTTATTGCTGGTGCTGTTTGTGTGTTTAATTTTTTGTATCCACAAAAATACGAAGATTACATTACGAACTATGCGCAAAAGTATGATTTAGAGCCTTCGCTTGTTGCAAGTGTTATCAATGTTGAAAGTGGTTATGATGAAAATGCCAAATCTTCCGCTGGAGCAATTGGACTTATGCAAATCATACCCGCAACAGCCTCCTATCTTATGGGAGAAGAGATTTCAGAAGAAGAACTTTTTGACGCAGAGTTTAACATTGAAATTGGCTGTCTGTATCTATCAAAAATGTTAAGTGAATTTGCAAACCTTGAAACAGCACTTGCTGGCTATAATGCTGGTCCCAGCAATGTTAAAAACTGGCTTAACGATGAAAAATTTTCAAGCGATGGGCAAACTTTGATTAGCACCCCCTACGCCGAAACAAACAGATATATTGAAAAGGTTAAAAATAATATTAAAATCTATGATTTTTTGATGAATTAGTATAGTAAAAAAGCGGTTAAAATTTTAGTTTTTAGTTTGCAATAGAAAATCTCTTGCACTGTATTTTTTTGAGTGATAAACTTTTGTAACTAGAAGAGTAAAACATTATAAAATTTAAAAGCGCTGATATAAAGGCAAAAAAAATTACAAATCACAATCTTCAAATTGTTATTTGCATTGTAAAAAATATAGCAAAAATTTGCTATAATTTTAATAAAAAAAAGTAAAATTATTTGATAAATTTAAAAAATAAACAAAAAATATGATAAAAAGCAATGTAAATTAAACTTTTAATACAAATAGATAGAATTTTATTTCTTTTTGATTTTAAAATTTTTATTCTTATTTTATTAAAAATTGCTGAATTTATTTTGTTTTAAAGTTGACTTTTTAAAAATATTTTTGTATGCTTTAACTTGAGGTGAATTATGGCAAAATTTTTTGTTGATGCATTTGCAGATATGTTTGGTAAAGAACTAAAAAACAATGGTTTATTTTTAGCACCAAGCAAAATTAAAATTGGTAAAAAAATTATTGATTTTGATGGTTGGAATAAACTCTCACAAGAGGATGTTAAAGATGATATTAAAAATGGAAAATATTCCATTGTGCATATAACTCAGCAAGAATGGGTTGATTTTTTCACACCTTCTCTTCAAGAAGGCGAAGACATTGTGTTCTTCACTCTTTCTCATGCATTATATACTGATGGTGGTTGTGATTTATTATCTGCCTTTACTCAAATGGCAGAAAATTTTCCAGACAGAAAGGTTAAACTTGTGAACACAAAGACTGTTTCAAGGGGTGTTAGTGAAATTGCAAGTTTTGCAAAACTTGTTTTTGATAAAGAACAAGATTTAGAAAAAGCAATTAAGTTTGCTACCGACCTATCTGGTCAGTTTGTTACTGCTTTTGTATTTGATGATGTGGAATACATCAAAAACAACCCTCTTCTTGAAAAGGCTGGCTCTCACCTTACTGGTGGAATGGTTAACAACAAGCCAATTATCAGCATTGACACAAAGGGCAATTTCAAACTTTTGGATAAAGCACGAGGTTTTAAAGCAAGTGTGAACAAACTTTTTGAGATTGTCAAACTTAATGGAGAGAACATTGCTGACTTTACCTTTACCATTGTTTATATGAATGCAAAAGAAGAGGCTTTGGCTTTAAAACAAAAATTCTTGGAATGCGTTGAAGAAAATGAAATTCGCGTTTTACCAAGTTCGTTAAACAATGCCGTGATTGTTGGCAACAAGTTTGTTGGAGTTACATTTCACAGTAGATAAGAGCTTTATAATGAAATAAACTCAGAAAATTTCTTTTAAAAAAATTTTAATTAGTTATTTTCGATGTGATATTTCATATTAAAAGTGCTTTATAAAGTATTGTATTAAAATAAAAACTATTATGTTAAAGTAGTATTATTTTGCATGGGCTTTGCGTTTGAAAAACGCATATGCATTTTTGCAAAAAATGCATTTTGCACGCTTTTGCGTGCAAGCCCATGCAATTTTTCTTTTTCCCCTTCTTTAAAATTATTTTAAATTTTATAACCATAATTTTAAAAATAAAAAAAGAACTTTATTACTTTTTGTGATAAAGTTCTTTTTCTTGTTTAAGTTAAAATTTTATCTTTATTTCATTGCAACATTGTGATAAACATTTTGAACATCATCATTTTCTTCAAGATTATCAAGCATCTTTTCAAATGAAGCATATTTGTTATCATCAAGTTCAATTAAGTCATGTGGAACTTGTTCAATTTCTGCACTAAGAATTTTAACTCCACTTTTTTCAAAAGCACTTTTGATTTGTGCAAGTTTTGAAACATCACCATAGATTGTGAAAATTCCATCTTGATTGTCCTCAACATCGTCAGCGTCTGCCTCAAGAGCAATCATTGTGATGTCATCTTCCTTTTTGTTTGGTGCTTCAACAACCACAACTGCTTTTCTTGTGAAAAGATATGCAACAGCGTTTGGACCAGCAAGTGAACCACCTGCACGGTCAAAAATGTGGCGAATGTCTGCTGATGTTCTGTTTTTATTGTCTGTAACAATATCAAGCATCACTGCTGAACCACCTGGGCCATAGCCTTCGTAAACCATTTCTTCATAGTTTACACTGCCAAGTTCACCTGTCGCTTTTTTAATGGATCGCTGAATGTTTTCGTTTGGCATATTGTTTGCTCTTGCTTTTTGTATAACGGTGGCAAGTCTTGGATTTAATGCAGGGTCACCTCCGCCATTTTTAACTGCAATTGCAATTTCACGGCCAATTTTTGTGAACACATTTCCGCGTGCAGCATCTGTTTTGGCTTTATCTCTTTTTATTGTTGCCCATTTACTATGTCCTGACATATTATTAACTTCCTTTTATTTTTGTTTTAACAAATACATTAAAATCCCACCAGCAATTGCAACATTGAGTGATTCAACATTGTTTTCCATTGGCAATGAGACTTTTTTATAACAATAGTTTGCAATCTCTTTCTCAACTCCAAACGCCTCACTCCCTAGCACCAAACCAAAATGTTCATTTGGGCGTGTTATTTGTGAGACATCTTCTCCATTCATTTCCGCACTAAGCAGACTATATTTAGATAACTCTTTTAAGTTATCTATAACAATATCATATATGTTTGCGTCAAAAATTGTGCCCATGGTGGAACGCAACACCTTGCTGTTTCGGTGGTCAACACAGTTATAAACATAGATATCTTTAAACCCAAATGCAACTGCCGTTCTTATTATTGTTCCAAGATTTCCTGGGTCGGCAATTTTATCTAGAACAAGAAAATTGCCTGTTGGTAAAGTAAAACTTTTCTTTGGAAAACTTATTGCGGCAATAATGCCCTGAGAGTTTTCAGTGCTGGAAAGCATTTTGAAAACGGAACTGGAAAGTTTATAGACTGGACAGTCAAATTTGTTTTCGGGAATGTCATTCATGCAAAAAATAGCAACAAACTTTATGTTTCTTTTTCTTGCATCTTCCACCAATCTTTGTCCTTCAAGCAAAACCATGTTTGTTTGGTCAACATATTTTTTTTGTTTAAGTTTTGCAAACTCTTTGACTGTTTTATTGTCTTTGCTTGTGATAGTTATCATAACAAAAACCCGCGTAATTATTTTGCACTAACTGCTGTTTTTGCTTGTTCAGCAAGTTTTGCAAAAGCAACTGAATCATTAACTGCAATGTCTGCAAGAACTTTGCGGTTAAGGTTTACGCCAGCAACTTTAAGTCCGTGCATAAAATTGCTGTAGTTGATTTCATTTTGTCTGCAAGCAGCGTTAATTCTTGCAATCCATAAAGAACGCATATTTCTCTTTTCAAGTTTACGACCAACATATGCATAGTTTCCAGATTTCATAACCTGTTGTTTTGCAATCTTAAATTGTTTGCTTTTTGCACCATAATAGCCTTTTGCTTTTTTCAAAATTGCATTTCTTTTCTTAATTGCATGTAATCCATTTTTAATTCTCATAATCTAAGTCCTCCTTATATAGCGTTCTTAATCTTTGGAGCATCGGCTTTTGAAACCTGCTCTCCTTTGCGAAGACGCATCTTCCTTTTACTTGATTTGTTTGTCATTTTGTGTCCAGCATATTGACATCCGCGTTTTATAACACCGTTCTTATTCTTTCTAAAACGCTTTTTTGCTGCACTGTTTGTTTTCATTTTTGGCATAATAGTATTTCTCCTTGATAAATTTTAGTTAATTTTTGGGAGCAAGAATCATGGTGATAATTGAACCAGCAAGTTCTGGTTTTTGCTCCACTGTGCAATCATCTTGAAGCATTTCGTAAAACTTGTTCATGTTATCAATTCCCTGATGTGCAAAACCAGCAAGACGCCCTCTCACACCCTTGATGATAACGCGAACTTTTGCACCAGATTGCAAGAATTTGCGAACCTGTTTTGCTTTAAAAAGCATATCATGTTCTTCAATGCGCATTGAAAGTTCCATGCATTTAACTTCAATTGCTTTTTGTTTTTTCTTTGCTTCCTTTTCTCTCTTTTGTGCCTCGAACTTATATTTGCCATAGTTCATAATTCGGCAAACAGGTGGTGTTGCATTTGGCGAAATGTTAACAAGGTCAAGCCCTTGTTCCTCTGCCTTTTCCATTGCTTCTGCAAGACTTACAACGCCAAGTTGTTCTCCCTCTACACCAAGCAGGCGCACTTGTTGAGCCTTTATTTGCTCGTTTATCAATAATTCTTTGATGATGTTTTTCCTCCCAAAAATATTTTTATTTTAACGAAAAAAGAAGTGAGCAAATGCAAACTCACTTCCCAAAAACAAAAAAATTAGGAATTCGAACCACAAATGATTCTAGTTAACCAATCTAGGTATCCCGACTGGTGAGAAGTGAGCCTTCTTCTTTGTTGATATCTATGATAGCACAAAAAGTTTAATTTTGCAAGTATTTTTTCAATATTATTTTAAAATTTCCACCCTGCCCTCATATAAATTTGCAATTAAAGAAATTAAATTGTGATTTTTTCCACTTATAATTTTTATTTTACTGGGCGAAAACTCAATCAGCCCTGTGATGATTTCAAAATCTTCTGCTTCATTAAAGTTTTTAAGAAAAATCAATTTGTTTTTTCTCTCCTCAAAAAATTGACAACTGCTGGATAAATCTATAATCAAAGACTCAACTTTTATATCCATGTTTGAAATTAAAAATTTTAGAAGTTCCAAAAATGTTTGACTTTCTAAAAATAGACTTAGGTTTGAATTTGCAAGACTACACATTTCTTTCCATTTTAATAAAAGTGGTTGTAATTTAAAATATAAAAAACTTTCAAGAACAATTTTTTCATCAAAAGACAAAATGCGAAGAACAATTCTTCTTTCAAGTTCGCTGTCAAAATATGTATATACCTTGATGAATGCATCAAAAAGATTTTCACTGCTTACAACAAAATTTATGTGATTTTTAAGATAGTCAAACTTCATTTGATAACAAATTGCATCACAAATTAAAATTTTAAGAAAATTTTTAAGTTGATTTTCATATTGTTTGGGACATCCAACAGCAAGGCTTGCAATGTTATCGTATGCCATTAAACTTTGAATGCCCTTGAAAAAAGAAATGGAATTTTGAAGTTTATTTGATATGTATCTTAATAAGTGAACATTTTTTTTGCTCGTTTCAATTGAAAACTCCCACATAAAAAACCCCTTTTGCATTAGTGTATGCAAAAGGGAATTTAATACTCTCAAAACTTGAAAATTAGTAATCTTTTTTTGCAAGCGCAAAATAACCCTGTGGGTGCTGACAAACTGGACAAACAGTTGGTGCTTCCTTTGAAATGATGCGGTGTCCACAGTTAAGACAAATCCACTCATTTTCAGCAACCTTTTTGAATACCTCGCCTGTTTCAATGTTAACAGAAAGGTCGTTGAATCTTTGCTCGTGCTCTTTTTCTATTTTTGCAACCCCACGGAAAAGTTCAGCAATTTCTTTAAATCCCTCTTCTTCTGCGGTCTTAGCAAAGCCTTCATACATGGTTACCCATTCATAGTGTTTATCTTCATTTGTCCATTTTAAAGATTGTATTATGTAAGTTATTAC
>CALWKH010000028.1 GCA_944381195.1 uncultured Clostridia bacterium
TTTGTTATCTTTATATATGCAAACTCAGGAAGAGAAATATTCGTGTTTTCAATTGCAACAATGTTTTCAGGCTTTTCACCAAAACTTGTGTTAAAGTAGATGGTTCGGTAGTATGAGATGTTTTCATTCCATTTTGCAAAAAGTGAAGTGTCTCGTTTTGGTGTCATTATGCTTGTAACAGGTTCGCCTTCGAAGTCTGCGGATAAATACCAGCCAGCAAAAGAATAGGTGATTAAAACTGTTCCGTCATCAAAAGGCGATTTTGTTATATCGGTTGGCAAAATGATTTCTGTTCCAACCAAAGCGCTTTGGTCGAGAACTTCATTCCCTCCATTTTCCTCAAAGAAAATTCCATAGTTTGTCTGGTCGAGGTTATGCCATGTGTTTTCATAATAGCCCATTTCTGCATTTTCGTTAAATTCATATGAATCAGCAAAAGCAAAAGCGCTTGATGTATCAACCGTTTGACCAATGTCATTAAGGGTTAAATCAGTTGTCTTTAGGTTCATTTCAACGCCAGTTGCAAGAGGCATATAGATATCAAACAGCATTTGATATAGATAGAAATCATTGTTGTTTGTTTTTTCTGTTGTTATGATATCAATGCTTGCCGATTCAAGTTGACTGTTGTTTGAAAGTTCTTCAAGATTTATAATAATGTTGTGACTGTGATTTCCTTCGTTTGTATACCCAAGTAGCACATTGCCAATATCAATTGGCGTTTCACGATTTGTTGCTTTTTCCATTGCCTTTTCAATTTCATTCATAATTGTGTCACTGAAACCAAAGCCAAATTGCAACAGGTAATAAAGCGGGTCAGCCATTAAGTCGTTTAGACTGATTTTGAGTGTTTTGTGAAAGTCTCTGGTTCCGCTTGGAAATTTGTTCAGTGTGTCATAGCGGTCAAAGTAAATATATTTATCTAAAATGTAGACCGTCATTTTTCTGTCTTTAACTGTCATGTCCATATCAACATAAGGCACATCGTTATTAACATTTATGCCTGTGAAACCAGGAACATTGGAACCAATCACTGGAATGTCTGGGAAGTTGATAACTGCACTAACTGAACCATTTTCGTCAATTTTAATCTGTGCGTCAACAGGTATATCCATGCTGAAATTAAGAATGCCAATCAACTTCATGTCAACGGTTATTGTTCCAGTGATGTGATAGTCGTTTAGTGATGTTGTGTTTACAAGTGCTTTTAAAATTTCACTGCTGTTTGAAATGTCAATAAATCCCTCATCAACAACTTTATTTACGCCATTAAATTCATCAAAGGAAAGCACAAGGTCAAAATATTCGTCTTCGCTTACACCTGTGAAGATGTTTTGAAGTGATATGCTGACGATTTTTGTTGCATCAAAGTTGATTGAAACTGTCATGTCTTTGCCTTCTTGACTGATTTGTTTTCCGTCAAGCACCAAGGTAAGTGAGTTTTCCTTTAGGCCAAGTGATTTTATGATTTGAAGCATATTAAGTGGGTTGCCCAAATCAAAGGAAGGAATGATTTGTGAAATGTTGTCGGTGTTGAAATTCATGTCATCATCAATCACGCCCAAGATTTTAATTGAACTAGGGTCAATGCCAAGCGCTTGAAGTGCAATGATTAAAATCTCTTTCAAACTTTGCTTGCTTGCTTTAAGTTTCAAGTTGTTGAAATCAATATATATATAATCATTTTCCACATTGAGTTTCACATTGTAACTGTCTGTTTCACCATTTAAAATTCCACTTCCGCTTAAAATGAACTCATTGGTCATATCAAGTGAAAGGTTCATGTTGCCAGAATAACTTTCCTTGTCGCCACGGAACACATTTGCCTGTGCATTAATGTTGAATTGTTTTGAGTCAAAGGTGTCAAGCAAAATGTTAATAAGGTTTAAAACTTTTTGATAGTGTTTAAATTCGTTTGCATTTAAATTTAAATCAAAGTTTTGTTCAACATTGCAATTCAAACTTGCAGAGATGTCGCCAAATTCAAGTGCAATGTTTTCAAGCGTTTCATCAAAGTTAATGCTTAAATCAATGCCCTTGAAGATGATGTTTGCTGTGTTTTCTGTGACTTCAAGTTTTTCAAGGTCTGTGTTTAATATGTCTTTAATGGAACTTGAAATTTCAAGTGCGCTTGTGAGGTTTTCAAGAGAATCACCAAGAGAAAGATTAAAGGTGGTTTCAAGATAGGTGATAAGGTCTTGAATCTCACTGATTGCAAGATAGATTTTCATGCCAGCAATATCAAGATAGATTGTATCATTTTTAACAGTTGCTGAAATGTTAATGCCCTTAAAGGTGGTTGAAATTTGTGCTTCAATTCCGTCTTTTAGGTTTAGCGCATAGTTTATATCAATGGTGTTTTGTTCGTCCAAAAGAGTGAAACTAAGTTGTCCAGTTCCAGAGATTGCGCCGTCTAGCATATTTACTACTGCATTATAGAGTTTAATTAAATTGCTTGCTTTGATTATATTTCCAGTTGGAGCAGAGATGCTAACGAAATCAATAACATCAAGTGTTGCGTTTATGATTCCATTATATTTTATTTGGTTGATACTATTGTTTTCAAGCAAGACAGCAAAATTATGTTCTGCGTATCTGCCTGATAATGTTAACTCATTGTCTTGTTTGGTTAGACAAATATCAAAGTCTAAGTCGTTTGAAATTATTGATAAAACACTTTCAAGGGTTATTTCTGGAAGTTCTAACATATCAAGCGCACTTTCTGGGTTGTTTAAAATGCTGATAACTTTATCAATGATTTCGTTTACAACTTGCGTGTCTATTTCAACATATTGAGACACAATGTTTAACACTTCTTTCACATTCTCAAAACTTGCTTCAACCAAGATGTCTTCCACTTGAACATAGATTGTGTTATCAACAAAGGTAAGAGAAATGTTAAGGTCTTCAAAAGTTGTTTTGGCAAAAAGTGCTTTTTTATTGATGTCTAGATAGATTGGAACTTCAAAGATTTGCCCATTGATTGTGATTGAAGCCTCAAAGCCAAACTGTCCTTTTGAGATGTAGTCTTTCATGTTTTGAGCTACATTCACAACTTCGCTTAAACTGATATAGTTTTGTTCTTCAATGTTTGTCTTTTCAAATTCTTTTACTTCAATACCAAAGTTTATCAAATATTCATCATATTGAATGCTTCCGCTTGCGGTGCTATCTGTTAACTCTGCGTTTAAAAGAAGGTTTGCAATTTCAAGTGTGAGTTTTGTTTCGTCAAAGGTTAGTGTTTCAATCTGTTTTAATATTGTGACAACTGAATTCAAGATATTTTCCATTTCTTGACTGTCTGCAATGCTTAAAATATTTTTAATAAGTTCGTTTTCGCCAAGACTTGCAGTGATTGAATCAAAATCAAGATTTACATCAAATGAAGAAAGAATTTCTTTAATTTCAGTGATAGTTGTTCTAACAAAGACACCATCATAATTTAGATATATGTTTTCGTTTTCATATATAACTTTAAGCGTTTTTCCAAACAGTGAGGTTTCAATTTCAGCATAAATTCCATTTGAAAAATCAAGTTTTCCGTTTAGTGCAAGGTTTTCATAGTTTAAACTGAATGTGGCGCTTTGAGTTCTTAAAGCATTTTTAGCAAGGTTTAAAAGTGTTTCAAGGCTTTTGATGTTTTGATATGTTCCATTAACTTTGATTTCCGCATTGTCTATGGCTTTAAGGCTGGCATCAAAACTTAGTTTCTCGGTGGTTATCTTAACGGCAAGGTCTTGTGAAAAGTCAAAATCAAAAGAAATTCCACTAAAAGCAAATGAAATTGCGTTTTCATCAACAAAGAAGTCTTCTAAAAGAATTGGTTTTGTTTCGTCAAAAATTTCGCTTGCTTTGTCATAGATTGTTGTTTTTATGCTTTCTAGAATTTGAGAAAAGTCGGTGCCAACAACTTGTGAGATTTGCCCAGCAAGAATTTCCATGTCTTCAATGCTTGCGGAAAGTTTGATGTTGTTTAGTTCCAGATAAACTATGTCGTCAATAAAGGTGATTACAGCAGGCATATCAAACAGATTGAAACTTGCTTGCGCTTTGATGCCGTTTGAAAAGTCAGCCAAAATGTCTGCCGTAACGGTGATGTCGCCTGCGGTAAATTCAATTTGTCCGCAAACTTTCTTCTTTTCAATAATTTCTTTGATTATGTCAAGTTTGTCAATCACAAGAGAAGCGTCATAATATTTTGCTGTGTCAATTTCTTCAAAGGTTATGTTTTCTGTTATGACATTTGCCTCAAAAATTTGCGTTTCTTGGGTAAATAGTTCAATGCTGTCAATTACGCCGTTTTGAGTGATTAGAACAAGCAAAAAGTCATCAATGCTTATATTAAAATTTTTAAATCCGTTTTCCTCGGTGATTGTGATGTATTTATCAAGTGAAATAGAAGAGATATCAAAGTTTGCAATTAAGTCCAAAATGTCAGTTGCTGGTAGCAACGAGCCAAGGTCAACATCAAAGTCAATCAAACCTGTCAGGTAATCAAGGTCAGTTTTAAGTTTAGCACCGAGAATGTCCACAAAAAATTCATTGTCTTTAAAGGTAACAAGAGCATTTTGTCCATATGCATTTGCATTAAACTGCACCATAAGGGGATTTAAAGACATCTTTGCTTGAAGATTTGCTTCAAGTGGGCTTAAAATGTTTAAATCAAGAGCAAAAGTTTCGTTTGAAAAGGTTTTAAGCAGGGTAAGCAGTTCAAAGGTTTTGCTGATGTCGGTATATTCTTTTTGCTCGTCACTTGGAGTGATTGGTTCGTTTTTGCTTTCAAAGTCTGTTATTGCTTCAAAAAATAGATTTGTCTCATTTGTGTCGGTGTAGATGTGAACAGGTTGATAGTTTTCATTTGCCTGAATATAGATGTTTGGAAGAATGTCCATCAGGCTTGAAAGTGGAAACATAACCAAATATCCATTTTCAGTTTCTTCTTCTGTTGCACCTGAAATCAAGCCTTGAAGTGATGAGGTCGAGATTGAAGATGTGTCAAAAGGAAGTTCGACTTGCTCTAAAATCAGCGAAATAAAACTCATCATGTCCTCAAAGTTACTGATTAAAAAATCTACATCAAATTTAAGATTTGAATCATTATATTTAACATATGCAACACCTTTTGTAAAAGAAATTTGAGCGGAAATTGGTGTTTCGTTAATTGTTAAATCAAGATTAAAACTGAAACTTATATTTGAAGTTTCTTCATCTATAACAAGGGTTAATTCACCAGAACCCTCAACTTTTGTTACATCATCGCTATATGCAAGGTCAAAACTTGCTTTCGCGTCTTTTGCAGACAAAATGTTTTCAATAACTTTTCCAGTTGCACTAACCGAAACAGTTGGCTCTTTGAATGTGATAACGGTGAAGAAAGCAGTGCCTAACATTGCTAAAAGAAATACAACAATATATTGCAGCCAAACTTTTCTCTTTATTGTAATCATATTTTTCCCTTTTAATATGTGAATGTTTGATTTAAAGTTCCAGAACAAACAACTGGAATGATTCCATAGATAACAGAATATTCCTCTTCAACAGAGATTGAAATCAAGCGATAGTTTTCATCAATGCTGAATGTGATGGTGCAGAAGTTAAAGTCAGTAACCGTAACACCACTCATTTGAGCAATTTGCTTTACATAATATGTATATGCTAGCAAGTTGTTTGTGTCCCCAGCGTCTGAGTTCTTTCTTGTTTTAAGTGTCAGTGTTGCGGTGTAGGCAGAACCATTTTTTTCAAAAGCGGTTGCCTTGGCAACTGTTGAGTTGCAGATAACATAGGGCATAAACCAACTTGGAGTAACACCCCAAAGTTCGTGATAGTCACTGAGTGCTTGCGTGTTTTCTTCGCTCCAAGTGATGCCAAAGTCTGCGCTTGAAAGGTCGCTTGGCGTTCCTTTGCTAAAAATCAAACTGTCGTAACCCTCATTATACACTGTTTTAATTGCCACAGGAACCATTCCCGTGCTGGCGGTAACTCTTGTTCTTGTGCCATTTTCGTTTTTAAGAGAACCTGCAACATCTTGAACAACAGCCATTCCAGACACCATGGTGTTAACCACACCCGTTTCGGTCATTGAGAAGTTTGTTTCTTTCATCAAATACTCTGCCAGCATAAATGACTCAACCACACCCAGCTTGTCTGGCGAAAGGTTTCTGTCCAAAGTGCTAGGGTCACCCATTGCTTCCGCCACTTGCGCATCGGTATAGTTAAAGTTTGCACGATTTGCAAAGTTTGAGTTATAATAGTCGCCAACAAAACTTCCGCAAACTCCACCCAAGAAAACCATTAAAATCATGGTAAAGATATAGACATTGCGATGAAAAATTTTAACCTTGCCTTTTTTGGTTACAAATTGCTTTTTGCGAGTCTTTTCTTCTTTTTTTGTTTCATCACTGTTAAAGGTAAGCACAATTTGCATATTGTCACCATATTCATCTGGAACTTTCACACTGTAGTCACGATATACATCAACAATTTTAAGTCTGTTCTTCTTTGCTATGTTGGCAATTTTTTCAATCTCAAAAATTTTCAGTTTAGACTTAAATTTATAATTTTTGTTGTTAACCTTGTAAACGTTAACAACTTTAACTTTTTCTTTCCTTGTTTTAATTTTGCTTGTTTGAAGCAGTTTGCTGTTATCACTTTGCTTAACCTTTTTTGTAAGTTCCAAAATGATAACCCCGTCTTCTTTTAAGCATTTTGCCATTTTGCTTAGGGCATTATCAATTCCAATATAGTTTTTAAACTTGTTGCAAGCAGAAAACAAAGAAATCACCACATCATATTTATCTTTGGGCTTGCGAAATGCAAAAAGACTTTTGCTATATATTTTGCAGTTGGTGTTTTCTTCCAAAAGTTCTTTTGATTTTTTTGATGAAACAAGAGCGGAAATTTCAAAGCCCTCTTTTTCAAGGAGACCCAAGAATTTTCCGTTTTCAGAATTTGTATCTAAAATGCTTTTTCGTTCGCCAACTTGGCTTTTAATGAAGTTGATGTTAGCGTCATAGTTAACATCTTTGTATATTTCATTGGCAACGCAAATGTTTTTCTTTGCTGTCAATTTTTACCTCGATAAATATATGTAATATATTTATAATATCACAGTGAAGATAAAATATCAAGCAAGATTTTTAAAAAGTTGGAAAAATTTTGATATTGACTTTTTGCCTGATTTTTGATATAATTATAACACGAGAAAAAAATAAAAATTAATGGTAAGGAGGATGAAAAATGTTGATAACAAAAACTGGCAGACCGTTTTATCTGTCAATGAAAGAAAACACATATGGTGACAAAACTTCTTCTTATCAAAAAATAAGCGCTTATAATCTTGCTCATGAGGAAATAGGTTATTTAATCTATCACATATACAGACAGCAAGGAAAAAATAAGTCTTGGCTTTTTAATATAAATGTCTGTGAGGAATATCTTAACGAAGGTGTTGGGCATGCGCTTATGTGCGCCTATGAAAAAGTGTGCAGAGAGACTGACACCAGTGTTATGGAAGGCTTTTTTGAACCTAACAGTGAGGGCTGGTATCTTGCTGATGGTTTCTACAATAGGCATGGTTTTGAGATTGAAGAGGACGAAGACGGCAATCAATATGTTGTCAAATATCCAAAAAAAGATGATGTTCTCCCACCAGTCAAAGAAAATAAAGATTTTTCTTTAAGTTTTTAGTATAAATTTTTAACAATATTTTTGCGTTTGATTTTTGCTTAAATTTTAAGTAATAAAAATTTGATGTATAAGACATGATGTATAAAATGGAGAAAAAATGCTGGTAACAAAAAATGGTGTGCCTTTTTATCTGGTGCATAAAATGGAAAAGGATGAATTTGGCGAAGACGGTGAAATTTGTGCGTTTACGCTTGCGAACGAAAACATTGGCTTTTTAACATATGAAAGTGATGAAAAATCTGGATGGATTAAAGATATTGGTGTTGATGAAAAATATTATGACCAAGGTGTTGGACACGCTCTTATTTCTGCCTATGAAGAATCATGCAAACAAAGTGGAAAAATTGTTGTTGCTGGGCTTTTCTATCCGATGAACAGAGGTGATGAAATTGTTTTTAACTTCTATAAAAGACATGGCTATGTGCTAAGCAGAGGAAGTTATTTGCCAATCATTCAAAAAAGAATAGATAAAAAAGACAAGCCTTTCAGTGTTAAAGAACAAGATTTTCAAAAGATTTTTTAGAGTATGCTTTTAAAGAGGAATGAATTATGTTAGTAACAAAAGATGGAATGCCATTTTATTTGGTTCATGAACAAAAAGGGCTTGATACCCGTGAGCCATATTATAAAATAACTGCTTACACTCTTGGAAGAAAAGAGGTTGGTTTTCTCACATATCTTTTTAAGAAAGATAAAAACAATGATTTACAATCGTGGCTTTTCCAAATAGTGTCTCATGTTGACTATCTTAACGAAGGTATTGGACATGCTCTTATATGTGCCTATGAAGATGATTGCAGAAAACATGGAGTCAAGAGAATTGAAGGGAAATATTCTCCTGACGGAAAAGGTGCTGTGCTTGCTCGTGGGTTTTATGAAAGACATAATGTGAAAATTATAACAACTGATTATGACCAGTTTATCAGCAAAGATTTAAACAATGATGATAAAATTCCACCAGTAAAAGAGATAAAAGATTTTAAAATGACCTTTTAAATTTTTATATAATATAATGCATAAAATTGTTTTAGATAAAATGATAAAATTTTGTAAAAATGTGAATAAAACAATAAAAAACGCAAAAAATTGCGTTTTTTTGTTGATTTTTTTTGCAAATTATATTTTCATAACCTTTTTTAAAAGGTGTTTGTTCTTTACCGAAGTTGATGTTAGCGGAAGTCTGCATTCTCCAACCTTTATTCCCAAAAGGTTGAGTGCGGCTTTAACTGGAATTGGGTTGATGTCACAAAACAGAGCTCTCATAAGCGGAAGAAGATTATAATACAATTCTTGCGCTTTTTTAATTTCTCCGTTTTCAAAAAGTTCGCAAATTTGTTGCGTGAAGTGTGGCACAATGTTTCCAGCGACGCTGATTACCCCATGTCCGCCAAGAGAAAGAATAGGCAATGTTAGTGCATCATCACCGCTGTAAACGGCAAAATCTTTGTCTGCGTTTTTAAGAATTTCTGCAACTTGCATAAGATTTCCACTTGCCTCTTTGATTCCAACAATGTTCTTGTGCTTGCTGAGGCGAATGACTGTTTCGGGCAGAATGTTGACACCTGTTCTTGACGGAATGTTGTAGAGAATGATTGGTGTTTTCACGTTGTCTGCAATTTTTTCATAGTGAACAGTTAAGCCATTTTGACTTGTCTTGTTGTAATATGGCGAAACAATAAGTAAGCCATCAGCACCAATTTTTTCAAAAGCCAAACTTTTTTCAATCGCTTCTTTGGTGTTATTACTGCCAGAGCCGATTATAACGGGCAAACGATGATTAACATATTTAACACAAAAGTCAGCCATTTCAAACTGTTCATCTTTTGAAATGGTGGAACTTTCACCTGTGGTGCCAAGAATTAAAATTGCTTTGCTTCCACCGTCAATTTGCATATCAATCAGTTTTTTTAATACCTTTTTGTTGATTTTTTGCTTTCTACTTGAAAAAGGTGTCACAAGGGCGGTGCAACTTCCTTTGAATATCATAGATTTTCTCCTTTTTTATTCAATGACTGGTTGAATTTGCTTTCCTTTTAGAGCGTCCAAAATTGTGTCTTCTGTTTTTTCCCATTTTGCAACAAGTGAATGTGGTTTTTTTGCACTGTCATCTTGTGAAAACGGAATAAAGAAAAAGTTTTTAGAGTTAAAAAGTAGGGCAAGATTTTTAAAATTAAGCCCCATTGCGTCATTGGAAGAGATTCCAATCACAACAGGCTTGTTGTTTCTTACATGTGATTTTGCACACATGGTTACAGCGTTGTCTGTTATTGCGTTAGCAAGTTTTGCCAAGGTGTTACCTGTGCATGGAGCAACAACCAAAATGTCAATCAAATTATTTGGGCCAATTTTTTCTGCTTCTGTGATGGTGTGGACAACTTTTTTTCCACAAATTTTTTCCACTTTTTCGATAAATTCTTTTGCTTCTCCAAATCTGGTGTCCGTTTTAAAAGAGTTGTCGCTTAAAATTGGCAAAATGTCATAGCCCTTTAAAACCAGTTTTTCCATTTCTTCCAAAATTCTTTTGTGAGTGCAGAAAGATCCTGTTATTGCAAAGCCAAGTTTTATCATAAATTAAGTTCTCCTAAAATTTTATCAAGCATCAAGTTTGACGCACTTTCAAAACAAAAACGTGATGGCAAAGCAGGTGCGGGCAAATAGCAAAAATTTTTCACCAAGGTTTTGTCAAGGCAGTCAATTGATGCGGTTTCAATAAATAAACTTTCTTTTTTGATTTTTTTAATGATGTTTTCATCAATAAATTTAATTGGTCTTGTGTTTATGAAAACATCAAAATTCTTTATATCTTTCACAAAATCAAAGCCCAAATAGTTTTTGTTGCAAAAATAAAAGCAATTTTCAAATTCTGCCTGGTTGAAGGTTACAATTGAAAATTTCACTCCAAGTTTTAAAAGAAGAATTGCTGTTGCTTTTGTGATTCGCCCAGCACCAAAAAGCAAAATGTTTTGCTCAAAAATTGATTTTTGGGTGTTCTCAATCAAAAGTGCAAGCACTCCTTCGGCAGTTAAGCGGGCGTTTTGAACACTGAAATGTTCTTCGCTTAAAAAGTTGATGTGTTTTATGTTTTTCTGCGTTAAAATTTCCTTGAAGTTACAATTTCCACAAAAAAGTGTTATATCACAAGGAAGTGATTGCACTTCCTCTTCTGCCCACTTTTTTGAGGGTGGAAAAATTAAAACATCGTCTTTTTTTGCATTTTTCATTTCAGCAACCGAAAAAACCTGTTGCCTTTTCTTTTTTAAAGATTTTGCAATGTAATTTGTTCTTTTATCTTGTTTGTCAATATAAAAAATCATATTTTTTTGTCCCCTTTTACATTTTATGTTGCATATAAAATATTTGTGTAATTAATCAAGGAGGATATAATGCAAGTTAAACATTTTTTCGCTAGTGCTAATTCAGGCATTGGTTTTTTGGACCGATTTTGTAATTTAAACGCAGGAAGTGATGACCAGTTTACATATGTTATAAAGGGTGGTTCAGGCACTGGAAAAAGTTCACTTATGAAAAAGATTGGAGAATATTTTGCTGAGAAAGGCGAAAAGGTTGAATTCATACATTGCTCAACCGATACAAACAGCCTTGACGGAATAAGGCTTGCCAGCCATAATATTTGCATGGTTGACGGAACAGCGCCTCATGTTCAAGAGGCAAAAATTCCCGAGGTGGAGGATAGAATTGTTAATGTTGGTGAGTTTATAAGCCCAAATGTAAGCAAATATAAAGAGCAGATAAAAGATATTTTAAAAGAAAAAGCAAAACTTTTTGCATATGCCTATCTATATCTAGAAAGTGCAAACAAGATTGCCAAAATAAATAAAAAATTATGTGAAAACCAAAATTATGACCTTGTTGAAAGCAAGGCAAGAAGCATATTAACAAAAATTTGCTCGGCAAAAATTGGCAGAAAGGCTACAGAGCGAAAACTTTTCTCTGGCGCAGTTTGTGAGAATGGAATTTTCACCTTTGATGACATAAAT
The DNA here is from genome assembly GCA_944381195.1 of uncultured Clostridia bacterium. GTDB lineage: Bacteria > Bacillota > Clostridia > Christensenellales > UBA1242 > UBA7584. The sequence goes on from CALWKH010000028.1 coordinate 11,685, forward strand.
CAATTTTGTTCTGTTTTCGCCATCAAGGGCAACCTTTGTTTTTGTGATGCTGTTCTTAATGAAATCAAGAAAGGTTTGCTGGATAACGGAATTGATATAACAACTTTTTCAAATGTTGTTTTACCTGAAATGCTGGACGGAATATATATTCCAAGCCTTGACATTCTCATCAAATCTCAGGTTAAAAATGCTGGAGAATTGGAAAAATTCAACGACAAACAAATTGACACCCTTGTAAAAAAAGCGGGTGAGTGCATTGCAAAATCAAAACTGCTTCATGAAAAACTTGAAAAGTGCTATATTGAAAATGTTGATTTTGCAAAACTTAACCTTTTGTGTGATAAACTGATTCTAGACATTGAAAACAGAATAAAATGTTAAAAATAATCGCTTTTTAACATAAAAAACACAAAAAATTTAAAAAATTAAGCAAAATTTTTGCAAAAAAGGTTTTGACTTATTTTTTTGATTTTTAAAAAATAAAAAAGAACTTTATAGTTTTTAAGGTAAATCAAAAAATGTTAATTTTGATTTTCACTTTTTAGTAAAGTTCTTTTTTCAGTTAAAAATAAATTTCTGCTTTATCTTTTTTTGTCTTTAAGTTAATTTTCATTTTGAATAAGATATTCCAAAATCTCAACGGCATTGCTTGCAGCACCTTTTCGCAGATTATCAATCACAGAGAAAAAGGTCAAAGTTTTGCTGTCAAACAAATCTTTTCTCAGTCTGCCAACAAAAACTTCATCTTTGCCGTCTGCAATGATTGGCATTGGGTAGATGTTGTTTTTGGTGTCATCAACAAGCACAATGCTTTTAAAGTTTTTAAGTGCATCAAGGGCTTTTTGTAAGTCAACTTTTTTCTTAAATCTTGCAACAACAGAGATGCAGTGGCAGTTTAAAACAGGAACACGAACACAGGTTGCAATGACTTTCAAGTTTTTTAAATTTAAAATTTTTCTGGTTTCATTTACCATTTTCATTTCTTCTTTTGTGTATCCGTTTTCCTCAAAACTGTCAATATGTGGCAAGCAGTTGTTAAAGATTTTATAGGGGTAAAACTTCGGTTCGCAGTTTTCTTCTGTTATACAAAAATCATTGATTCCCTTTTGCCCGCTTCCACTGACTGCTTGATAGGTTGCAAAACTTACGCTTTTAAGTTTGAACACATTATCAAGTGCTTTAAGTGGAGCCATGCAAGCAATGGTTGAACAGTTTGGGTTGGCAATGATATGGTTGTGCGTCAAAGCGTCTTCTCCATTCACCTGCGGAACAACAAGCGGAACATCTTTTTCCATTCGCCATGCACTGCTGTTGTCAATGACCGTTATGCCTTTTGCTTTAAAAATTGGCGCAAACTTTTTTGAAGTTTCTCCACCAGCAGAGAAAAGAGCATAGTCTATCTTACTACTTATGTTTTTCTCATTAAGTTCATGAACCTTATATTCCTTGCCTTTAAATTTGATAATTTTCCCTTCGCTGTTCTTTGATGCAAAAAGATATAGGTTTTTTATCATAATATTTTTTTCTTCCAAAACTTTCAAAAATGTTTGCCCAACAAGTCCAGTTGCGCCAACAATTGCTAAATTTATTTTTCTCATCATCTTTTCCTTTTATTGTTTTTATCAGTCTATGAAAAAAATAAATTTATTGATAATTTT
>CALWKH010000029.1 GCA_944381195.1 uncultured Clostridia bacterium
TTGTTTGCTGGTATCACTTGTTGGCATGTTATATACACTCAAAGTGCTGTCTTCATATTTATACACTGCAATTTGTCCAGTTGGTCTGTCAAAACTTTGCGCAAGCTTAACTGGAACAAAGGATAAAATAATCACAACTATAATTAACACACTGATTATTGCAAGCCCAATATAGCCTATAATTTGTCCTGTTTTCATAATTTCCTCATTTTTAAAATTTCGCTTATGTTTTATTATATAATAAGATTTAGTTCAGGTCAAGCAAATTATTCATCATTTTTTGTTTGCTTGGTTTTTGCTCTTGATGTCTTCTTTTTTGTTTCTTCTTTTATGATGGTCTTTTCGCCAGCATTTGAAGTGTTTTCCTCTTGAACTTCAGTTGATACCACTTCCACTGGCTCAGCCTTTGCTTCTTTTACCTCAGAGCTTTCTTTTTCACTGCTCTTTTTTGACGCCACCTCTTGTTTTGGTTTGCCAGTATCCTCGCTGTTTGAATTATTGAATGCCATCATCGCTGTTTCACGCAAAATACGTTCACGCTCTTCTTTTTCCTTTCTTTCTTGCTCTTCCTTTGCAATTTTTGCTTCTCGAGCCTGTTTGTTCTCTTCTTCTTTTTGCTTTTCACGCTCGTTGATTGAATCAATAACTTCTTTTGCACTCTTTCCTGCAAGAATCATGTCAACCTCGGTTGAATAGATTGTTTCTTTTTCCATTAACACTTCAACCATTGTTTCAAGTTCTTTGCGATGCTTTTCCAAAGTTTCAATTGCTGATTTAAGAGAATTATCAATGATTGTCTTAACTTCGGCATCAATTATTTCGGCTGTTTTTTCACTGAAATTATTGTGTGATTGGAAATCTCTGCCAAGGAAAAGTTCTTCCCCACCAGAATAGCAAACGGAGCCAAGGCGTGCGCTCATTCCAAATTCTGTTACCATTTTTCGTGCAAGATTTGTTGCTTGCTTGATGTCGTTTGATGCTCCAGTTGCAATTCTGTTATAAATTATCATCTCTGCCGCACGGCCACCCATTGCGACATCAATTTGATCAATGAGTTGCTCTTTTGTATATTGAGTTAAGTCTTTTTCTGGTGAAGGCATGGTGTATCCACCACTTACACCACGAGGAACAATGCTTACCTCATGAACTTTGAGTTCAACATTCTTTCTTGTTCTGCTTACGATTGCGTGACCAGATTCATGGTATGCTGTGTTTTTCTTGTCCTCTTCGCTGACAACATGGCTTCTCTTTTGTGGTCCCATTGCTGTTTTCACAATTCCTTCCATGATGTCATTTTGAGTGATGATTGAACGCTCATCACGAGCTGCCAAAATTGCAGCCTCATTGATGATGTTTTCAATGTCTGCACCTGTTGTTCCAGGTCCCAAATGACGAGCAATGCCCGCATAGTTGATGCCACTTGCCATTGGCTTGTCTTTGGTATAGAGTCTTAAAATCTTTTCACGAGCAGACACATCTGGATATCCAACAGTGATTCTGCGGTCAAAACGACCAGCACGCAAAAGTGCAGGGTCAAGAACATCTGGACGGTTGGTTGCTGCAATCACAATGATACCTTCGCTGGACTCAAATCCGTCCATTTGAACAAGAAGTTGATTTAAAGTTTGTTCACGCTCATCATTTGTGTTGCCAAGCCCCGTTCCACGCTGTCTTCCAACAGCATCAATCTCATCAATGAAGATTAAGCAAGGACTGTTTTTCTTTGCAGTTTCAAACAAATCACGAACTCTTGCAGCACCCACACCAACAAACATTTCAACAAAATCACTTCCTGTGATACTGAAAAATGGCACACCTGCTTCGCCCGCAATTGCCTTTCCAAGAAGGGTTTTACCCGTTCCCGGAGGTCCAACCATCAAAACGCCTTTTGGAATTCTTGCCCCAAGGTCAGTGAATTTCTTTGGATTTTTCAAGAATTCAACAATTTCTTGCATTTCAAGTTTTTCTTCCTCACAACCTGCAACATCTTTAAAACGAACTTTAAGATTTGTTTCAACACGAGCCTTGTTGCGACCAAAGTCCATGTTCTTTCCGCTCATCTTGTTGAATGCACGGAAAATGAACACCGCAATTGCAATAATCAATGCAATATAGATAAATGGCCAAATTTGTGAAATCCAACTTTCACCCTGCTGTTGTCCATCATACCAGATGTCAACGCCTTCCCCATTTTCATTATTATATGTTCTTATGGTCTCTTTGATTGTTGCGATATCATCAGACACATTGACTGTGAAATAGAAGTCATAGACTCCACCGTTTTGTGCAATAAAGTCTTCCAGACTGACTTCGTTCTTTCCAGAAGCCTCGGTGTAGACACCTCGCACGGTATCACCATAGAAATATACACCAGCGACAATTTGTTCACTCATTGCTTGGTCAAAGTCGCTTTGAGTTATCTTTTTGTCATCTGCTCTTGGCCAAAACGAAATGATTAAAATGATAATCAAAAACGCACAAAGAAGCACCGTGAAAAATGGAAATTGCCTCTTTTGTTCAACATTATTGTTTTGCTCCACTAATTCCTCCTGCAAATAATATTAGATTTCACTATTATAGCACTATTTTATGCAAAAATCAATTATATTTAAAACCTTTTTTTGTCTATAATTACAAACTTTTATTAAGATATTTTTTCTTTTTATATATTTTTTATGCTAAAAAACTAAAAACAAAAAAATACCCTTGCCAAAAAGCAAAGATATTTTAACATAAAATCCAAATTTTAAATTGACTTCTATCATAAAAATTTTTAAAATTACTTTAACAACTATTGAAATTTATAAATTGAATTATAAAAAATTGTTTTAACTGCATTTTTCTATAAATTTTTTAACTGCTTTTAATTATGAAAATTTTAATATTATTTTTAATTATTAAATGTTTTAAATTATAGATTTAATTTAAAGCAATAAAATTTTTAAATGATTTTTTTACATTAAAGCAAAATGCAAATAATTCCGCCTTTTCCCTCATTCACAATTCTTGTCAAAGTTTTTCGCATTTTCTTTTGGGCTTCAACTGGCATTGCATTGATTTTTCCGCTTAAACCTTCGGTCATCAGTTGATGCATAGACTTGCCAAACATATTGGCTTCCCAAATTCCGTTTGGGCTGTTTTTGCCTTGCTCGCTTAGATATTCAACCAAATCTTGTGATTGTTTTTCCGAGCCAACCATTGGACTGATTTCGCTTTCAATATCAACACGCATAATGTGCAAACTTGGAGCGGTTGCACGCAAGCGCACACCATATCTTCCTGCGCCTTGTTTCACAATTTCAGGCTCTTCAAACTGCATTTCGCTTACATCGGGAATAACAACGCCATAGCCCGTTTCTTCAACTTGGTCAAGCGCATCTTTCATTTTGTCATATTTTTGTTTTGCCACAGACAGCACTTTCATCTTGGACACAAGGTCAAAATCATTTTTTATTTCCATTCCGCATTCACTGCTTAAAACTTCATAGAACAGATTTTCCTTTGGAACAAGGTCAAACAAAATTTTGCCTTTTCCAAGTTCCACGCCAGAAAACATCAGAGGCTCAAATCTTTCACTGTCTGCAAACATAACAGTTTTTTTGTCAAAATCACCAATTTTTTCAATTCCATTGCCAACCTTTATCAGTTCTTTGCTGATTTCGTTTATGATTTCACTTGCAAAAGGAAGTGCTGTGAGCCACTTTGGCATTTTTAACTCAATTCCAACAAGGGCAAATTCATTAAGCATTTTTTCAAAAACCTCTTCAACTTCTTTTTCTTCCATAGTGGTGGCATCAAGAGCGACAACACCAACATTATGTTTCTTCTCTAGGCTTTTAACAAGTTCTTTTGTGCTTTCTGCATTTGGATTTTTTGAGTTCACCACCATGACAAAAGGCTTTTGATATTCCTTTAACTCTCGCACCAAACGATTTTCAACAGGAACAAAATTTTCTCTTGGAATATCACCAAAGGAACCATCTGTTGTCATCAAAATGGCAATGGTAGAGTGGTCTTTCACAACTTTTTGCGTTCCATATTCGGCAGCATCTTCAAAAGGCATGGCTTCCTTGCTCCAAGGAGTTTTTACCATTCTTGGCTTGCCGTCCTGCATGTGTCCGTTTGCCCCGTCAATCAAATAGCCAACGCAATCAATCATTTTCACATTCATTTTGATGTTGCCTGCAATTTGCACTTCCACACTTTCTGCTGGCACAAATTTTGGCTGTGTTGTCATGATTGTTGTTCCGTCTGCGCTTTGCGGAAGTTCGTCAATGGCGCACGCCTTTGAGTTGCTGTTTGCAATTTTGGGAATCACAAACTCTTCCATAAAGCGAGTGATAAAGGTCGATTTCCCAACACGAACAGGTCCAACAACCCCAACATATATATCTCCACTTGTGCGTGTGGCAATGTCTTTGTAAATGTTTTTGCTTTCCATAAAGTCTCCTTTTTTAAGATATATTAAAAGGTATGCCAAAAATTTGGACTTTATGAAAAATATTAAGTGTTTTATAAATAAAAAAATAAAAGTCTCAAATTTAAAACATCAAAATTATTTTTGCAAGCAATAAATATTATTTTACAAATGTTTGATTTTCAACTTTTATTTGTTTGTTTTCTTTTATCTGTTCTTTTTTTTGTGTTAAATTAAATGTATAAAACACTTCTGCATACTCTTTCCCTTCTTTTATAAAAGGCTGTGAATATGAGTCAAGTTTTCCACCCCATTTTTCATAGGCACTTCGTGCTTGTTTATTATCTTGCAAGACTCCAATGACAAATTTTTTTATATCTTTCTTTTTAATTTCATCAACAAAAACATCAAAAAACTTTTTGCCAAGCCCTTTATGCTGATAGTCTGGGTGAATATACAAACATTGTAATTCAGCATAATCTTCTTTTGAAAAATGCTCATATTTTGAAAGATATGTGCCACTCATAAGCCCAATCATTTTTCCATCAACTTCTGCAACATAGGAAAATTGATTTGGGTTATATATTTGGTGCTTGGCAAAACTTTTTATCATTTTGTTTACAATTTCTCCACTTTCCATGGACTTAAAAACACTTTCAGGAAAAATGTTTTGATATGCAGAGTGCCACACTAAACTTGATAATTTTATATATTGCTCAGCATCTTCTTCTTTCACTTTTCTTATTTTATATTCATTCTCCATATTTATTCCTTGGAATTTTTATGTTTATGTTTTGAGCTTTTGATTTTTGTTGTTTTAAGTTTAATAAATAAAAAACTTAACTTAAACTCACAATAATGCTAACATATAAAAAAGAACCCGTCAAGGTTCTTTCTCCTTATTTTTGTTCTTCTTTTGGCTGTTCTTCAACTTGGTTTCTTTGTTCTTCTTTTAAAACTTTGTATTCTTTGTCTGCAAGCACAAGATATGCAATTATCATTGCGCAGATTGCATAGTTTACAAGAACCATGATAAATGCAAACCAACCGCTGATTGCGCCAAAGTCTGCAAACATTGTTGATGCCTCAACGCAAAGAACAACTGTGTTGATTACAAGTGCAATCACGCCAAAGAATATCAAAATCCATTTGCAAATTGTTGACATGATGTCTGAGTGAACAAGGAAGTAAAGAAGCACTTCAACAATAATAAATCCAAAACATATAACCAAAATTCCCCATGCCCAAGCACTTTCAAACGCTGGAATGATTTGCCCAATTATCAAAATGCCCAAAACAAGCATAACCAAAGAAACACCGCCCATTACGATTTGCAAAATTTTGCTTTTTGTCATATTCATATCAAAAACTCCTTTAAATATTTTTATCTATTGCGCAGTTTACGAAGAAACGGCGGAATGTCTGCCTCATCAATTTCAACTCTTGATGAAAGCGTTTTCTTTTCTGGTTTTTCCTCGCTCACTGGAATATTTGCCTTAAAACTTGGCTCTGCTTTTTCCTTGTTTGGAAAACGATTGGTTAAAAATGAAGCATATTCTTGTTTTGAATAGATGGTGCTGTTATCTTCTTCTTCCTCTTTTTCCTCTTTTTCAATCAAAGAAGGAGCCTCGTTTCCTTGAAAACCTGTTGCAATAACTGTGATTTCAACAGCGTCTTCCAAACTTTCGTCCACACTGGCACCAAAGATAATGTTACAACCTGGGTCAACAATGTCTCGCATAAGGTCTGCTGCCTCATGAACTTGGTCAATTGGAAGTTGAACACCACCCTTAACATTAAAGATGATTCCCGTTGCACCTTCAATGGTTGTTTCAAGAAGAGGAGAAGATACTGCCTGAGAAAGTGCATCAAAAATCTTTCTGTCTCCACGAGCACGGCCAATTCCCATATGAGCAAGTCCGCGATTGCGCATAATGGTGTTGATGTCGGCAAAGTCAAGGTTGATAAGAGAATTCTCAACAATGATGTTTGAAATTCCCTGAACACCTTGTCTTAAAACATCGTCTGCATATCTGAATGTGTCCACAATTGAAGTGCCTTTTGGAACAAGTTTGAAAAGTTTTTCGTTTGGAATGATAACAAGTGAGTCAACAACTTTTCTTAAGGACTCAATTCCCTTTTCAGCGTTTTCCATTCTTGTTCTTCCCTCAAAATTGAAAGGCTTTGTTACAACAGCAATTGTAAGAATGTCTTTTTCCTTTGCAAGAGAAGCAATCAGTGGCGCTGCACCTGTTCCTGTTCCACCACCCATTCCAGCAGTAACAAACACAAGATCAGCATCGTTGAGTGCTTGATTGAGTTCTTCCAAATTTTCCTCTGCTGCTTTAAGCCCAACCTCTGGGTCAGCACCAGCACCCCAACCTTTTGTTAGTTTAATTCCAATTTGAATTCGATAGTCTGCCTTGCTTATCTGCAATGCCTGTTTGTCGGTGTTTACAGCAATAAATTCAACACCACTCACACCTGCGTTCACCATTCGGTTAATGGCGTTATTTCCACCACCACCAACACCAACGACTTTGATTTTTACAACAGGCTTAACTTGATTTTCCGCAGGATATTCATTGTAATTATTCATATATTCCTCCAAATTTAATTCTTTTTAAATAATCTTATAAAAAACATCTTTGCTGTCTGTTTGTTTTGTTTGATTGCAAGGTCAAGCATGCTCAGCACCGAAGACAGTTCTGGTCGCTCAAATCTTGGGTCATCAGGCATCACAATTTCAACCTCTCGATTAAGAACTTCTTCAAGAATGTGTGTCATGTCATTTATGTAACTTATTCCACCCCCAGTTATCAAAACGGGCAAGCTTTCAGGAATGCTGACTTCGCTTTGGTCAATGCACTTCTTGATTGTTTTTCCAATTTGCGTAAGCCTGAATTTTATGATTTCACTCACCTCGGCAACTGGAATTTTCTTGATAACATCTCCATTGACTGCAATTTCATAGACTTGGTCACTATCTTCTTCATCGTCTGGGCTTGCTTCAAGCAAAAGGTCTTTTGCTTGGTCAAAGGTCAGTCCATACACATCACAGAAATCTGCAATGATATGTCCCGCACCCAAGGAAAAACTGTTAAGTGAAAGAAGCCCATCACCCATCACCGCAGCAAAACTGCTGGTCAAAAATCCCACATCAACCAAAAGTGCGCATCGGTCTCGTTCTTCTGGCGGAATTAGATAAAGCGCTTCGCAAAGTTGCTCTGAGAAAAATTCAACATGCTGAATATAAAGCGGAGACAGAATCTTTTGCACTGTTTGAATGAATTTGTTTTCTGCAAGAACAAAACTTATAACCCCAGAAAAAGTTGTTGTATATTTGCCCTTTGGTTTGATGATTTTTAAATTATCATCTAAAACATAATATATAGGCGCACGGTTTATGATGCTGTGCTCTTCGCTTTCAACATCTTCAATGGAATCAAAAAGGTCGGTTATATCTTGGTCGGTGATTTTATGGCTTTCATAGAAATTTAGTTCTGCCTTTTTCACAACCACTGCACTAAACTCTGCTGGCACACCAATATAGAGATGTGTGATTTGCACTCTGGCATTATTTTCCGCAAGTGCAAGCACTTGCTGAACCTCACTGGCAAGTTTTTCTGGCTCTAAAAACTCTCCGTCCATAAAGCCTGCGTAAGAAATGTTGCTGTATCCTCGAATGTCAAAACCGTTGCCAGCACCTCTATCGCCAATCATAACAGAAATATGGCTTGTGCCAAAATCTAAAACTGCTATATTTTTTCTGGCCATAGGGATACTCCTTCTATGAATTTTTATGCAAAAAATTGTTATTTGCACTTGTTTATATTATATAATAATATATTTTGCAAGGATAAGTCAAACAAAAAAAGGCGATTTTTTATAAAAATGCAAAATTATTTATTATTTTTTTCTTTTTCTTGCATAAATATGCAAGCACTAATGCATTTTTAAACAATAAATCAACCTTTTATGTTATCTTTTGTGATAAAAATGTAGCCCTTATTCATCCACATGGCTGGTATAACTTCCCTGCACCTTGTCGTTATAGTCTCCAATTATTATTGTTCCCGTTGTTTTTTGTGTTTCAGTCAAACTTTCAATCTGCAACAAAAACATTGCAATTTTTTGTTGTTGCTTGTAACTCGGATTATATATTTCTACCTTTACACCAAAAAAGGTTTCAAAGGTTATTTTGGTGTCGGTATAACTTGCACTTTTAAAGAATGCAAGCATATCATCAACATAGAATTCGTTTTCGTCTTCGTAATAGTTTTCATAAAAGCTTTGTTGCAAGGTTTTAAAGGCAGAAAGCGTTCCGCTGGCTGTTAAAAATTCGCCTGCAACTTCATCAAAGGCAAAATCTCCTTCAATCTTTATGGCGTTTGTGGTGTTTGACACAAATTCACCCGACACAACTTCCAAAACTTTGAATTCACTGTCAACCAAATAATAACTTGTTTCCATTTGCAAGGCAAAAATTGCCTGCCTTTCCTGTGCGTGAATCAAAAGGGTGTTTGGAAAAATGGTTTCTATATTATTTATCTTTATATATGGATACGCTTTTTCAATGCTATTAGTGGCATCATCTTTATCCACAAAAAAGATGTGTGTTCCAAGGGCAAGTCCACTGCTTGACACAACTTGCTCATTTGTTACATCTTCAAGTTTCACCTTGTCAGTGTGCCAAACAACAGAAATTTTACCAACAGTAAAAAACACGCTGGAAAGCACCACTATAAGAATCAGCAGTGCCAAAACAAACAAAACAATGGTTATTATTGTGTTTTTTCTTGTCAATTATTTTCACTCTCTCTAATTATTTTTGCGCCCAGACGGCTTAGTTTTTCTTCAAGGTTTACATAACCTCGGTCAATGTGAAAAATGTTGTGAATGGTGGTATAGCCCTGTGCGTGAAGTCCAGCAAGCACAAGTGCCACTCCCCCACGCAAATCGGTTGCATATACCTCTGCGCCAAGCAAATTTTTAACACCAGAAATATAGGCAGTTTGCCCACTCACCTTGATGTTTGCACCCATTTTGATAAGTTCTGGAACAAATTTAAAGCGGGTTTCAAACAAGTTTTCTTGAATGATGCAATTACCTTTGCTGATTGTTTGAAGGGTAAGTGTTTGCGCTTGCAGGTCGGTTGGAAAGCCTGGATATGGTCTTGTTTCAATAAAGCCCATGGTTTTAAGCCGTCCTGAACTTTCAATATAGATTTTATCACTAAATGTTTTGATTTTGCAACCAGATTTTTGTAATTTATTAGATAAAGATGAAAAATGCTGTGGAATGCAGTTTTTCACCAAAATTTTTCCTCCTGTCATGGCACAGGCAATAAGGTATGTTCCCGCAATGATTCGGTCAGGAATTGGGGTATATATTGTTTTGTGAAGGCGTTCTACTCCCTCAATTGTTATAATGCTTGTTCCCGCTCCATGAATTTTTGCACCCATTGAGTTAAGAAAGTTTTGCAGGTCAACAATCTCTGGTTCTTTTGCAGTGTTAACAATTGTTGTTGTCCCCTTTGCCAAAACGGCGGACATCATCAAGTTTTCCGTTGCTCCAACACTGGGATAGTCAAGATGAACAACCCCACCTTTCATGTTGCTGGCATCACAAGTGATATAACCGTGGCTTTCAACTATTTTCACTCCCAAATCTTTAAGACCCTTGATATGAAGGTCAATCGGTCTTAGTCCAATATCACAACCACCTGGATATGCCACTTTTGCCTTTTTAAATCTGGACAAAAGCGCACCCAAAGCAAAAAAACTTGAACGAAGTTCTTTTGCCAAAAAGGTGGGAATGACTGTTTTATCGGCATTTTTTGCGTTTATGTAAAGCGTTTGTTTGTCTTTTTTCACATCAATGCCAAGTTCCTTTAAAATTAGGCACATATTTTCAATGTCTTTAAAGTCTGGGCAAGAGTTCAAAATAATCTCATCTTCACACAGAATTGTTCCTGCAAGAATGGGCAAATAGGCGTTTTTTGCACTATCCACCTCAATTTCGCCACAAAGCTTTGTTCCACCCGTTATAATAAATTTATCCATATAAACCTCTAAAATAGAGCATACTCTATCAATTCATAATATGGAAAAATTTAGTTTTCTGTTAAATCAGTTTTTCTTGTTTTGTTTCTTTGTCTTATATTTTGAAGATTTTTGTCTTGATTGCTTTGAATTTTTCTTCACAATTTTTATTTGCTTTTTAACTTGCTTAATCTCGGCTTTTGCCTCTTTTATCTCTGCTTTGATTTCAGCCTTTTCTTCTTTCTTTTCGTGCTTAAATTCAACCTTTTCTGCCTTTTCTTCGGCTTTTTTATCTAACTTTTCTTGCCACTTTTTATCTTTAAAGATTTTCTTTTTGATGTTTGTTTCTGTTTCTTTCCCCCGAAGAAGCCTTTCAATGTTGCTTCGGTGAGCAAACCAAGTGAGAAGAAAAATAGCAAAGGTCAGAAAACTTATCACAAGATTTGGTTCGGTTAAAATTAAGTTTTGATAGATAACCATAACAGTTACAATCAAAAGGGATGCAACAGAAACATACTTAAAGAACCAAACAAAAAGAAAGGCAAGAACAAACACAACAAGCATAACAAGAGGATGAGCGACAGCAAAAACACCAATCATGGTTGCCGCACCCTTTCCCCCTTTAAACTTAAAAATAACAGGGAAAATATGTCCAACAATTGCGGACAGTCCACAAGCATAAAGGCCAATCAGCCCTTCAATTGTGCCATATCCAAAAACAAAAAGACCAATGAGTGCGGAAACAACACCTTTCAAGGCATCTAAAAGCAAAGTGATATATCCCGATTTTCTGCTCACATTTCTGAAAACATTTGTTGCACCTGGGTTGCCTGAACCTTTTTTTGTTATGTCTATGTCTTTATTTTGAGATTTTGTGACAATTCTGCCAAAACTGATATTACCAATGAAATAGCACACCACACACAAAATGGCAAGAAGCCAATAGTTCATTATTAAGCCTCCTTTTTGGCACTTTGTTTGGTTATAAGTTTAATCGGTGTGCCACTGAAATCTTTTGCTTTCCTAAGGCAGTTTTCCAAATATCTTTCATATGAAAAATGCATCAAAGATGGGTCATTCACAAAAACAGCAAAGGTTGGAGGACAAACGTCCACCTGTGTGATATATTTTATCTTCAATCTTTTGCCAGAATGAGTTGGTGGCTGGTGTGTCATGATGGCATCTTGCAAAATTTCATTTAAAACACCCGTTGTAATTCTGGTCTGTGCATTTTGATACACTTTTTCAACACTTTGCATGATTCTGCCAAATCTTGTCCCGTCTTTTGTTGAAACATATTGCACAACAAAATAGTCCATGAACTTCAAGGCTTCTTGCAGTTTTTTGGTGTATCTGTTTGCTGTGTTTTGGTCTTTTTCCACCAAGTCCCACTTGTTATATACAACCACACTTGGCTTGCCCTGCTCGTGAACATAGCCCAAGATTTTCACATCTTGCTCGGTGATTTCCTCGCTTGCATCAAGAACATATACAACAACATCTGCTCTGCGAATTGCTTGCAAACTTCGCATAACGCTGTATCCCTCTATGCTTTCATAGTCAATCTTGCTTTTTCGTCTTATTCCCGCCGTGTCTATGAGAACATAATCTTTATTATTATATCTAAACGGAACATCAACAGCATCTCTTGTTGTTCCAGCAACATCACTCACAACCACTCTTTCTTCACCCAAAAGCCTGTTTGTAATGCTACTTTTGCCAGCATTTGGTCTGCCAACAATTGCAATTTTTATCTTTTCTTTTTCGTCAAACGGAGAAATTTTTGTCTTGAACTTTTCAACAACAGCGTCCAAAACATCGCCCACGCCAATTCCATGTTCAGTGGACATTGCAATTGGCTCTCCAAGTCCAAGTTTATAGAACTCAACAGCGTTCTGCTCGTTGTTTTCAAGTTTGTTTACCGCCAAAACCACAGGCTTTTTGCTTTTTCGCAAAATTTGTGCAACATTAAGGTCACTTGCAGTAAGTCCGTCTTGCCCATCAACAATCATCAAAACAACATCTGCAACATCAATTGCAAGACTTGCTTGCTTTAAGATGTATTTTTGCCACTGGTCATCAAGTGTTGGGTCAATTCCGCCAGTATCAATCATGGAAAAGGCATACCCCGCCCACTCTGTGTCAACATATATACGGTCTCGGGTTACACCTGGAACATCTTTAACAATGCTGATTTTCTTGCCAGCAACACGATTAAAAAATGTTGATTTCCCAACATTTGGTTTTCCAACAATTGCTAAGACTGGTTTTGCCATTTCATTCCCCTTTATTATCTTTTAAGTTTTTTCAAAAGTTCTATAAAATTATCAATGTCTGTGAATTGCTTATAAACAGACGCAAAGCGGACATAAGCAACTTCGTCAAGTTGTTTTAAATGTTTCATGACCTCTTCGCCAATTTCCTTTGAGCTTACCTCTTGAAGCAAACTGTTATAGATTGATTTTTCAATGGTGCTAACAACCTGTTCAATTTGCGCCATGGTAACTGGGCGTTTTTCACAGGCTTTAACCATTCCTTTTCTTATTTTTTCTCGGTCAAAACTTTCACGACTGCCATCTTTTTTGATTACCATGATTGGAATGGTTTCATACACCTCAAAAGTGGTAAAACGCTTGCCACAATTTGGACACTCTCGCCTGCGCCTGATTGAAGTTACATCTTCGTTTGTCCTTGAATCAATCACCTTTGTGTCTGTATTTCCGCAAAACAAACATTTCATTTTTCCACCTCTTATATAATATATCAAAAAGAAATTAAAAAGTCTAGTGTAAAA
>CALWKH010000030.1 GCA_944381195.1 uncultured Clostridia bacterium
GTTACCTCGGGGATAACAGGCTGATACCCCCCAAGAGTTCACATCGACGGGGGTGTTTGGCACCTCGATGTCGGCTCATCGCATCCTGGGGCTGTAGTCGGTCCCAAGGGTTGGGCTGTTCGCCCATTAAAGCGGTACGCGAGCTGGGTTCAAAACGCCGTGAGGCAGTTTGGTCCATATCCGTTGCAGGCGTAGGATATTTGAGAGGATTTGCTCCTAGTACGAGAGGACCGGAGTGAACGTACCTATTGTGTATCTGTTGTTGCGCCAGCAGCATTGCAGAGTATCGAAGTACGGAAGGGATAAACGCTGAAAGCATATAAGCGTGAAACCCACCTTAAGATAAGATATCCCACAGGGTTAACCTGGTAAGACCCCTTAAAGATTATGAGGTTGATAGGCTGGAGGTGTAAGTGCAGTAATGCATTCAGCTGACCAGTACTAATCGGTCGAGGGCTTGATCAATTGAGAGCGTAAATTTATTTTACAGGCTTTCGCGTTGACAAGTTTTAAAAAAGTTAAAAAATGTTTGTTGATATTGTTGACATATTTCATTTGTTTTGATATAATAGCTATGCAGTTGTGAGTGTGCTTGTCGCAAACACACTGTACCATTTCTGGTGATTATAGCGAAGGGGTCCCACCTGTTCTCATTCCGAACACAGAAGTTAAGCCCTTCTGCGCCGAAGATACTTGCTACGCAGTTAGCTGGGAAAATAGGACGTTGCCAGATTTCTATTGACCAGTTTTAACTTTTGTTAAGTCTGGTCTTTTTTTTGTTATAAAAACTCGTGCAAATGATAGGTGAATCCCCTTAAATATTTTAAGGCGCCATTTTTATGCATGAGTTTTTTAACTTATGGCATTATACATCATTATTAAAAATAAATAAATTTTGAAGTTAGTTAATTTTAATACTAGTAGAATAAATAAAAAGTCTAACAAATTTTTAAGTTGGTTTTAGAAAAAATAGAGCAAGGTTAGTCCTTTCTGAAACTTTAAAAAATGCTTATACAAATATTTATTGATATTTTAACACTCACAATCAAAATGGATGCAAAACATATGCATTTAAAATACCAAACAAAAGGAAATGCAAGCACAAATAACAAACATCACAAGTGGCTGTACAATGTCACAAACACCAATCATGGCTGCATCTTTTATTAAGTGAAACATAAATCTTTTTTACTACTTGTTAAAATGTTGTTGCCTTTATAAATATAAATATAAATATATAAAAGACGCTGATTTTAATAACATCAATACTGTTTTAAAAAAGTTCATTTACAATAATAATTTATCCAATCAAAACATAAGTAGAGGGAATATAAATAAAATTTAATTTTGTTTTGCAGATGAAATTATTTATAAACAAACTTAGGTTTATAGTTTTTAATTAAAAGGATTTGCTGATGTGCTAATATAATCAATTTATCATTTGCGCATATATAAAAATAAAAAAGGACAAAGTTGTCCTTTAAAAAATTATAAAGTTTGCGGTTTATCTAAGTTTATTTTTATTGCCTTTTCATTTTGTCTTTTAACAAGAGCATCAAGTTTTATTGCTTTGTCATCAAGTTCCTCAATTTGTTCTTTAATCATTTTTGCTTTATTTTCTTTGAAATATTGTGTTTGAAGTGCATCTTCTAGAATTTTTTTATGGTCATGAATATCTGCTCCATAAATAGTTTCGGCAAAAATATAATTATAATATAAATCTCTGCTATCAATCACAACTTGCCCCAAAGATAAAACATCAGCCTTTGGCAATTTTGCAAATTCAAAACATTCTTTTACATCCTGACTTTCAATGACCGCTTGTTGCAAACTATTAAAATCTGCATTAGCGAAATCTTGAGCAAACATACGGCAATATTTTGCATTTCCACTTTTAATAATTGCTTTTTCGTGTGCTTTAATATCTGCACCCTTAATGTTTTTTGCAAAAGAATAAATTATTTCTGGATTACCATATTCTAATACTATTTCCTCTGATTTTTTTATATCTGCTTTTTTGACTTCTTTCACAAAATGATAGTTCCAAATAGGGCTGTGACTGTCAACTATTTTTTGCTGTAAAATTTCTATATCAGAGTTTGGAACCTCCTTTGCAAACTTGAGCATAAGTTGTAAACTGCCACTTTCTAAAATTCTATTTTGATAAAATCTCTTAAATTCGTCATTCTTACTTTCTTTTGCTTCATCAATAAGCCTTAGCAACTGATATTCTCTTATTTTTTCCATTTTATTTTCCTTATAAAATATTTAATAAAATTATAACACAAGTATAAAAAAAGTCAATATCAACAATAAAATTTACATCTTTATTTTTTGCTTTTTGCAAATATTTGTCGCTTATATATATGACTAAAACTTTAACTCAAATATCTTGATTTAGAATAATTTTTATGTTATAATAATTTATCATGAATAAAGTGAAGCACTATAAACGTAAAAAGAACGTAATACCACAGCGAGTTGAAACCACTCTTGAAAGTGGCTTAACTTCTGCGCAAGTTGAAGAAAGGAAAATGATGGGCTTTGATAATCCAGCAACCAATCAAAAGTCAACAACTTATTTGGGTATTATTTTCTCTGAAATTTTCACATATTTTAATTTGATATTCTTTATAATTGCAATAATTTTAATTTGCTTTGGTGCTTATACTCAATTAACCTTTTTGGTTATAGTGCTTGCTAATTTGCTCATTGGTATAATTCAAAAGATAAAGTCAAAAAGAATAATTGATAAACTATCTCTTGTTTCAGCATCAACTGTCGATGTGATTCGAGATGGAAAAGAACAAAATATTTTGACAACAGACCTAGTTCTTGATGACATTTTTCGTCTATCCAGTGGGCAGCAAATTTCTTGTGATGGAATTGTTTTAAGTGGTGAAATTCGTGTGAACGAATCACTTTTAACGGGTGAAAGTTTGCCTATCGTTAAAAAGGCGGGAGATGTTGTTTTGTCTGGAAGTTTTGTAATCAGTGGAAACGCATATGTTCGTGCAGATAAGGTTGGGGCAGATACTTTTGTTGTTGGACTCACAAGTCAGGCGAAAAAATATAAAAAGCCAAATTCTGTGATTTTAAATACATTGAATACCATAATAAAATTCATTGGTATAATAATAATTCCAATTGCTGTTATTTTGTTTTTTAGAACATATTATGCGGGCGACCATGATATATATAACACCGTTATCAAAACATCAGGTGCAGTCATTGGAATGATTCCATCGGGACTGTTTTTGCTGACATCAACCGCTCTTGTTGTTGGTGTAATGCGACTTGCAGGCAAAAAAACACTGGTTCAAGACCTCTATTGCATTGAAATGCTTGCCAGAGTTAATGTTATGTGCTTTGATAAAACAGGAACAATCACCGATGGAAGCATGGTATTTAAAGAGCTGACCGTTCTAAATAAACCAGACAGAAAAGAAAAATTCTATGAAATCATTCAATCTATGCAGTTTGCTCTTGAAGACGACAACGATACAGCAAAAGCACTGCAAAAAGAGTTTGTTCCAAAGGAAATCATAAAAGCAACAAAGCATTTTAATTTTTCCAGTGAAAACAAGTTTTCTTGCGTATATTTCAAAGGAAAAGGCAGTTATTTTCTTGGAGCGCCAGAAATGATGTTGGATAAAGCTAAAAATCAAAAAGCATTCCAAATCATAAATGAAAATGCGGGAAAGGGCTATCGTGTTTTGGCTCTCTGCCACAGTGAACAAGAATATGATGGCAAGAATAAACCAACAGATATAAGGGCACTTGCTCTTGTTGTTCTTGAAGATAATGTTCGTCAAGATGCCATTGAAACAATAAAATATTTCAATGAGAACAATGTTAATTTGAAAGTTATTTCTGGAGACAATGCGCTAACGGTAAGCGAAGTTGCAAAGCGTGCTGGGATTATTGGTGCAGAAAAATATGTCAGTCTTGAAGGTATGTCTGACCAAGATGTCATCAAAATTGCAAATGACTATACCGTTTTTGGCAGAGTTGTGCCTCATCAAAAGAAACTTTTGGTTCAAGCAATGAAAAAGGC
The DNA here is from genome assembly GCA_944381195.1 of uncultured Clostridia bacterium. Lineage (GTDB taxonomy): Bacteria > Bacillota > Clostridia > Christensenellales > UBA1242 > UBA7584. The sequence goes on from CALWKH010000030.1 coordinate 4,058, forward strand.
AGGAAACACTGTTGCTATGATGGGTGATGGTGTAAACGACATTTTGGCTCTTAAAGAAGCCGACTGCTCCATTGCGGTTGGTGCTGGTGCAGATGCGGCAAGGCGTGTGTCACAACTTATATTAACGGACAGCAATTTCTGTTCAATGCAAGATGTTGTTGCTGAGGGGCGAAGAGTAACAAATAACATTCGAACGGCTTCACCGCTGTTTTTAACAAAAACAATGTTTTCTGTTTGTTTCTCTATCTTCTGCATTATAATGGGGTTCGAGTATGCTTTCAGTCCTGTTCAACTTTTGCTTATGGAAATGTTTGCAATAGGGCTTCCAGCATTTGCGCTTGCCCTTCAACCAAATAGGGAACTTATCAAGGGTAAATTTTTGCAGACCATTTTGGCGAAAAGTGTGATAGGTGCTGTTGTTTCACTGTTTATTGCAATGTTTCTATATCTTACACCAAATATCACGGGACTCAGTCAAGCAGAGATTCAGTCAATAATTGTGGTTGCAATCACAATAAACGCTTTGTTTGTAATTGGCAGAGTTTCTTGGCCATTCAATGCATACAGATTGTTCGTTCTTGTAACAATGGCAATGCTTGTTATAGTTGGCTTTTTCACATTCTCAAATCTATATGGAACATCACTTTTTGCAGGTACACCACTTTTCAATCTTCTGCAAATTGACCAATTAAGTGAAAACGGATATAATTGGTTATACATTTCACTTGCATCAATTCCTGTTTTGCTTGCAATTGGAATGACTATTGAGTGGGGAGTGAAAAAACTGTATGCCAACAGAAAAAAACGAAAAATACCACTAAATAACGAAGGCTATTAAAATTTAAGGTTCACTGATGATGAACCTTTTATTTTTTAATTTTATATAAATGCTATAAAAAAAGCATATATTGACTTTTTTCCGTTTTTATGATCTAATCTTTGCTAGAGGTAAGAAAAAATTTTAGGAGTTAAAAATGAAGACTTCCATTATTGCAATTTCTTCTTTCTATGATGAACCAAAAGCGTTTAGAATAGATGCAAAAACAGGACAAGTTGTTCTGCTAAGAAATCCAGAGCAAATAATGTCTAAAAAAGACCAGATGATTGATGATTTTATAAATCTTTCGGGTTATTCAGCAAATGTTTGTTATACAAATAAAAATTTTGAAGAAATCAGTCTTGAGGACCAAGAAAAAACAAAACAGCGTTTGAGCAGCACCTTGTCATCAGGTCATCACAGTGTTTGTGATCACGCAAGAATCACCCTTTATCTTGATGATATTCCAAAGCTTTTTGCTATGCTTCTAAATAATGAAAAAGACTATTCTACCTCTGAAAAATCGGGAAGATACGCAAAAATAGACTTCAGCAAAGAGGAAAGCGCTTTGGCTGGAAAATGGAACGAAATTTTTAAGGAAGAAATTAACAAAATCTACCCACAAACAGAAGGATATCTTGATGATAAGCGAAAGGATAAAATTGCACAAGAAAATGCAAGATATCTAATCAGTGTTTTACTTCCAAACACAAAAATGGTGCACACGCTGTCTTTAAGGCAACTTAATTATGAATATAATTGGATGCAAAAAATTCTTCAAAGTGAAGATAACCCAAAATATTATGAGCTTTTAAAACCAACCATGCAAGAATTTTGCTCTCAAATTGAAGAGTTAGGGCTTATTATGTCTGGGTTGCAAGAGAATAAAAATCGAAGTTTTTCACTTGTTGATAATTCGCCAAAAGAGGAAATCTTTTCAAATATCTATCAAACAACCTATTCTGGCTCACTTACTGCATTTGCACAGGGACTAAGACACCGCAGTTTAAGATATTCAATGAGTGAAAAAGATGAGTTTGAAATTTTTGTGCCTCCAATTTTAAAAAGTGATAAAAACCTTGAGGAAGAATGGCGAGAAGATGCTTTGAAAGTTGCGGATAAAATTCCACAAGGCACCATGGTTGATATAACAGAAAGCGGAACATATGAGGCTTTCAAGTGGAAAATGTTTGAAAGAAAGTGTGCTCGTGCGCAAATGGAAATAAGAGAGCAAACAGCACAAACAGCACAGAAATATTATGAAGAACTTTCAAAAAAGCAAAATGCACTTGCTGATGATTTAAAAAACTATTTAACAGCTTCAAGATGCAGTTTTCCAGATTATAAATGCAAAGAGCCTTGTGGTTTTAAAGATGGAATATTAGGAATAAGCAAGATTTAATATAAACAGCTTTTAACAATTTTGTTAAATAAAGGAGTTAACCATGATTAATTTTTTAAATATAGTATACAGTTTGTTACCAGAGGATAACGATGAAAGAGAATTTTCTGCCATTGCTTGTTGCAGTGATGCACTTACAAATTATCTTTTTGATTTTTCAAATCAAGATAGAGTTGGTCTTGAAGGAAAAAATAAAATAGGCATTGTTGATACAATAAGAAGACGCAAATTGTTTAAGGCGTTTAATGAATATGGAATAGTGATTCAGCAAATAATGCTCAGTGATTTTCAACAAGCTGTCAATGAAGATACAATCATTGAGCGTGATTTCTGGGAATTTGTTTTTGGTCCAGACAAGTTTGCACAAATGCAAGAAAATGAGAAAAATATAATTGATGCTTTGCATGAACAAATTTCTTTAAAATATTCTGTAAGTAAAGATAACCTAAGTTTTATTTTTGCTGGAGAAAAAGGGAAGAGAGCAGGTAAGGTCAACTTTATTATTGACGAAAATGGATTTACAAACATAAACAAATTTAATTGTTCATATTCACAAAAAGATGAAAAACAAATTGAACAACAAAACAAAAAATCTTTTGACATGAGCATTGCGTAGAAAGATTGAGTTGTTTATATTTTAACATTTGCAAATAAAAAATAACGAAAGAAATTTCGTTATTTTTTATTTATCACAATTCTTTTCACAATGGTGGTGATTTCTTCCAATTCTTCTGACGAAAGTTTATTAAGATATTTCATCAAGTTTTTATATTGGCTTGGATATTGTTGTTCATCATCAAAAAACTCTTTTAAAGTAATATTACAAACCGAGCAAAATGAATAAAGTCCGTCAAGTGAAGGCAATTTATAGCCATTCACAATTTGATTTAAGTATTGCGGACTTTGTCCCATTTCTCTGCTTAACTTGCTTTCTGACTTATGTTGCGCATCAATAATTGTGCTAAATCTATTTTTGATAAATTCTCTATCTGATTTTTCCATAATAATATTATATAGTATGCAAAAAGAAATTTTATATTCTTTAAGTTTAAATTTACTTGACTTCCATACTTCAAGAATATATAATAACAATAAAGCAAACTTAAAGTATGCACAAGCACAAAATATGTGAGATTTTATCAGATTATTAAAATATTTTTTTAAAACATTGTCATTTCAAGGATCTGGTATTTATTATTGAATCATTGGAGAAAAACATGGAAGATTTAAAAGTTACCAAAGATAAATTGAAAAAAGTTGCAAACGCTTGGGCTGAAATTGAAAGTTTGCAAGACACGACCATCTTTGATGTTACGGACAGTAAAGTAAATTGGAATAAAAAAGTTGAACTAAGCGGAAATGAAGAACTCATAGATAAAAAACTTGGAGTGGTAGACGCAAAACCATTAAAAAAGTCACTGATAAAACCATTCCCTGCTGAACATAAGTCTATTGTATTCGTTTTGGTTTTAGCAATTATATTTGGAACAATTTCTTTGTCGTTGAGTGCTGGATTTTTTATTGCAAATGTTTTTGAATGGCTATCTGGCTCTTTTTTAATAGCCTTTGTTCCATTATTTATAATAGTGGCAATAACTTTATTTCTTATGGCAAAACAAAAAATAAAAGTAGGTGAACAAAAATCTGCTATTTTCATAGTTGAATTAATTATCAATATATTTTGCTCGGTGTGCTGTCTAGTTTGTTTAATCATCTTTATCTTACCATATACGGGTAATTTATCCAGAGCACTCCCACTTGCAATTTTAATGATTATTACTTATGCAATAACTTATACAGCGATTTATTTTGTTTGTAAAAACTATTATGAAAACAAAATGTCTATAAAAATTTTTAATAGTCAAAATGAAGAATATCAGCAAAATTTAATTTATAATGAACAAATTTATCCCCAAAAACTAAATGAATACGAAGAAAAAATCAAACAGTTAGATAAGTTACGTAAATCATATCTACAAAAAGTAAATCAAACCAATTTGCAAATAGGAAAATTATACAATCAAATTGAAGAAATAGATATAATCTCAGTTTCACAAGCAAAATATGCTCAGCAACTTTTAGATTATATTTATAAAGGTGCCGAAAGCATTAAGGAAGCATTTGTAATGCTGGAAGCAGACAGAGAAAAACAAGATAAAGTGATGGAGCTTTCTACATCAAAAAATCAAATAACAGTAAATACAGACACATCAAACGTAAAACAAAACAAATGGAAAAAACTTTCAAAACTGGCAAAAGCAGCAATATTAGTTCCTATAATATATTTTATTCCAGCACTTATAGTTATAATTTTAGCGAGTGTTATCAAAACTCCGAGTATGATTGCAATTTTGGCTACCTTACAATTAATAACACTTTGCTTTGCTGGTGGTATATTTATTTTTGAAGCAATCGCTATCGGAATTTTGCTATATCAAAAACACAAAGATGATTTAGGTAATATTATAAATAAAAATAGTAGAAAATCTTGACCGCAAATAAGCGGTCTTTTTTGTTGTATAGATTACGGAAATTTGATAAGTTATAGAAAATAAATTAAAAAAATAATGAAAAAGATGCAGATAGGGTTACTGGCATCTCTTATAATGGCTTCTCAAGCAGGACAATATTAAAATTATCATTATAAACTTGCATACAGCAAGCGAAGAAAAAAGTGCTTGCATTTTTTCGCCGAGCGCAGATGTATCATGCAAGGCATGATACGGGGCGCAGGTTCACACGCAAAGCGTACTTGCGCAAAGCGCAAGAAGTCCTGCAAAGCCAACAAAAAAGCACCACTTGCGTGGTGCTTGCTGTTGGCTCCTCAAGCAGGACTTGAACCTGCGACCTGCCGGTTAACAGCCGGATGCTCTACCAACTGAGCTATTGAGGAATAGTTGGGTCTATCAAAAGACTGTTATTATTCTATCAAATATTATTTCTTGTGTCAATGATTTAAAACAACTTTTTTTAAAAATTTTTCACATTTTTTATTAAGAATTTTATGTTCAAAAAATGGAGCAAAACATACTAAATAAAAAAATTTTAAAAAAATGATTATTCACTTTACTTTTTTTACCAGCAAAGTTATAATTTATCTATAATCCGATTATGGTTATGAAGCCCGTGGCAAAAAGGCATGGACAAAATGTTTACTTTGCAAGGCGGACCATGGCTCAATTATTTTGCATATAAAAGAAGGAGTTTTTTATGTTAAAATCTTCCAGTCATATAAATCTTATTTCATTCTTTTTGCTTATACTTTTTTTATGTATAACTTTTATTATTTTTGCTGTATCAATTATTTTTGACCTTTGGTGGATAGGGCTCATTTTTTCATTGCTTTTCATTTTTGTGGTTTGTCCGCCTTTCTTTTTTACTTTTTATGTTTTAAATGAAAACAGCATTTCAATCAGATGCGGTTACTATAAACTTGTGATTCCGCTTGAAAAGATTATTTCTGTTCGTCAAAAAGATTGCAGTAAAATTGCACCAAGTTTAGATAACAAACGAATTGAAATTGTTTATCTTAATAATAAAAATGAGGCAAAGACAACATACATTTCACCAAACTGTTTTAATGATTTCTTAACAAAATTTGCAGATAGTGTGTTAGAATGTGTTAAGAAAAAAGAAGAGCAAGAAGAAAATAAAAATTCAAAAATCAAAATATCTTTAACAAAAGAAAATAAACAAAAAGTTAAAGATTAAAATAAAAAATCTTCAAAAAACAAAATTTAACATTGTTTTTTATAACAAAATATAAGAGGACATAATGCAAATAAAAGATTTACATTTATCAAGCGATATAGAAAATGCTTTAAAAGAGCAAGCAATTTTTACTGCAACCGAGATACAACAAAAAGCAATTCCAATAATACAAAGTGGGGCAGATGTTGTTGGAATTTCTCAAACGGGCACAGGTAAAACACTTGCTTTTTTAATTCCTATCATACAAAAGTTGGATGCAAAAAGCGCATCCACACAAGCCTTGATTGTTGTTCCCACAAGAGAACTTGCTGTTCAGATAAAAAAAGAGGGACAAAAACTTTGCAAGTATAAAAAGGGCATACATTTCCTTGCTATATATGGTGGTGCAGACATCAACCAACAAATTTTTGCTTTCAAGAAAAAGCCTCAGGTTGTAATTGGAACAGCAGGCAGAATTCTTGACCACATAAGGCGCCACACCTTAAAACTTAATGATTTAAAATTTCTGGTTCTTGACGAAGCGGATGAAATGTTTAACATGGGTTTTCGTAAAGACATCATAAAAATAATTGAAAAGGCGCCTCAAACAAGGCAAACATTGCTTTTTAGCGCTACAATGAATGATGAAGTCCTTGATTTATCAAAAAATTATATGATAGAACCAAAAAACATTGAAATTGGCAGAAAAAATGAAAGTTTAAAAAATATCACACAGACCTATTTTTTGGTTCCCAAAGATAAAAAGAAAAAAGCGCTTCATTCTTTGCTTATTGAACTTGAAAGGGCAAAAACACTTATATTTTGCAATACAAAAAAAATGGTTGGGGGAGTGCAAAGTTATCTTGAAAAAATGGGATACATGGTTCTAGTTTTGCATGGTGATATGCCTCAATCTCAGCGTAATCAAGTGATGCAAACTTTCCGTGGTAATCGGGCAGACATTTTGATTACCACCGATGTTGCCGCTCGTGGTATCGATGTTAAAAACATAAAAAGCGTCATAAACTTTGACCTTCCCCCAAACAAAGAACAATATCTTCACCGCATGGGAAGAACGGGCAGAGCGGGAGAAGACGGTAATGTTTTCACCATTTTAGACAGCAAAGAGCAAGAAAACAAACTGCTCGAAATGGTGAAAAGCACAAACTCAAAAATCAGCCTTGGCTTTTTGCAACTTACAAATCTTAATGAGGAAAAAGCAAAGACATCAAGAGCTTCACAAAATTTTGCAAAACCTATTATTGCTCGGCGAAATATAAAAAGGAAAAAGAGTCCTTTTGCGCAAAAAAATAAAAAATCAAGATAATTTTATAAAGTATTTTTATTGCCTATATTGACTTTGTTTTTATTTTAGTTTATCCTTTATGATAAAGGAGTTCAAAATGGAATATCAGGTTGAAAAAAGACAATTAAAAAAAGATAAAATTGATTATCTTGAAATTTTTTTCGATAACGGAGACTTTTTGCCTATTTCATCAAGTGAGATAGTCGATATTTCTGTTAATCTATATGACGAACTTGTTTTGGGTCAAGACTATTGGAATTCGTTTTGTTCGGTCGTTCAAAGTGGTTTTTTAAAGTTGAAAGTTGCTAAAAAACCTAAGGATATTTATTGTAAACCAATTCTTTATAATTTAAAGGAATACAATAAAGACAGAGTTGGCTATATAAAAGACAGATTATGTGCGGGAAAAGATAATGTTGTCTTTATAAGAGTTTTTGATTTCTATAATTGGCATTTCACATTGTATTGCAAAGCGGAAAGTACTTTTGAAAAAGATTGCATAATTTTAAAGTTTTTGCCACATCAAAACAAAGAATATAAAAGTGAAAACCATTTCATTTTGTTGCCAGACATAAAAAAATCAATAATTGAAAAAATAGAGTTAGATTTTGAAAATTGTGAAGGTATTTGGATTGATAAAAATGAGATAGTTGATATGCAAATAAAACTAAAAGACAAACTTTGTGGTGGAAGTGATGATTATTCTCGTGTTGTTGATAAGGGTTTTATAAGAATAAAATTTGATAAAACATTAAATAGTTGCAGAGAGAATGGGCTTTTTGAGGATTTATCCGCAGGCAAAAAAGGTAACAAACAAATGGAGTCTCGTTTGTGTGGAAAAGGTGAAATTGGACTTCATGATATATGTAATCTATATATAAAATACGAATATGCAGGTTATGGTGTAGACAGAAAAGAATGCGTTGAAATACCAGACGCACGAAGTAAAGATGAATTGCTTAAAATTTCTGAATGGGAAGACGAAAATTCGCAGGAATTTATGCCATGTTATATTGGTGGATATGCAGAAAAACAAGATGATGATTCAATTTTGATTTGTTTTGGAAGCACAAACAAAAAATATGAAGATGAATATCATTTGTTTGAGCAGTGTTCCATTGATAAACTTTAAAAAACAAATAAACTCAGTAAAA
>CALWKH010000031.1 GCA_944381195.1 uncultured Clostridia bacterium
AAAATATATAAAAAATAAAAATACATCTAACAACTTTAAAACTCAAAACTTCCAGTTCCGCCCGTTTTTACCGCAAAGGCTGTTCGGGGCTGTAATCTATCAAACTCTCCTTTTCTTTATTAAATGCTTTTTTATGCTATGATATATAAATCTTCTCTTATTAAATGCTTGTGTCAATGCAATATTTATTCACATCAATGTAAATGTTGCTTATATCAACCAAACTTGTAAAAACTGTTTTATATCAAAATATTTTTCGACTTTTCAAGACGCCTAATCAAAGAAATTTTGCCTTATTTTGTCGAAAGGTAAATTTTCGCCAAAAATCATTTTATTTTTATAAAATTTTATAATAAACTTTAAAAAATGAAGGGGGAAGAAAAAATGGAAAATATGTCGCTGAAAGAATATGCAAAACAAGCCAGAAAGCGTTTGATGACAGGATACTGGGAAAATGTCAGCAAAGACCGTGCAAATTTTTTAAGAACACACTATTCAAATAATGACAACATCTCTCAACTGAAAACCATGTTCAAAAGAAAGGTTGAGCGTGAAATTTTTGGTGCACCCAACGATTCACCAGATGAACAACTATACGCAAAAGTCGTTAATCTTTTGTCTCAAAACGAATATGTTTTAAACCCAATCATGCAACTGATTGACCACGAAGTTTACGACAAACTTGACGACAACGCAAAACAGAACTACATTTTTGAACTTACAGATAAATATAATGAACTGAAACATCGCTATGATTTGGAATATAAGAAAAATGATTTAATCGCTTGCTAAAAAAGAGGTTTTGCGCCTCTTTTTTTGGTTGCCAAAACTTTTGCGTTTTGATATACTTAACAAAAGAGGTGTTAAGATTGAGTATAATTGAAAACTTAAATGAAGAGCAGCTTTTACCCGTTTTGCAAACCGAAGGTGCAGTTTTAATCACAGCAGGCGCAGGGAGTGGAAAAACAAGACTGCTCACACACAGAATTGCCTATTTGATTGAAGAAAAAAAGGTCAGCCCATATAACATTTTGGCAATAACTTTTACCAACAAAGCGGCAAACGAAATGAAACAGCGTGTTGACAGCATGATTGGTTCAAACAGTGGGGTGTGGATTTCCACATTTCATTCCCTTTGTTTAAGAATTTTGCGCAGAGATATTGACAAACTGGGCTTCAGTAAAAGTTTCAGTGTCTATGCTGATGATGAGAAAAATCACATTTTAAAAGAACTTTTTACTTCTTTCAAGGTGGAAGATGAAAGTGACCGCAAGACAATCATATATCACATCAACCGAGCAAAAAATAACAACCTGTCTCCCAGAGAATATGAGGCAGAAGTTGTTGGTGAAAGCCTAGAAGAAGAAATCAACGGCGTATATGCAGGATATCAAGAGAAACTTAAAAACTCCAACGCACTTGACTTTGATGACCTTTTGATGAAAACATATGAACTTTTTCAAAAATTTCCCGATGTGCTTGCTTTTTATCAAGATAAGTTCAAATATATTCACATTGACGAATTTCAAGACACAAACAAGGTGCAATATGACATTGCCAGAATGCTTGCAAAAAAATGGCAAAACATTTTGGTTGTGGGGGATGAGGACCAGTGCATATATGGTTGGCGTGGTGCAAACATTGAGAATATTGCAAACTTTCAAAAAGATTTTCCGAGCCTCAAAGTTTTCAAACTTCAGCAAAACTATCGTTCCACAAAAAAGATAATTGACATTGCAAACAAGGTTATTGCAAAAAACGAAACCCGCATAAAAAAAGTGCTTTGGACAGAAAACCCAGAGGGCGATGATGTAACCTATTTTCTTGCAAACAGTGATTATCAAGAGGCGGAATTTGTTGGGCGAAAAATTGTTGACCTCATTCGCAACGAGGGCTATTCAGCAAATGATATTGCGGTTTTGATGCGACTTAACGCACTTTCAAGAAATTTTGAAAAGTTTTTAAACAATGCGGGCATTGCCTATAAGGTTTTGGGTGGCTTTAAATTTTTTGAGCGCGCAGAAATCAAAAATGTGATTGCATACCTAAGAATTTTAACAAACCCATTTGATGAAGAAAGTTTGCTTCGCATTTTTTCCTTTTCAAAAATGGGCATTGGCGAAAACACCATTATAACCCTTAGAATGCAAGACAACAAACCGCTGCTGTATATCATGAAAAACATTGAAAACTATGATGTGAAACCAAGCATAAAGAAAAAAGCGGAAAGTTTTATGCAAATTTATAACACTTTAAAGGAAAAAATCAATCTTCCAGTGGCATCTTTTGTGAGGTTTATCATTGACACCGTGGACTTTAAAAAGATATACAACACCGACAGCGAAGAAGATTTGACCAGACTTTTAAACATTGAACAGTTTGCGGAAAGCGTAAAGGAATTCCAAAAGGATAACCCCGAAGCAACACTTGACGAATATTTGCAATCTGTTGCTTTGCAAAATGACCTTGACAACACTGATTTTGAAGAAAATTCTGTTCTTTTAAGCACGGTGCACGCAGTTAAAGGCTTGGAGTTTAAAATTGTTTTTGTTGTTGGAATGGAAGAGGGAGTTTTCCCAATCATTCGCAGTTTTGAAAATGATGATATTGAAGAAGAGCGAAGATTGATGTATGTTGCAATTACTCGTGCAAAGCAAAAACTTTTTTTAAGTGGTTGCCGTTTTAGAAATCTTTGGGGAAGGGAACAATTCCAAAAGCCAAGTCGTTTTCTTGAAGAGGCAGAACTTGAAAGTTTTGTAAATAAAACAAAACCAACATTCACACCAAGCGCGTTCACTCAGCCTGCTGGCAGTAAAAACTTTGATGACTTCAAAAAAGGAGTCCAGGTTTTCCATTCAAGTTTTGGTGTTGGTGAAATTGTTGATGACAGCGAAGTTCAAAGTTCCAAAATGGTAACAGTGAACTTCAACATTTTGGGTGCAAAAAAACTTTCTCTTGAATATGCACCATTAAAAATTTTGAAGAAATAGGAGAGATTTTCGTGGACAATATAAAGCAAGAAATGCAAAAACTTGTTGATGAACTGAATAAATACAGTTATCACTACTATGTTCTTGATGACCCAATTGTTGCCGATGCTGATTATGACAAACTCTATGACAAACTGGTGAAAATGGAAAAAGAGACGGGCGTCATTTTGCCCGATTCTCCAACACAGCGGGTGGGCGATGTTGTTCGCAGTGGCTTTCAAAAACAAGCACACCTTGTGCCTCTTTACAGTCTTGATAAAGCACAAAGTTTTGAGGAACTTGACGATTGGGCAGGAAAAATTAAAGCAAGCTATCCCGAAGTGATTTTTACTGTTGAATATAAATTTGACGGGCTTCAACTTGCCATAACCTATGAAGACGGAGTGTTAAAACAGGCGGTAACCCGTGGAAATGGTATTATTGGCGAGGATATTACTGCGCAGGTAAAAACAATAAGAAGTGTGCCACTAAAGATAAACTATAAAAATAAAATTGTTGTTAACGGCGAAGGCATAATGCTTTTAAGTGAACTTGAAAAATATAATAAGACCACTGACGAGCCACTTAAAAATGCTCGTAACGCCGTTGCTGGAAGCATAAGAAATCTTGACCCAAAGGTAACAGCAAGCCGAAAGCTTGACTTTTTTGCATATGGTATTCCATATGTAGAGGGCAAAGAGTTTGTGTCTCAGCAAGAACTTTATCAATTTTTAAGGGACAATAATTTTCTTGTTAATGACTTTTTCAAAGTGACAAAAAGCCTAGATGAAATTCACGGCATCATTGAAGACATAGACCAAAAGAGAAATGAACTTGACATCCTTATTGACGGGCTTGTTATCAAGGTTGACCAAATGAACATTCGTCAAGAACTTGGTTACACAATAAAATTTCCAAAGTGGGCGCTTGCATATAAGTTTCCCGCACTCGAAGTAACCAGCACAATAAAAGATGTCATCTGGCAGGTTGGAAGAACGGGAAAAGTTACACCAACAGCAATCTTAGAGCCTGTCGAACTTGCGGGTGCAACAATAAAACGTGCAACACTTAATAACTATGATGATATTTTGCGCAAAAAGGTGGGCATCAACTGTTTGGCGTTTGTGAGAAGAAGCAATGAAGTTATTCCAGAAATTTTGGGACTTGCTCAAAAACTGGATAACTTCAAAGAGATTGAAAAACCAATATTCTGTCCTTCTTGCCACACAAAACTTGAAGATAGGGGTGCTTTCATATATTGTCCAAACTATGAGCGTTGCCCTGACCAACTGAAAGAGCGCATTGTTCACTTTTGCTCTCGTGACGCAATGAATATAGACGGCATTAGAGATAAAACAATTGATGCATTTTTTGATACGCTTAATATAAAGGAAGTTTCGGGGCTTTATGAGTTAAAGAAAGAAGACCTTTTAAAACTTGATAAATTCAAAGACAAAAAGGCACAAAATTTGATTGATTCAATTGAAAAAAGCAAGAAAATCAATTTTGCAAACTTTATCTATGCTCTGGGCATTGCAAATGTTGGAATCAAAACAGCAAAAGACCTTGCTCAGCGCTATGCAAGTTTTGAGGAACTTCAAAATGCAAAAGAGGAAGATTTAGCAAAAATCTATGATATAGGCGACATTGTTGCAAAAAGCATAACAGACTTTTTCAACCTTCCTTATAACCAAAAAATTATTGAAAGACTTTTAAAAGTTATTGAAATACAATATCCAAAAATCAACAAAGAAAATGAAAACATATTAAACAAAACCTTTGTTTTAACGGGCACTTTGCCGTCTCTAAGCAGACAAGAGGCAACAAAACTAATTGAAGATAATGGGGGAAAGGTAACCTCATCGGTGTCCAAAAACACAGACTATCTTTTGCTCGGCGAAGATGCAGGAAGCAAACTAATGAAAGCAAAGGCGCTTAATATCAAAATAATAAATGAAGAAGAGTTTTTATTACTACTAAATGTTTGACAGCATTTCAGTGTTGTGGTAGACTTTTAACGAAGTGAGGAAATAATGGCAAAAATAAATATTGAAGAAACAAAAAAATTGGCAAAATTATCTCGTTTGGAATTTACCGATGAAGAGCTTGCTGATTTTGTTAATGAGTTTGATAAAACTTTGGAATATGTTGAAAAAATCAGCAAGGTTAACACTGATGACGTAAAACTTTTTGAAAAGACAATCAGTGCAAAAAATGAGCTAAGAGAAGATGCTGTGAGGGAAAGTTTAACACAAGATAAAGTTGTTCTTAACGCCCCAGAAAGTGAGGATGGTGCTTTATCTGTTCCAACAACGGTAGAAGAGGGAGGGCAATAATGGACTATCTTAAACTTAATCTTTGGGAGATAAAAGAAAAACTAGAAAGCAAAGAAATCACAAGTGAAGAACTTGTTAAACTTTGTTTTCAGAGAATAAAAGAAACAAAAGAATTAAATGCCCTAATTTCAACTTGCGAAGAAATGGCTTTAAAGCAAGCAAAACTTATTGACGAAAAAAGGAGCAAAAACGAAAAAGTTGGAATTTTGGCAGGCATTCCAATCATAATAAAAGATAACATCAACATTGAGGGAACAAAAACAACCTGTGCCAGCAAATTTTTGGAAAACTATCAGTCAATTTACACTGCAACTTGCGTGCAGAAATTGATTGATGCGGGTGCGGTTATTGTGGGCAAAGCCAACATGGACGAATTTGCAATGGGAAGTTCAAATGAAACTTCATATTTTGGCGTTGTGCACAACCCAGTTGACACAGACTATGTCCCAGGTGGTTCAAGTGGTGGAAGTGCTTCTGCGGTTGCAAGTTATCAAGGTTTTTCAGCGCTTGGAACAGACACGGGTGGTTCAATCAGAGAGCCTGCGTCCTTTTGCGGTGTTGTTGGCTTAAAGCCAACCTATGGCCGTGTTTCTCGATATGGTGTTGTTGCTTTTGCTAGTTCACTTGACCAAGTTGGACCTATCACAAGAAGCGTCAAAGACAGTGCAATTATGCTCCAAGTTCTTGCTGGAAGAGATGAAAACGACATGACCAGTTCAAACACCGAAATACCAAACTATTTGAAAGCAATTGACTTTGATGTGAAAAACCTTAAAATTGGAATAGCAAAACAGTTTTTCAATGACCAGTTAAACTCTGAGGTAAAGGAAAAAATTTCACACACAATAGACATTTTGGTTAAAAATGGTGCACAAACAGTCGATCTTGACTTGCCAAGTTTCGCCCCTGCACTGTCTGTTTACTATATCATTTCATCTGCCGAAGCAGCAAGCAACCTTGCTCGTTTTGACGGGGTAAAATATGGCAGGCGTGCAGAAAAATTCAGTGACATTGTCGACCTTTATTTTAAGTCCAGAACACAGGGGTTTGGCAAGGAAGTGAAAAGAAGAATCATGCTTGGTAACTATGTTTTGTCAAGTGGATATTTTGATGCTTACTATAACAAAGCCAAAAAGGTTCAAAAGGTTATCAAAAAAGAATTTGATGATGCTTTCAAAAAATGCGATATTTTAATTTGTCCAACCACAGCAAACCCTGCTTTTAAAATTGGTGAGAAGTCAAACGACCATTTGGCAATGTATCTAACAGACATCTTCACCGTTCCAATAAACATTGCAGGGCTTCCAGCAATGAGCATGCCTTGTGGAAAGAACAAAGATGGTTTGCCAATTGGCTTGCAACTTGTTGCACCAATGTTTAATGAAAGTGTAATCTTTAAAACTGGTTCATTCATAGAAAAGGCTTTGGAGGGTGAAAAAGATGTATAAAATGGTAATTGGGCTTGAAGTCCACAGCGAACTTAAAACAAAAACAAAATGCTTTTGTGGTTGTAAAAATGAATTTGGTTCAATTCCAAACACACATTGTTGTCCAGTCTGCACTGGAATGCCAGGGGCTCTTCCAGTTCTAAATCAAAAGGCTGTTGAATATGCAATCAGGGCAGGGCTTGCTGTTAATTGCAGAATAAATGAATATTCCGTGTTTGAAAGAAAAAACTATTTCTACCCAGACTTGCCAAAGGCATATCAAATTTCTCAACTTGAATATCCACTTTGTGTTGGTGGTGAAGTTGAGATTGAAACAAACGGAGTCAAAAAAACAATTCATTTGGACCGTATTCATCTTGAAGAAGATGCTTGTAAACTTATTCACAAAGACTATGGAACACTTGTAGACTATAACCGTGGTGGAGTTCCACTGATTGAAATCGTTTCAAAGCCCGACATTGCAAGTGCAGAGGAAGCAGTTGCATATCTTAAAAAACTTCGTTCAATTCTTCTCTATATTGGCGTCAGTGATTGTAAAATGCAAGAGGGGAGTTTGCGCTGTGATGTAAATCTTTCTCTTCACAAAGAAGGTGAGCCTCTTGGAACAAGAACGGAAATGAAAAACCTAAACTCTTTCAGGGCTGTTCAAAGAGCAATTGAATATGAGGCAAAAAGACAGCAAGAGGAACTTGAAAAGGGCAACAAAATCATTCAAGAAACCAGACGTTTTGATGATGTAACTGGCAAAACCTATTCCATGCGAACAAAGGAAGATGCACAAGACTATCGCTATTTTCCTGACCCAGACCTAATTCCAATTGAAGTGACAAAAGAATATATTGAAGAAATAAGAAGTTCTTTGCCAAGAATGGCAAAACAGCGTGCCGAGGAATATATTTCAAAACTTGGTTTAACAGAAAAAGATGCAATGCTTCTCACAGAAGAGCGTAGCGTTGCTGATTATTTTGAAGAAGTTTTGAAAGATTGCAATAATCCAAAATTTGTTTGCAACTGGATTTTGGGTGAAGTGTTCAAGAAAATGAATGCCACCGAAAGTGAAGACATCAAGGTTAGCGCAAAAAACATGGCAAAAATTTTGAATATGTATAACAGTGGCGAAATTGGTCAATCTGTTGCAAGGAAACTTCTTGACGAAGTTTGGGACACAGACAAAGACCCAGCGCAAATTGTAGAAGAACAGGGGCTTAAACAAATCAATGACGAAAAAGGTCTTGAAGCAATCATTCAAAAAATCATAGACGATAACCCAAAAGCAGTTGCAGAAATCAAGGCTGGAAATCAAAAAATAATGGCATTTTTTGTTGGACAGGCAATGAAAGCAACAAGCGGAAAGGCAAATCCAAAAATGGTCAACGAACTTGTTAATAAATTAGTTAAATAGGGGTGAAATATGGAAAAAGAATATATAATGATGGAACCACCAATTGATGATTTGGTTGAAAAAGTGGGAAACAAATTTTTGCTTACCTGCTTAATTGCAAAACGAGCAAAGGAACTTAGCAATGAATATTTTGCAGGTGAACCACAAGAAAAAGACCCAAAAGTCATATCAATTGCAGCACAAGAGGTTATGGACGGAAAAATTATTTCAGGAAGATATTAGTTTTTCATGATTATAGCAGAAGTAATTGTTGATATTGCCCATTCGCAAGTGGACAAAGTTTTTGATTATATAGCCACACCCGACGTTCAAAAAGGTCAGCGTGTGGTTGTTCCTTTTGGAAAACAAACACTTGAAGGGTATGTTATAAATCTAAAATCACAAAGCAGTTTTGAAAAGGATAAACTGAAATCTATCATCAAAACTTTGGAGCCATATCCTTTAATAACAGAAGAGTTCTTTGCTTTAAGTGATTTCATGATAAAACACTATAATTTAAAACGTGTTGATACACTCAGGCTTTTTTTCCCAAGTGCAATGCGTGGGCAAAAAGTCAAAGAGCAAATGCAAACAGTTTTGCTTGTAAATGAATTCAGCAAAGAGTTTTTAACTCAACAACTTAAAAAAAGTGCAAAAAATCAAATTGCTTTGCTTGATTATATAAACCAAAATGAAGTTTATATAAAAAGCGAACTTAACAAAAGGTTTGGACAAGGTGCAGTTGAGAAATTTATCACTTTAAAAGTGTTTACAGAGAAGCAGGTGCATAAAGACCGTGATGTGCTAATCAAAGACAGAGAAAACGAGCAAATCACACTTAACTCTGCGCAAAAAGAAATTTTAGACAAACTTAACACGCCGAAGACGCACCTTATTTTTGGTGTTACTGGCAGTGGTAAAACAGAAATCTATATGCATAAAATCATGCAGTGCCTAAAAGAAGGGAAAACAGCAATAATGCTTGTGCCAGAAATTGGATTAACTCCACAAGTTCTTTCGCTTTTTAAAGCACGCTTTGGAAATAATATTGCCACACTTCACAGCGGTCTTAGTGCGGGAGAGAAATTTGACCAGTGGCAAAAAATAAGAAAGCAAGAGGTTCAAATTGTGGTTGGCGCTCGCTCTGCCATTTTTGCTCCGCTTAAAAATTTGGGAGTTATAATAATAGATGAAGAACATGACTCATCCTATCAAAGCGATTCCAACCCAAGATACAGCACGCACACCATTGCAAAGTTTAGAGCAAAATATAACAACTGCCCACTTGTTTTGGGAAGTGCAACTCCAAGCATAGAAAGTTTCTATAAAGCCCAGCAGGGTGAATATGAACTCTATGAACTCAAAACAAGAGTTAACAATCAAGAAATGCCAAAAGTCCAAATAGTAGACATGAGAAATGAACTAAGTTTTGGCAACACGGGCATTTTTTCCAGACAGTTGCAAGCCGACCTTAAAGATTGTATAGATAGCAAAAATCAAGCAATGCTGTTTTGCAACAGACGAGGGTTTGCAAGTTATATCATATGCCGTGAATGTGGCTATGTGGCTAAATGTGAAGATTGTGATGCATCTCTTGTTTATCATAAAGAGGAAAATTTGCTTAAATGTCATTTTTGTGGAAAAAAATATAAAGCACTAACAAATTGCCCGAAATGTAACAGCAAATACATACGCATGGGTGCAATCGGCACCGAAAAGGTAGTAAGCGAACTTAAAGAAATGTTTCCAGAAGTAAAGGTTCTGCGCATGGATTTTGACACAACACAAACAAAGTTTGCACACGCCAACATTCTTGATGAATTCGCCCAAACAAAGCCTTCAATTTTGGTTGGAACGCAAATGATTGCAAAGGGACACCATTTTCCAAATGTAACGCTAGTTGGAATTGTTGATGCCGATATGAGCCTTCATTTTTCAGATTTTAGAAATACCGAACGCACCTTTCAGCTTCTAACTCAGGTTTCAGGAAGGGCGGGGAGAGCCAGCAAGGCGGGTAAAATTGTTCTGCAAACATATGCACCAAAGCATTATGTATACAGATTTATGGCAAACTATAACTATAAGGCATTTTTTGAACGTGAACTTGAACTAAGAAAAAACTCCAAATTTCCGCCTTTTGCATATATTGTAAGAATTTTGATAACTGGGTTTGATGAGCAAAAGGTAATTCAAATAACTTCAAAGATAAATAAAGACATTGAAAAATTAAAAAATGACCAATTTATATTTTTAAAAGCAATGAAAGCACCAGTTGGAAAAATTCAAACAAAACACAGATACCAAATCTTGATGCGCATTTTGCCAACTAATTTTGAAAAAGTTTTAAATCAAATCTATGAAGTGGTCAACAAAAACAGAAATAATGACCTTAATGTTTTTGTTGAAGTTAATCCAAACAATTTAAGTTAATTGAATAAATATGCAAAAATATGAATAAATATGAGGTGTGCAATGAAAAAAATTCTAGTTGCTCCAAGCACTGACCCTTGCGATATAAAAGACCTTGCAATATATGTTAAAGAACTTGAAAAACAGGGGGCAGATTGGATTCATTGTGATATAATGGATGGCAAGTTTGTTAAAAACAGAACCTATGACCATCTTGTTTTTGCTTTTTTGAGAAAGGCAACCAGTTTGCCACTTGATGTTCATTTGATGGTTGAAAATCCAATGAATGTTGTTGATAATTATGTCAAATACGGCGCAAACAGCATAACTGTGCACTATGAGGCTTTTCACGATATAATAGAACTTATAACCGCTTTGCAAGAGATAAGAAGAAAAGGCGTCAAGGTTGGAATTTCCATTAAACCTCAAACGCAGGTTGAAAAGTTGTCTCACCTGATAAACTATGTCGACCTTGTTCTCATAATGAGTGTTGAGCCAGGGACAAGCGGGCAAACCTTTCAAAAAGAAAGCCTCATTAAAATTGCATATTTAAACAAAAAAAGAGCAGAACTTGGTCTTAACTTTTTAATTGAAGTTGACGGTGGGGTAAACACCACAAATGCCCCAATAATTGCAGTAAGTGGTGCTGATGTTTTGGTTTCTGGCAGTGCAATTTTTAATTCAAACGACAGGCGACAAACCATGCAAATTTTGCGTGGGAGAGAGGGGGAATAAAATAAAATTATATAAACCTTGACTTTTTCTTTTATAAATATATCTAAATGTTTCTTATTGGCATAATTTTATGCTTACATTATTAAAGCAAACAAATGTTTAAACAAATTTGTCAAACTTACAACAATATGCTACAAGTTTTCCAAAAAATAATAAAGATTTTAAAAAATTGTAAAATAAATGTTAAAACTCAATCAAAGGAGAAAAAATGATTTCAATTATTGTCGCATTTGATAAAAATTTTTGCATTGGAAAAGATGGTGAATTGCCTTGGCATATCAAAGAAGACCTAAAATGGTTTAAAGAACGAACATTAAACCACACCATTGTTATGGGCAAAAACACTTTTCTTTCAATTGGAAAAATTCTTCCAAATAGGCACACAATTTTGGTTAGTAATCCTCTCAAAATTGAAGAGGCAAATTGTTACACTATTGAA
>CALWKH010000032.1 GCA_944381195.1 uncultured Clostridia bacterium
TTTGATTTCCTTTTTGTTTGTAACTTTTTTATCATATTTTTGCCTTTTTTTGCAACTGGGCTTTCCAAAGCATCAAGCACTGTTGGGTCAACATCTTCTTGCGAGTCCAGCATATCTCCAATTCCAGACAGCGCCACAGTTCCATCACTTTCTATGATTTCCTCACTTTCACGAGCAGACTCTTTGATTTCCAAGCGTTCTTGAAGCCAAACTGTCAAGATTGCAGCAATTGGACCAGAAAGAAGCATTCCCCAAATGCCAAAAATTGCGCCACCTATAACCAAGGTTAAAAGCAAAACGACAGCACGAGTTTTCAGCCTTGAACTCATGATGAAAACTGGCAAAATTGAGGTAATTATCGCCCAAACCAGAAGTCCAAAAATAACCGCCGCCAGCATTTGCGAAGTTGTGCCAAAAACCAAACTTATCATCACAACAGGTATCATTGCAATGAAACCACCAATATATGGTATGATTGAGAAAATTGCAAGCACAAGTGCAAGAAGCCCCGCAAAACGAATTCCAATGATTGCATAGCCTATCCACGCAACAACAAAAATGACAAGCATAACAATCAAGTTGCAAACAACCCACTGGTCAAGCACTTTGCGTGAACGCCTTGTTGTGATTATGAGTTCATCTGCTTTCTTTTTGGTGTGATATGCGTAGGTATATCTTCGTGCTGTGTTTGAAATCAGTTCTTTGTCTTTGAGCATTAAAAAAGACAACAGCAGTGACATCAAAACAACAAACACCACATTACCTGCAACGCTTACAATGTTTGCAAGGTCATTTCCAATTGAACTGAACCAAGCACTCACTGATGCTGTCATATTATCAAAAAACACCTGCAAATAGTCTTGAACCTCGGTGGTTGGAAGTCCGGTTAGAGAAACAATCAAGTTTGTTATTTGAGTTTTTAAATCGCTTATTATGGTGTCACTGTTACTAACAAGTTCTTCTAAGGTTGAAATAACATATGGAACCATGGTTACAAGCAAGACAACAATCACGCCTATTATGATAACATAGCAAACCGATAAAGATATAAGTCTTTTATAGGTATGCGCTCTTGGGTTCCCAACAAAAGCATTTTTAAGAAGTTTGTTTTCAATGAATCCTATTGGATGCAACAAAAGGAATGAGAGTATTACGGCAATAATGATTGGAGTCAACCCTGCAAGCAAAGAGAAAAACATATTTTTTATTGTTTCGCCAGCAAGGTTGGACAAAAGAAGCGCGCCCAAAAGCGCGACAAAGAGCCAAACGTACCACTTTGTGTTTTTGCTCTTTGGCCTCATATTATTTTCCATTGTGTTTTCTCCTATTTTTAACTACTTTTATCTCAGGCTCTTTTTCTTTTTCTATACGTGCTTTTTCTTCGTCTTCTTCTTTGAATCGCTTTAAAAGAGGTGCAATTTTTTTATTTCCAAACAAGTAGTCATAGAACATAACAAGAAGTCCTTGAAGCAGATATCCATAGTATGTGAAAATTCTCCACAAAAGCAGTGCCCAAACAGCAATATTATATCCGTCTGTTGTGATAAAGAAACTTGAGAACAGCACCGCAAATGATATTTCTGCCATACCTGTTCCACCAGGAAGCGGAATGATGCTGGAAGCCAAATCACAAATCAGTCCCAGTGTGAAAAGTTGAATATATATTTCAAACCAGTTGCTGTCAAGTGGCATGAAGGTTGCGTAAACAATGAATGAAAAAGAATAGTTTATGATTAAATATAGCACACTGAAAAACATCATGGAAAGTGCTATCCACCAATTTGACACAAATTGTCTCATGGTTGCAACATATTCCCTAACCGTTTTCATGACTTTTACGAATGCTTTTCGATAGTCTTTTACAATACGCATTTTGTTTAAAAGTTTTAAAATGCCAATTGTCATGGATGGTGCAACTTTTTTACTGATTGATAAAAACAAAACGGCAATAATCAAAAGTGCGCTGAGTGCAAAGCCAACATATGCAACAGTTATAATAGCTGGACTAAAATTTGTTATATAAGTATATTGACAAATTAAAACAATCAGACTGAATATAATAAAGAAAAATTGCGAGTATAAAAATTTTGCAATTGGCACGCTGGTTGCCGTTCCTGCTGAAAGCCCACGCTTTTTAAGATAGAAAACCTGAAAAGGTTGTCCACCTGTTGACATTGGTGTTACGCAATCATAGAAACGACACATTGCAACTGATTTATAACTGGTGAAAGGTCGAGAGCGCTTGGTTATGTGATAAACCATGATGTTGACACGAATTGAGTCGACAAAGTTAACAAGCAAGAAAACAAGAAAACCAATTAAAAGCCAAATCCAATTTATTTGCCTTGTTAAAAGTTCGGAAATGCTCATTGGGTCTTCCTGCCCCAAAAAGTTATAGAGCAAAATTCCAACAACTATGCCCAAATTGATAAGCATGAAAAGTGCATTGAGCCAACGCTTTTTCTTGCTTCGCTGTTTTGTTACTGTTTCCTCAGATTTTTTTGCAATATCTTTTGTAACCTGAGTCATGCTTGGGTCGGGCTGGTCAACAACTTGTTGATAATATTTTTTAAAATGATAAACGCTGTCTATTTTGAGAGAATTTTTGAAAACAGACAGTCTGGTTTTAACGACTGGCTTTGCTGGTTTTTCTATGATTGGTGTGTCTTGTTTTTCTTCCTGCTTTTCTTCCAATCTTTCTCTCCATCGACTGCTTTTCTTAAAATGATATCATAAACAATATTACATTGTCAAAGAAAAAAGGGTTTTAAACCCAATTTTTTAAGTTGAATTCAATTAAATATGCCCTTTTTGTCTCTGGCGTAACCTTTAATGAATCGGCAATATCAATGTTTGCAATAATCAAAACCTCATGCCCAACTGCAAGCATTGGCAAAACTTTTCGAAGTCTTTGTGGAACTTTTTTGTCTGAAAGATATTTTTTCACCTTAACAATTCCACCACCGCCAAATTTTTCAATAAAGTCGCCTTCTTGTCTTAAACGCCAAACAGCATTTTCTGGAACCTTGTCTGCATCAATAAGCAAGGTATTTGGCAAAATTTCCTTTGACTTTGTGCTTTTAATTTTTATTGAGCCATAGTCTTCAAAGTGTGTTACACCCTTTTTGAATTCCCACTTTGTTGTTACTTCAAGTTTTGGCTTTTTTAGTGCCATTGTGATATATTCATATTCCTTGTGAACGGTAACATTGCTTGGCATACTGATTTTTGCACCATTTTCGCTGTTTTTTGCAAATTCGCAAATGCTGTCTATGTGTTTCTTTTCAATTCCTTGTGTTACTCCAAGTTTGGCAAAAAGGTCCAAAATAAGTCTTGACACATAACTTTTTGAATATTCAAAATATGTTAGTGGAATTTTGATTATTTTTGGAGTGATTAAAACAGCATCAAAATTCATGAGCGAACGAATGGTATCGTCATCCTCTTTGCAGATTTTACCAAAGTTGCAAAGTGTTTCATCAACCTTTGGCCAAACCTGTCTTAATTCTGGCAAAATTTTTTGACGCAAAAAGTTTCTTGTCAATGTGGTGTCTTGGTTTGTCTCATCTTCAACATATGGAATTTGATTTTCATATATGTATGACATGATTTCTTGTTTGGTTGTGTCAAGAAATGGGCGAACATAAAAATCATCACGAACATATTGCATTCCGCTTGCACCAGCAAGCCCACTGCCACGCAAAATGTGTTGCAGAACAGTTTCTGCTTGGTCGCTTTGATGATGTGCAAGTGCAATTCTGTCAACAAAGCCTCTTTTTCTTAGCCCGTCAAAAACACCATAGCGTGCCTCACGGCAAGCCTGTTCAATGCCACACCCCTTATGCCTTGCAACAACACTTGCTTCAACCTTGAACTTTTGAAAACGAATGTGATGCTCTTTGCAATAGTCTGCAACAAAATACGCATCACGAGCATCATTTTCACGAGTGCCATGGTCAACATGAATTGCAACAATCTCAATGTCTAGTTTTTCTTTATTTGCATTCAAAAAATGAAGCAAGGTCATTGAATCAGAACCACCACTGCAAGCAACACCAATTGTTGCACCTTGCGGAAACATATTTTTCTGTTTTATTAACTCTATAACTTTCTCCATCATTTTCTCCAACTTTTTCTTTACAGTATTATATAACACAAAGCGAAAAAATTCAATACTCTTTTAAAAAATTATTAAAAATAAATAAAAAACAGCATTTTTTTGCGTTTTTATTGCTGTTTTTTTGCATTTTTATTACTTTAAATTTTTTGCCAGATTTTGCCAATCAAAACGGTCATGTCATCTGGGGCAAAATTTTGACACATTCTAAGCCCCTCTTCAACAATTAAATCTGCAAGCATTTGCGGGTTTGTGGTGTCTTGATTGTTGATGAAAGATTGAAGTTGTTCAAAACTGCCAAAGGCTTCCAAAATGCCGTCTGTTATCAAAATTATCATGTCACCATCATTAAGTGCATAACTTTGAATGTTTGGTTTAACATCTTCCAAAATGCCAAGAGGCAAAGAACCTGCTTCAATCACTGTTGTTATATCTTTTCTTTTCACAAAGCCCATTGGTGAACCAAGTTTGACCAAATCACAAAACGCTTGCCTTAGGTCGAACACGCAGATGTCAAGAGCGCTGAAAGTATCTTCGCCTTTCATCGAAAGAATTTTGTTAACACTTGATAAAATTAGTGATGATGAAAAACCTGCCTTGTAAAAATTTTCAATTAAAGTGAGTGCAACTTCGCTGATTTGCTCTGCCTTTTCTCCACTGCCCATTCCATCACAAAGTGCCATGAAAATTTTATCCTCCCCAACACGCAAAACTGAATGTGTGTCACCGCTTGCAGAACTTTGATTTTTTGTTACACCAGCACTTCCAAAAACCACATCATAGGTTACCACCATTCTTAATGTCATCAATGAAAAGCCACTTTTTTCTGCTGGTTGGATGTTTGCAATTTCCATTTTTAAATTTAAAATTCTGCTGACTGTTTTCACAATCTTGTCATCTTTTACATCTTTGTTTGCAACAACAAGATTAACACTTGCAATTTCTTTGTTTTTAAAATATACAACAGCCTCACTGCAAAGAATATGATAATATGCCAACTCTTCTATGATTTTTTGCTCGTTTGAAATGTCAAAAGTGATGTTAAGATTGACTTCTTCTGCCAAACTTTTTAAAATTTGAGACACCCCAAAAAGTTGGTCAGCTACAAGCAAATGCCCTGCGCTTATTCCATTTTGAACTTTTGCATAGTCTTCAAATTCCTTTGCCCCTTCGTTTATAAAATTTATCAAACTGTTGATTTTTGTGCAGTTTGAACTTAAAGTACTTGGAACATCAAGCACACTAACCTTGCCTCGTGCCATTGCTAGTGCGCAAAGTTTTTCAATTTCTTTGGTTGTTGCATCGAACCGAAGTCTTAGGCACTCATTTTTTCTTGCGCATCTTTCACAGTTTATTTTCTGTGTTTGATTTGAAAGTTTTTCAACCGCTTGGTCGGGTGAAAGTTCTTTGTTTGCCATAGACAGAAAAAGTGTGTGCATATCATTAAAAACTTCACTTACGCCAAAAATTCTTTTATAAAGGGTGTTTCTGCTTCTGTTTATTATGTTTCTTAAAGCATATTCTTCTTTTTCACTTATCACAAACACCATCAGTTTTGAAAGCGTTTTTTGTGGAATAATAAGAAAAAGCGTTCCAGCAAGCAAGACTGAAAGAAGCATATAGATGCTGTAGTAATTGAAAAAATAGAGATTAACAAAAAGGTCAATTAAAAATATTGCCAAAACGCAGAATATTCGCTTGTTTGATTTTGTTAAATTTGCAACCAAACTTGCAAGCGTTAGACATAGAAAAAGCGCCATGTTGTTACTGCCAAGAACTCCCCCAACCGCAAGCAAAACAGAAAAACTTATGCTGGTTGCAGTGTTGAAAATATAGACAAAAAGAATAACCAAGAAATAGAAAATTGCTGTTGAAAAAATGCTTTGGAAGTCACACATACAAGCAAGTCCAACACCAACGGAAATCAAAAGCACTCCTGCCGAAATAACTTCATCTATGGTATATCTTCTTCTCACTCCACGAACAAGCAAACTTTGCATGAAAAACAGGTATGCATAAAGACAGATTATTCCAACAATCAAAGTTATGATTGCTTTTATCAGTGCTTCGGTGCTTTCAATACTTAAATATATGAATGCAAATTGAGACAAAAAAGCATAGATGCCAATTAAAATGTGATTAAGCGGACGTTTAAGTTTATAGTGCAGAAGATAAAAACCACCAAAAACGATAGCAGTGCAAAGCAGACAAATTATATTATTAAGTGAAAAATCAACAAGCAAACCACTCAAAACATAAAGCGGTGCCAAAATGTAAATCTTTTGATTGCACCACACAAGTGCAAAAAGCATTCCAAAGGCAAAAGGTCTAACCCCCTCTATTTGCGCAGAATGAAGCAGATAAAAAAGAAGAAAAAAAAGAAAATATTTAAGCCCAACATAGAAAACTGTTCTTGATTTACTCATAAAAGCCTCCACTCTCATTATAAAGCAAAGTCAAAAATTTGAGATTTGAATAATATGTTTTTTTCTTTATTTTTTTGTTATTATTTTAGAAAAAAAGAAATAATTTTTCTATTTTCTTGATTTTTGTGCCAATTTGTTATACAATTATCTTTACTTAAAGGGGTGAAAAATGCGCATTTGTGTTTTAGCAAGCGGAAGCAAGGGCAACTCAACATTCATTGAAACAACAAGAGGCACCAAGATTTTGATTGATGCTGGTCTTTCCAAAAGCGAACTTGAACAAAGGCTTTCAAAAATTGAAGTTATGCCAACAGATATTGATGCAATTTTGGTAACGCATGAGCACTCTGACCACACAAAAGGAATTTTGCAGTTTAGCAAAAAATATGGAACAAAAATCTATGTTCATCAAAAAAACTGGAACACCATTTTAAACAAAGTTGGAGAAATTCCGCTTTCATCACAGGTTGAATTTGGAGACAAAATGTTTGCAATCAATGACTTGGCAATTCAAAGTTTTCAGCTTGACCATGACTCAAATCATTGCGTAGGCTTTTCAATCTATGAAAACAACAAAAAATTCTGCACGGCAACCGACCTTGGACACACTACCCCAACCATTTTAAACGAACTTAAAACAAGTGATTTTGTTTTGCTTGAATCAAACCATGATGTTATTAAACTTAAAAACAATCAAAACTATCCAGCAAAACTTAAAAATCGTATTATGTCGCAACATGGACATTTGAGCAATGAGCAAACAGCAGAGGCAATATTTGAACTTCTTGGAAACACCCCTCGTGGCGTTATTTTGGCGCATTTAAGCGAGCAAAACAACAGCCCAGAAATTGCAATTCAAACCATTAAACAAACGCTGATAAGCCGTGGAGCAAATGTAGAAAAAGAAATTCGAATTGATGTCGCAAGTCAAGAACATTTAAGCAACATCTATCGCATAAAGGACTAAAAAACAATCTTAACAAATTAAAAAATAAAAGCAAAAACTCTGTCTTATTCGGTAAAACAAACCTTATTGCATAGAGTTTTTTATTTAAAATTTTAAACTGTTCAACTGGGCTTTGAAAAATAAAAAACAAACAATTTTAAATTCTATTCATGAGCATACAAAACGAATGAATTATTTTATAAAATTTAGCAAACCATTCATCAAAAAACATTCCTTTTCATATATTATTTTTATTCTTCCCAGCCTATAATTTTTACTCTGCCTAATCTATTATTTTTACTATATCTTACCTAAATTTTTACTATGTATTATCTTTTGTTTGCACCATATTTTATCTAAATTTTACCTTGCTTTATCTATTATCTTTATCTAGATTTATCTATTGTTTGCACCATATTTTATCTAAATTTGACCTTGCTTTATCTATTATTTTAAGTTTCAAAAATATAATAAGAAAGCACAATAATTCAAAGACAAACACAACTGAAAAGATTTATTTTGTGTTTCGCTTTTAAAAAAGTGAATAAAAACCTTAATTTCTCACAACATATAAAAAAGTGAGGTGTTGTTTATGGCAGAAGAAAGAACCGTGAGTGTAAAGCGTAAAGTTATTGGGTATTTGATTTATTTTGCGCTTTTGTTTGTTATTTTAATGGTTTTTCTTGCACAAGTTGGTGTCTTTGATAATAACACACAAGAAAATAGCGAAATTTATAATCAACCAGAGCAAGCGCAGACTGTTGAAAATTCCATGAGTGAAGAAGAGATGAACGATGTTGAAATGATTAAAAATGCCGAGAAAAACAAAGCATTAAGTGAACAAATTGCTGAAAAACTTGAAGAAGACAAAACTGCAAACAAGTCGGAAAATGTTGGAAGCATGAAAAGTAACACAAGTGATAAAACCGCATCAAACAATGCAAGTTTACCGCTTAGCGAACCAACGCATTTTCCAAATAAAAGAATAAATTAACAACATTTACAAAAAAAGAGTATAAAACTAATTTATACTCTTTTTCTTTATTTTAAAATACTACAAGTTTCAAAACTGACCTATTAAATTATTTTTTAATTTCCAAAGTTTATTTGTGGATATTGTCCGTCTGCAATTATCCAAATGCTTGAAAGCCATCTTGTTCCATCAAAGGTGCTTGCTTTCTTGCAGTCTTCATCGCTTGTAATTCCGTCTGGAATTGAGCCTTTGAATGGTCCAAAGTTGTTAGAACCTTGTTGACGATAACTATCTTCACCTTGTCCTGTTGCATCAGGTCCCGCGCGATTATATTTACAATTCTTAATGTAACCAGCAATCTTATATGAATCTGGGTTTGCTCCGTCCTCGCCTCTTAAAATACAGTAAAGATAGTTGTTTGTTCCACGAATAACACTTGTCGTTTCAGCATATGCTTTGCCTGCTTGACCGTCAAATGTTGCACCTGAGAAACAGGTTTGAACAATTGCATATTTACCATTTCCGCCACTGCCAGTATAACCTTCAACAGTTACAGCAAAACCAGCCATTGTTTGTGCTGAAAGGTTTGCATATGTTGCGCAGTTTTCAATGATGCCACGATACATTCTTCCAACCAAACCACCTGCTCTGTTTCCAGAAAGATTGGTGCTATCAAAAACTTGGCTTTGTCTTACGGATACAAACCCGTTTGTGTCTTCGCCAGCATTTTCTCCAACAAGTCCACCAACAAGATATCCTGAAATGTTTGAGTTTTGAACTTTCGCAAGGCTTATTACTGCGCGATATCCATTATATCCTGTAATTCCACCTGCTGTGCTTGCTGAGTTTTCGGTTGAAATTGAAATTTCACCCTCGTTTGTCACATTGTTAACATTTCCGCTTGAAAGGTTTTGTCCAACAATTCCACCAGCATAAAGTGTTCCGTTTGGATTGTTTGCGCTGATTTGCGAATTGTTGTAGTTTGTCACATTTGAAATTGTGCCTTCATTTCTTCCTGCAATTCCACCAACACTGTATGTGTGGCTTTCAAAATTGCTAACTTGAATGTTCACTAAACTTGCTGATGCACCTGTGTTTCCAGCAGTGCAGTTTGTAATTTGTCCTGAACTTCCGTTGATACCAACAATTGCACCAATGTTTTTATCTTCTTGTCCAGAGATTGTTATGTTACCAGAAACATTGCAGTTATTTATCAAACCATAGTTTACGCTTGCAATGATTCCAACATTTGTTCCACTTGTAACATTTTCTGCAATCACATTAAGGTTGATAATCTGTGCATTTGGTCCAAGGTATCCAAACAGTCCACCAAGCCCACTTGCAAGTGTGATTGTGTGATTTTGTCCGTCAAGTGTTCCATTAAATGGGTTTTCCTCTGTTCCAATTGGAGTCCAATCGTTTATCTCAAAGTCTGCACCAATTATATAACTTCCGTTAAGGTCGTTTTCAATAAGTTTAAGTTGTTCTTCTGTTTGAATGGTTCCGTCATAAGATGACTGTGGGTCATAGATGTTGTCTGCAACAGCAATTCCCATCATTTGAAGT
Source organism: uncultured Clostridia bacterium (assembly GCA_944381195.1). Classification (GTDB taxonomy): domain Bacteria; phylum Bacillota; class Clostridia; order Christensenellales; family UBA1242; genus UBA7584. The sequence goes on from CALWKH010000032.1 coordinate 10,029, forward strand.
GTTGGAAGTCCATTGTTTGTGTCAGAACTGATTTGCCATACATTTGCAAAGTCCCAGTTGCTTTCTGCTCCAACTGCAGAATAGGTTTTATATGTTGCTTGTGTTTGTGCCTCTGCAACTGAAACAGCATTAACAAGGCTGAATTCTCCGTCTACAACACTTGCTGTATCCGCTGTTGAAGCCCAATAGATGTTACGGTCTGTGGATGAAGAATCATAGATATAGTAAACACCAACATATCTGTTTTCATTGTTTTGTGTTTGGTTTGTGTAAGCGTTTGAGCCGTCAAGATTGATATTCATACCAACGATTGCACCCTTTGTTGATGCGGACACAATCATGGTTGAATATGAATTTATGATGTTTGCTTTTTTGCTGGTTGTTATATCTTCAATTGAACTGTCTGTTTCCATTTTTCCAGCAATTCCACCTGCAACAACTCTGTCACCCGTCGCATTGATATTGCCTCGACTGAATGAGTTGATTATTGTTCCGCTGATGTTGTTTCCAACAAGTCCACCAACATAGGCGGTTAAAGTTGTATTAACTTCAATAGAACTGTTTTCATAGAAAGCCACACGGTCAACACGGGTATTGTCTGCCCCTCTTTCAACCTTTCCAACAATTCCACCAACATTAACTTCACCTGCTGGGCTTGAAGAAGAAACTGTTGAGCGAACAACCTCAATTCTTGAAATTGTTCCACTGCTTATTCCAGCAACCACACCAGCATTTATAGCAGCGCCTGAAATTTGTGCGTTATCAAAAATGATTCTGGTAACAACACCACCTGCATTAATCCTTGCAAACAAGCCTGCATTTTCTGCACTGGTTCTAACATTCAAATTATAAATTGCATAGCCTGCGCCGTCATAGTTTCCGCTGAAACCGTTTGCTGAGCAAAGCGGAGTCCAACTTCCGTTGTTGTATGATGCAAGGTCAATTGAGTTAAGTTGTGTGTAGTATGCACTTGGTGAGAAATATCCAATTTGTGAACTGTCTCCAACACCAATCTTTGCAAGGTCTTCTGCTGATTTTATATAGAATGGGTTTGTTGCTGTTCCATCACCAACATTAACCGAGCATTCCATGTCTTGAAAGTTTGGATTGCTTGTTTCAAGGGTGATTTTTGTTGAACCACCAGCAAGAGCGGTGAATTCATAGATTGTTCCCGCAGTGTTTTGTGCCTCACCTGTTAAAATTGATGTATCCCAAGTTAAAGCATAGGTCGTGTCATCACTTGCGTTTTCGTGAACAATTTCAATTGTGAAAGTGTCACCTTCGTTCACCATGATGGAACTTTCGCTGAGTCCCAAAGTCTCATCGTCAAGTAAAAAGTAATAGATAACAAGTCCCAAACTGATTGCAACAACAACTGCAATCAAAAAAATCATAAATCGGTTAAACCAATTTGTTCTTTTTTGTGCTACTTCATTTGCCATAAGAGATTCTCTCCTTTTTATAAGTGTATTATAGCACAAGATTTTTGATTTGTAAATACTAAAACAAGATTTTAATTATAAAAACCAAGACTGATTAAAAGTCCTTTGTCCACATTTTTCATTATATTTGGGCTTAAATCACCAATTTTAAATTGAAGTCTGCTTTCATCAAGAGTTATAATTTGCTCTAAGAGAACGACCGAATCTTCCTCTAAGC
>CALWKH010000033.1 GCA_944381195.1 uncultured Clostridia bacterium
CAGAAAGGGCAAATAAGGCAAAAGGTAAATCAAGAGAGCGTATTAACTCACTTCAAGAAGCACTTCTTCCTGCAGGAGCATTCTAATGTAAAAAATGAGTGAATTTTCACTCATTTTTTTCGTATAAAGCCAGTTTTCTTTGTTAAAAAGTTGATTTTATGCGAAAAATGAGGTATAATAAACAATAAAAGAAAAAAGTGAGGAAAAATTTATGGCTGATAGTTACGGTGGTTTTAATTCTTATGAAGAGTTGTTGGCAGCAATGGCATCTACATATGATTATGACGATAAAGCAGAAACATCAAAACCTGAATATGGAGAAAAGGCACAAGGTGCAATTGATGCTGCAAGAGGGGTTTTGAGAAAAAACAGAAGAAGAACAGCACTAATTATTGCTGGTCTTGTTGTGGGAACAGTTTTAACTGGTGGTGCGCTTGGAACAGCCGTTCTTGGAACGGCAGGAATTGCTGCGGGTGTTGGTGTTTTGGCTGGCTCAGCGGTTGGACTTGCTGCAAGGTGGAAGAGTGTGTATAACACATTAAATCCAAGAGCTTCCCGTGACCCTGAAGTTTTGCATGCACGCTTGCTTGTTAAGGGCGCTCGTTATGACCAACTTCTTTCAAGTCTTGAACAGCAAATGGATGCAACAACAGACAAAAATCAAAGAGCAAGACTTGAAGAGCGTTATAAAAAACAACTTGCAAAACAACAAAAATTTCAAATGAAATATGCAAGAAGCATTGCTGCTTTTAAAATAAGAACAGACTTTAAAACAGGGGTAAGACAGCGTTCAGGACCAATGGGCGCAGTTGATAGACTTTCACAGAGTTTTCGTGATGGTGCATTAGTGCATTTAGGGGTTGACCGTTTTGTTAATGCAAGAGACAAACAAGTAAAAGATGCAGATAAGTTGCTTGCGTCCATGTTTGCGTCAGCCGATGTTGCAGAGAAAAGAGCACTTGCCCATGGTGTTGATATAACGGGTCAATTTACTGGTAAATGGGAAGACATGCTTCAAAAAGACAGTGAGTTAAACACTTGGTTTAAAACCTTGACAAAACCATATTCAGAGCAAGAAGTAGACACAACCATTGATGTTCCGCAAACGCCCGAAGAGCGCAGAAAATCTGATGAATATCGCAAAGTGTTTGGTAAAGATATTGAAGATAGATTTAAATCGCATTTTAAAGACAGGCCATTTGATATAGATGAAATAAAGGACTTTGTGTCAACTGAATATAAAGATAAGCATGCTTTTGATAATTATAAGAATCAGTTTATAAATGATGCACTTCAAATATGTGGCAATTTAGACAAGGCGTCTGCTGTTGATTTTGTTGTTGATATGATAAAAGATGGAAGTTTTCAAAAACTTTCAAAACCTGCAAAAAATGTTGTTTTAGACTTTATGAACAAAAATGTTGATTTGCAGCAGTCTTTTATGGACTCAACATATGAGGCTTATAGAACGGGTGGGAAAAATCGAGAAGAAGTTGATTTAAATACAAGAAGATTTATATCCGCATTAGACAGAAGAAAGAAAGAACTGGATGAAAGAGCACCAGAAGAGCTTTCAGAAGAAGAACCAAAGCCAGACGAGCCAAAGCCAGAAGATAGAAGGAGAAGAAGAAGTCGTGGAAGAACAACAGAACCTAAGCCAACAGACCCTAAACCAACTGAGACGCCAAAGCCAGTAGATGAGCATGCAAGAGAAACTTTTGGTGATGGTTGGGGTTTTGGAAGTTAATATTTTGAAAACTTAAATCAAAAAAGACTTTATCACATATTAGATGAAGTCTTTTTTCTTTAAGACTGAAAAAAGTTGCATTTTGTTTTAAAAGCATGGGTATTTTTCCTATTTTTTAATAATAAACTTTTTTATTTGAATTCATTTTCTGTTGATTTTCTCTTTTTACTTTACTTTATTTTTTGCTTGTGATATTCTTAAAAGAAAGGAGCAAAAATGGAAGAAAATAAATCAGCCTTGGTAACTGGTGCAAATGGCTTCATTGGTTCACACCTTGCTTGCAGTTTGGTTGAAAAAGGCTATCAAGTTTTTGGTGTGCACCGAAAAAACACATCTCAAAATCCACAATATTTGAAATTTATTGAAGAGGGCAAGGTTAAAACCTTTTTGGGTGATGTTAGGGATATTGATACTTTAAGCTTGCCAAAAGTGGACTTTGTTTTTCATATTGCGGGCAAGGTTAGTGCCTATGGAAAAATGCAAGAGTTTTTAGACATCAATCTTGAAGGAACAAAACGCTTGCTTGAATACGCAAAAAAAATAAAGCCAAAATGTTTTGTCTATTTTTCTTCAACCGCTGTTTATGGTTATTACGGCTATGTTAATCTCAAAGAAACAGACGAAAAGAAACCTTTTAAAAACCCATATTCCCTTTCAAAACTTGAAACAGAAAACTATGTTATTTCATTTTGCAAAGAAAATAATATAAACTTTTTGATTGTTCGCCCAGGTAACGTTTTTGGTGAATATGACTACACTTCTTCACATGAAATCTATACCCGCATTAAAAAACAAAAAATGATGATTTGTGCTGGTGGGAAATATAAAAGTTGTTTTGTGTATGTCAAGAATTTGACCGACGCTGTTATCTATCTTGCCGAACATGAAAATTGCTATAACACAGACTATAATATCACTGATGGACAAAATGAAACGCTGAAAGAAATGTTTACCCTGATTGCAAACACTTTTGGCGTTAAGCCAAAGTTCACAAACTTTTCCGCTCCGCTTGCAAAAGGTGTTGCAAGTTTGGTGGAGGGGACATATAAACTTTTCCGCATAAAAAAAGCACCACTCATCACAAAATTTTCTGTTTGGCAGAATTGTGCAGACTATTCTTTTTCAATCAAAAAACTTTTGTCCACTGGCTTTAAACCAAAATATACTCAGCAAGAGGGTGTGAAGCGCACTTGCGATTGGATAAATTCATTAAATGAAAAATAGTTTTTAGAAGTTTACTTATAAAAAATTATATAGCATTTTATTTATAAAGCGTTCAAAATTTTTTATTATTTTGCGAAATTATGTTTATTTAAAAATATTTTATAGTTACAATATTATTTCAAAATAGAATTTTGCATTAGGTCAATATCAAAATATTTCACAATAGAAAGAATGTTGGACATCACAGAGTTTGAGATAATATAGAATTTATAATCTTTCTTAAATTTTTAAGTTCTTCATTTGATATTGAAATTGCTTTAGACAAATCTAAATCACAAAGCATTTTGAGTTTTGCAAAAAATATGGTAAAAAAACTTTAAAAAACATTAAAAATAGATATAAAAAATCCAATTTTTAATAAAATTTTAAAAAAAGGCTTAAATATGGAAGAAAACAAAAAGCAAACAATATTTTCAAATTATAATAAAAGTATAAATAACACCATGATTTTTATGGTTTTGATTTTGTTTATTTATTGCTATTTTGGAAGTTTTTCTTTTTTTGAACGATATTTTTCATATGTGCAAGAATTTGAATATTGGAAGATAATCTATCACAATATCAGCGCTTTTGTTTTGTTTTTTGTGTTTGGACTTATTTTTTCAAAACTTATTCAAAAAGATTCACTCAAAGAAATGGGGCTTTCCTTTGGTAACTGGAAACTTGGTTTAATTATCTGCGCCATTGCCACAGTGGTTTGCCCACTTCTTGCTCTTTCAACTGTGCTTGATGCAGATATGGTTGCAACCTATCCAATGATTGATTTTGCACTTTATCAGCCTTCGCAAATTGCTTTGTATTTTATAAGTTATATTCTTTATTATATCGGTTGGGAATTTTTGTTTCGTGGGCTTGGGCTTTTCAGTTTAACAAAAGGCGGAATCAATCCGCTTAGTGCAATTTTAATTACAACGCTTATTTCGGCACTTATTCACACATCAATTGCAGGCTTTGGCAAGCCAATGATTGAAACACTGTCTGCAATTTTTGCAGGTGGAATTTTTGGATATATTACTTATAAAACAAAAAGTATTTACTACTCACTTTATATGCATGCTTTGGTTGGAATTTTTACTGATGTGTTTATTTATTTATTATGTTAGGGAGAAAAAAAATGAAATTTTTAATTTTAACAGCATCTGCTGGAAATGGTCATAATTCAACAGCAAAAAAACTAAGAAATAAAATTATTGAAGAAATTCACGATTCTGATGTGAAAATTGTTGATATGTATAAAAGTTTTGCTTCAAAAACAAAGGCTTGGATACTAGATGAAGGATATGCTTTTGCTTGTAATCATTTATTGAAAGCATATAACTATTTTTTCAAAAAAAGTGAAAAGTCCAATTATCAAAACAGAGATAAAGCAAAGGTTCATGATGAAGTTGCTCCAATGCTTAAAGGGGTTTTGGATGAAATCTATTCTTATCAGCCTGATGTTATTATTTGCACATATATCTTCTGTGCTGTGGCTGTTTGTGACTTAAAACGTTGCTTTGAAATTCCAGCGAAAATGGTTTGCATGACACTTGATTACGGAATTTCGCCATATTGGGAATGCACAAACTCTCTTGATAAAATGTTTCTAACAAATGAAGACATGGTTCAGCCTTTTTTAGATAGGGGATTCAAAAAAGAACAACTTGTTGTCTCTGGTATTCCAATTGCTGATAAGTTTTCAATGCCAGCAGAACCTGAAGAGTTAGCAAAAAGAAGGGAAAAATGTGGCATTGAAGATAAATTTACTCTTATTACCATGCGCAACTCATTTTTTCCATATAGTAACAGAAAACTTTTTAAAGAATTTGAAAAAATTTCATCTCCAATACAAATTGTGTTTGCTGGAACAAAAGAAAAAGACAAGCAGGATCTTGAAAGAAAAATTTTAAAAAGTAAGTCAAAACATACTTTCAAAGTTTTTGGTTTTATTGAAGATTTGTCACTACTTTTTAAATCTTGTGATATTTTACTTGGTAAGGCTGGTGGACTTACAATTTCAGAGGCTGTAACATCAAGATTGCCTATGATTATCATAGATAATTTGCCACAACAGGAAATTTATAATAAAAAATACATTGTGGAAAAAGGTTGTGCGCTCTCAGTTGATAAAAACAATTCTATATCTAAACAAATAAATAGTATAATTGAAAATAAAGAAATTTATAAGAAAATGAAAAATAACATAGAGTGTATTCGCAAAACTTTCACACTTAAACCATTTATTGATTATTTCAAAACCTGTGGTAAAGCTGATTATAGTAAAGTTGTTGTTAAGCCTCACACAAAAAGGCAAGTAATTTCTTGTGTTGCAAGACACAGAAAAGAGTCAATAAAAATGAATAAACAAGTCTAAAAATTTTAAATTTTTCAATGATATTAAGGTTATTGCTATTTTTAATTATAGCACATCTAGTTTAAAAATTATTTAATAATGAAAATGCTGATTAAATTTTTTGTTTTGATAACTGGTGTTTTATAATTTTTTAAAATTAATATAAAAGAATTGAAAATCTTGTAAATTTCTGTTAAACTTATCTATATAAACATAGGCAATATTAAAATGGGAACATTGATATATTTGTATCAATGTTTTCTATCTCAATAAAAAACTAAAATTACATGCAAAAAGGAAAAAGCGAATGAAGAAAAATAACGTAAAGGTAATTATCTTTGATTTTGATAACACACTCTATTCTGGAGTAGATTGGACAACAACTTGGAGTGAATATTGTAAACAAGGTTTACGTCAAGTCATGAAGGACTATACAGATGATGAGTTTGAAGAATGTTTAAAAAAGAATGAAATGGATGTTTTCAGCAATCGAAAGGTGGTAAATTTTATTTGTAAAAATAATCTCAACATGAAAGAGTGGCTTAAATATCGAACAGAAACGCTTTGTGAGTTAGATTTGTCTAAAGCGATTTCAATATCAAATGAAGAACTTAAAAAATTTAAGAAAGATTACAAACTCTATATTGTTTCAAACTCTGTGATGTCCAACATTCTTTCTGTGGCAAAATATTTTGATATTGACCTTTCGCTCTTTGAGGAGGTTTTAACAAATGACTATACTCATGGAGTTGATAAAAGGTTCTATTATGAGCAAATAATTAAAAAGGAAAAAATCAGTCCAGCAGAACTTCTTGTTCTTGGTGATGATAAATTCACTGACCTTATTCCAGCAGAAGAACTTGGTGCAAAAACAATTTATATCACAACAGCAGACTATACTAGAAAAAGCCTTGGCTTGTAAAGCAAGGTTTTTTTGTTAGAGTATAATTTTAAAATTTTATAAAAAACACTTAATAGTGTTAAAATTTTTGACAAAATCTATTGATAATTGCTAAAATAGAAATTGATAGAGTAAAAGTAAAGGAAAAATTCACAATTTAATTTTATCGACAATTGCTATGCTATAAAAAATGAATATATATTATTGGGGTGAACCCCAATAATGAACTGCACCCCAAAAGTTAGACACTTTTGGAGGTGCAGTTCAATCTGGTGGTCTTCTTTTAACAACAAAAAATATCCATGGGTTTTTTGTTGTGTTTAATTTTGGGTAAAGATTTCTGTTTTTTCTTCTTTGTCTTTTGATTGTTCTTTTGTTTTTTCGTTTTGATACGCTTCAAGTTGCTGGTCTATTTGACTTTTTGCATCTTTGCTGTTTTTCTCAATTTCTTTGATACGCACAATTTTGTTAATCTTGCCACTTACTTTATAAAGTTTGGAAAAATCTTGCAGTATGGCTGATGCTTTTAGCAGTTTCATGGACTTTTTCAGTTTTTCCTTTGAATCTTCAATTTTTTCTATTTCTTTTAATTCTTCAAGAATTTGTTTGTCAAGTGGTTCCATAATTTTTTCTGCAATAATTTCTTCAAGGTCAGTGTTTATATATGAAATTTTGTTATATTGTGTTGTCAAGGCTGAAAATGTGTCACTTGAAACTCCCATTTCAACAAGAAAATCACGCTGTAATAATAAGATTGAATGAGTCTCTTCTTCCAGTTTGGCAAGATCGTTTATGTTTTTTTGAATTAAACTTAGCGTTTCACATTTTTCTACTATGTTTTCACTTTTAAAATCTCGACATTTTTTTGCTTTGCTAATTTTTTCGGTGATGTCATTGCAAAGATTTAAAAGAGTATTTTCAACCTGATTTTCCGTGTCTATATTTGATGTTTTTGTTAATACTGAAATATAATTGTTTTCAATGTTAAAGTTTTGATTTTTATACTTTGCTAAAACATCAATTGTTTGAAGGTAATATTTATCATGGTCAGGAAAGATATTACGTGCTGCTTTAATGGTAAAATAAGCAACTGCTGTTTCAATTTGCATAATTTACTCCTTTATTAATCGTGTATAAATTATATAATAATGATTTAAAAATGTCAAGTTTGAAAAATTGCTGTTTATTTGAGTGAAAAACAAGTGAATTTTATATAAAATATAAAAAATATTTTAATTTTTGATATTGACAATTTTTTACTTCTATAATATAATGAAAGCACTGAATAAAAGTGGTGAAGAATGAACACATTTATAACTGAAATACTTTTAAAGATTTATGAGAAAACAGAGCTTTCAAAACAAGATTGTTCTTATCAGAGTGTTTTTGATGATTTAAGTGCTCACAAAGAATTTCGAGATTTTAGCACTTGTGAATTTAAAAAGGTATTTGATACTTCAATTGATATTCTCATGAGTTGGCATATGATTCATCCTTTTTATGAGCCTCATGGAACTGAATTAAAGAAGTGTTTTAAGATTGATGAAAATTTTAAAGAATTTGCAAAAATAACATATGACCAATATGCTGAAGGCATTGCGGAAACATTATCATCTGAACAAAGAAAATTGCTTAATCAATTTTGTTGCGGAAGAAATTTTTTGAGTAGCCTAAATGAAGAACTCATTTGTGCAGATTTAGAAGATGGTGGACTGGTTGAAACTGAGTGCAATTTGCCTAATGCTTGTCTTTTTGTGCCAACAATTCTAGGCGAGCAGGTTAATGATAAACTTGAATCAGTTAAAAATAGAGAAAGTGCAGTTAAGGTTGCTCAAAAAAAATTTCAAACCAGCATAAAGTTTTAAATTAAAAGATTGGCTCTGCCAACCTTTTTTTTGTTGAAAAAATTTAAACTTTATAAATTTTATTATAGATTTGATTAAAATTATTAAATTTTCTAAAAAATTGATTGTTATACTTAAAATATAAAACAATTACGTAAAATGATTTTTCTGTAAGGGTATGAATAAAGGAAAAGATGGGCGGCAGGTTAAAAGAGTGAGGGCGGGGGCTTTGCGTTTTTTAAACGCACCGTGCATTTTTTAAAAATGCACGCCAGCACGCATTTCATGCGTGCAAGCCCCCGTCTGTTTTTTTACAATAAACTTCTATATAATAGAAAGAATATATAAAAAATCTAATTAATATCCTTTGCGTTCACTTTTAACTCATTGTAAAAAATTTATATTATTTATATTTAACAAAATTTTTTAAAGTTTACAAAATACACTTTTGATGTCGGTTTTGTTTTGCACAAATATGATAAATGTAATAAGCAAACGAAAAAGTCCACTTTTCAAATAAAAACTTAAATTTTTATGTATATTTTTTATGTGCTTCTTATTTTGACAAATTTATCAAAATTTTATCCGTTTTTCTTAATATATATATAACTATAATAATAAGATTTTAATTTTTTGCGGCAATTGAAGTGCTGCTTTGTTTGCTTATGGGTTACAAGCATAAAAAAGGTAACAGACAATTGTTGTCCTGCGAAAGAGGAGGGAGGGGGAATGCTTGCATTCAGCTGACCGACGAGAGAAGCAGCCAAGGGTAAACGGGCAGCGAATGAAATGAGCAGAAAGTTTTTAGAAATAAAAACTTTTAAAAAATTTTAATTTTTTGCGGCAATTGAAGTGCAGTTTTGTTTGCTTATGGGTTACAAGCATAAAAAAGGTAGCAGGCAAATTGTTGTCCTGCGAAAGAGGAGGGAGGGGGAATGCTTGCATTCAGCTGACCGACGAGAGAAGCAGCCAAGGGTAAACGGGCAGCGAGTGAAATGAGCAAAAAGTTTTTAGAAATAAAAACTTTTAAAAAATTTTAATTTTTTGCCCGTTTACCCTTGACTTTGTTTTCCCACTATGATAAAATCTACCTATCATCATGCGAGAGTAACTCAATGGTAGAGTTCCAGCCTTCCAAGCTGGCTATGGGGGTTCGATTCCCCTCTCTCGCTCCATTTCTATGCAAATAGAAAACCCAAGGAACATCTCCGAGCACATGCGCCTGTAGCTCAACTGGATAGAGCAACGCCCTTCTAAGGCGTAGGTCGGGGGTTCGAGTCCCTCCAGGCGTGCCAATAGGATAAAGGGTGTCCTTTTGTGGTGGATATAGCTTAGTTGGTAGAGCGCCAGGTTGTGGCCCTGGAGGTCGTGGGTTCGAGTCCCACTATTCACCCCATAATAGAAAACTGCTTGTTTGCAGTTATGAAGGGGTGTCGCCAAGTGGTAAGGCTCTTGACTCTGACTCAAGCATGCGAGGGTTCAAATCCTTCCACCCCTGCCAAATTTCGACCGAAAAGGTTCTGCAAATGCAGCGTCGTAAAACTAAACTTATAAATAGGGGTGTAGCCAAGCGGTAAGGCACTAGACTTTGACTCTAGCATGCGTTGGTTCAAATCCAGCCACCCCTGCCATATGACCCATTAGCTCAGTCGGTAGAGCACTTGACTTTTAATCAAGTTGTCCCGCGTTCGAGTCGCGGATGGGTCACCAAAATTTTTTTTGTTGAAGTTTTAGCAAAATAATGCTGAAACTTTTTGTTTAAATGGGCATAAGTTATGTGAAAAATAACTTATTTTTGTATTTTAAGGAGGAAAAATGAAAAAAACATTAAGAATTGAAGGTTTAGATTGTGCAAATTGCGCAAACACACTGGAAAAAGAACTTCAAAAACTTGATTGTGTTAAAAATCTGCAAGTTAATTTTGTGAAGTCTGTTATAACCTTTGAGAGTGAAGACACAAAAGATGCAACAGAAAAAATAATTCACCTTTCAAAAATGGTAGAGCCAGATGCTAAAATTTTTGATGATAAAGCGCTGTTAAAAAAGACTTTTGATTTTAAAATTTTGTGGCAATTTTTACTGATAGTCATTGGTGCAACAATGGGGCTTTGTGCACATTTTATTGAGATGCCTACTTGGCTGTTTTGGCTTCTTTATATTGGTGGCGTGCTTATCATTGGTTATAAAATTTATATAAAAGCAATTGTTCTTTTGTTTAAAGGCACAATCAACGAAAATATGCTTATAACTCTTGCGGTGATTGGTGTTACTATAATGGGCGAATATATGGAAGGCGTAATGGTTGTAACACTTTACTCAATTGGAAAGATTTTGGAAGGACTTGCTGTCAATAAATCAAGAAGGTCAATTGCTGAACTAACAAACTTGAAAGCAGATTATGCCACCATCATTATAGACGGCAAGGAAAAACAGGTAAATCCAAAAACCGTTGCTGTTGGAAGCATGATTCTTTGTAAGCCAGGAGAACGAATTCCAATTGATGGACAGGTTATCTCTGGCAGGGCAAATTTGGACACTCAAAGTTTAACGGGGGAAAGTTTGCCTCAAAATGCAGTGAAGGGAAGCAATGTTTTGTCTGGAAGCATGGTGCTTGATGGTGTTTTGGAAATCAAAACCACAAGCGAATATCCAAACAGCACAATAAGTCGAATTATGAACTTGATTGAAAATGCCAGTGAAAAGAAATCAAAAACAGAAACATTTATTGCAAAATTTTCAAAATGGTATACTTTGATGATTTTGGGGCTTGCAATCATTGTTTGGGGCATTGCGTGGGCTGTTACTGGCGATTTTAATTCTTCACTTTATCTTGGGCTTGTGTTCTTGGTTGTTGGTTGTCCTTGTGCTTTTGCAATTTCTGTTCCACTTGCATACTTTTCAGGAATTGGAAACGCATCTTCAAAGGGAATTTTAATCAAAGGCTCAAATTATCTTGATAACTTAACAAAAATAAATATCATTGCCTTTGATAAAACTGGAACAATCACCACTGGTAAGTTTTACATTGAAAAAGTTGAAATTTTAGATAAAAAATACAGCAAAGAACAAATTATTCACATTGCCAGCACAGGTGAGCAATATTCATTGCATCCACTAGCAAAGGCAATTGTTGCAGAGGATAAGCAAAAACTTGAAAAACCTCAAAACTTCAAAGAAGAGGCGGGAAAAGGAGTGTCTTTCACATATAAAAAGGAAAACTTTTTTGTTGGTCGAAAAAGTAAGAATCTTGATAGCACTGCTGTTGAACTTTTTAAAGGCGACAAAAAAATTGCCACAATCTTTATGGCTGATGCAATCAAAGAAAGTTCATATCACATTTGTGAAAACTTGCGTAAAATGGGCATAAAAGTTGTGATTTTGTCTGGTGACAACAAACAAACAGTGCAGAAGGTGGCAAGAAAAATTGGCGTGAATGAATATTATTATAAACTTTTACCAGAAGATAAATATCAGTGGATTGAAAAGGTAAAAAGCAAAACAAATGTTGTGGGATATGTTGGTGATGGCATAAATGATGCACCTTCGCTTATGGTAAGTGATGTTGGAATCAGCATGGGTATAAACGCAAGTAGTGCCAGCATTGAAGCGTCTGATGTTGTGCTTGTTGATG
>CALWKH010000034.1 GCA_944381195.1 uncultured Clostridia bacterium
AAGACGCTCACTGGTAAATTCCCAAATGTCGTTATATGGGTCAAGAAAATATTTAACCTGCAAATCATAGAGTAACGCTGGGTTGTCACGCTCTTCTTCGCTTAAAGTTGCAAGTTTTTTGTTGCCTTTGGCTATTAAACTTGATACTTTGTGTTCGTTTAAAGACATAAAAACTCCTTAAAGTTCTTCCATTAAGTCTGGCTCAGTTTGTGAAAGGTCATATTCTTGTTCAGCCTGATGTTTTGTTTCCTCTTTCACTTCCTCATATAAAGTTGGAACAACTGAGTTATATTGTTTAAGTCCAGTTCCTGCTGGAATAAGTTTTCCAATGATAACATTTTCTTTAAGTCCAACAAGGTGGTCAACTTTGCCCTTCATTGCGGCTTCGGTAAGCACTCTGCTTGACTCTTGGAAGGATGCAGCAGACAAGAATGAAGATACGGCAAGGCTGGACTTTGTTAGACCAAGAAGAATTCTCTTTGCAATTGCAGGCTCTTTGCCCTCTTGAACTGCTTTGAGGTTCATTTCTTCATAGTCTGTGATGTCCATGGTGTCCCCTGGAATCATATCAGTTTCGCCTGCGCTTTCAATTTTTACCTTGCGAAGCATACAACGAATGATAATCTCAACATGCTTTGGTTCAAGGTCAACACCTTCTGCCTTATATACTTGCAAAACTTCTTTCAAAATGTATTCCTGAACATCTTTAAGACCTCTGGTTCTCAAAATGTCTTGTGGATAAAGACTTCCTTCGGTGAGAGGAGTTCCACTTTCCACTTCATCACCAGTTTTAACACGGCAATATGAACGAGCAGGAAGAAGATAGGAAACATCGCCCTCTTTGGTATGAACAGTTACTTCTTTTCTCTTGTCTATATCACGAACGGTAACCTTTCCAGCAACTTCACTCACAATTGCAGCATCGTTTGGTCTTCTTGCCTCAAACAACTCTTCAACACGAGGAAGACCTTGTGTGATGTCGGCAGCAACCGCAATACCACTGGTATGCTTTGTTCTCATGGTAAGTTGGGTGCCTGGTTCACCAATTGATTGTGCTGCAACAACTCCAACAGCGTCTCCAACATCAACCATGTCATTACATACAAGATTACGTCCATAACATTTTGCACAAACACCATTCTTGCTGCGGCAAGTTAAAAGTGTTCTTATATTTACTGATGTAATTCCTGCATCAATAATTTGTTTTGCGTGACTTGGTCTTATCATTTCGCCACCCTTAACAATCACTTCATTTGTCTTAGGGTTAATTACATCTTCAACTGCAACACGTCCCAAAATTCTGTCTTCAAGACTTGAAATAACTTGGTCGCCGTAACGAATTTCAGAAACAACCATACCTTTTGGCTTTTCGCCAGCAGATTCAAAACAGTCTTCTTCTGTTATAACAACTCCGTGTGCAATATCAACAAGACGCCTTGTCAAATATCCAGCATCAGCTGTTTTAAGTGCGGTGTCGGCAAGACCTTTTCTTCCACCACGAGCGGACATGAAGTATTCAAGGGAACTAAGTCCTTCACGATAGGAGGAAAGCACAGGAATATCAATTTTTTGACCAGCAGTGTTCGCAATAATTCCACGAATACCACAAAGTTGGTTAATCTGGTCTTCGTTACCACGAGCTTTGGAAGCAACAATAACTTTAAGTGGGTTAAACTCGTCAAGGTCAGCAACAACGCAAGATTTCACTTTTCCCGTTGCCTCGTTCCAAAGTTCAACATTTTTGTTAACCTTTTCTTCACGAGTGATAAGTCCACGCCCATAAAGTTTTTCATTTTGCGCTGTAAGTTCTTTATATTCAGCCAAAATCTTGCCTTTTTCTTCTGGAATTTTCATGTCAAACACATTCATGGTAATTCCAGCAAGTGTGGAATATTTGAAACCAAGTTCTTTTACAGCATCAACCATTTTTGCTGTTTCTGTTGTTCCAAGCAAATTATAGGTTTTTGCCAATATGCCTTCCATTTTTCCTTTTGTAACAGGGAAGTCAATCTCATATTTCAAAATTTCCTCTTTCTTTGTGCGGTCAACATAGCCAAGATTTTGTGGAATGCATTCGTTAAACAAAATTCTTCCAACAGTGGTTGCAACTCTGCCTGTAATTACTTCGCCATTTAAAACTGCTTTTCTACGAACAAAAATTGGCGATTGAATGTGAAGTTTTCTGTCTTGATATGCCATAATTGCCTCGTCTTCATCAATGAAGAGTTCATTTTCACCAGCCATGCCATGTCTTACTGTTGTCATGTGGAAAATTCCAAGAGCAACATCGTGGTGCGCCTCAATGATTGGCTTACCAGTTGCAGGTTTCAAAATGTTGTTACTTGCAAGCATCAGCATGCGTGCCTCAGTTCTTGCTTCAATTGAAAGTGGCACATGAATTGCCATGGTGTCACCGTCAAAGTCTGCGTTAAATCCAGGACAAACAAGTGGGTGAAGTTTGATCGCACGCCCTTCCACAAGCACAGGTTCAAACGCTTGAAGGCTGAGTCTGTGAAGGGTTGGCGCACGGTCAAGAATAACTGGGTGGTCTTTGATGACATGTTCCAAAATGTCCCAAACTTCTGTTTTTTCACGCTCAACCATACGCTTTGCGCTTTTTACATTTTGTGTGAAGTTAAGTTCAACAAGTTTTCTCATTACAAATGGCTTGAAAAGCTCAAGTGCCATTTCTTTTGGAACACCACATTGATAAAGCTTTAACTCTGGGCCAACAACAATAACAGAACGACCAGAATAGTCAACACGCTTTCCAAGCAAGTTTTGACGGAAACGCCCTTGCTTTCCACTTATCATTGCTGTAAGTGATTTAAGTTCTCTTTGCTTTGCACCCTGAACTGGTTTTCCACGCTTTCCGTTTGCAATCAAAGCATCAACTGCTTCTTGAAGCATACGCTTTTCGTTTCTAACAATAACATCAGGTGCTGCAAGGTCAATGAGTTTTTTAAGCCTGTTATTTCTGTTAATAACACGGCGATAGAGGTCATTAAGGTCACTTGCTGCAAATCTTCCACCGTCAAGTTGAATCATTGGTCTTAACTCTGGTGGCAAAACTGGAAGAACATCCAAAATCATCCAACGAGGGTTGTTTCCGCTTTTCAAAAATGCTTCAACAGTTTCAAGTTTCTTGATTGCTTTAAGTTTTCTTTGCCCTTTGGCTGTTTCAATGATTTCTTTAAGTTCTTTCGACTCTTTTTCAAGGTCAACTTCTTCCAAAAGTTCTCTGATTGCCTCTCCGCCCATTCCTGCACGGAAAGATTTTGCTCCAAATTCTTCAATTGCATCACGATATTCTTTATCTGTGATGATTTGCTTTTTAACGAAATTTGTAATACCTGGGTCAAGCACAATATAACTTGCGTAATAAAGCACTTGCTCAAGATTTTTGGCTGTCAGGTCAAGCAAACTTCCAATTCGACTTGGAACACCACGAACAAACCAAATGTGAGAAACAGGGGTTGCAAGTTCAATGTGCCCCATTCTTTCACGACGAACTTTGCTTTTTGTGATTTCAACTCCACATTTTTCACAGTGATGCCCTTTGTATCTAATTCTTTTATATTTTCCACAGTGGCATTCATAGTCTTTTCGTGGACCAAAAATCTTTTCACAGAAAAGTCCGTTCATTTCTGGTTTTAATGTTCGATAGTTAATTGTTTCTGGCTTTGTTACCTCACCATAAGACCATTCTCTTATCTTTTCTGGTGAAGCAATGCCAATCTTAATTGCATCAAAATTTTTAAGTTCAAACATTTCTATCTTCTCCTATTCCTCATCTAATTCATCAAAAAGATTGCCTGCACTGAAATCATCATCATTTGTTGATTCAAATTCTTCTTGCGAAATGACATCTTTTGCTTCGCCCTCAATGTCATCAAAGTTAAGTTCAACTTCATCAACTTGTTTCTTGTCTGACTTCATAACATTAGGGAAGTCAACATCATCATTAGTAAGTTCATTAAGAGTTACTTCTTGATTGTTTTCAGTTAAAATTCTCATGTCAAGTCCCAAAGATTGTAATTCTTTGATTAAAACTTTGAAACTTTCTGGAATACCTGGTTCTGCAATTGGCTGTCCTTTAACAATGCTTTCATATACCTTTGTTCTTCCAGTCACATCGTCCGATTTAATTGTAAGCATTTCTTGTAACAAGTTTGCTGCACCATAGGCTTCAAGAGCCCAAACGTCCATTTCACTGAACTTTTGACCACCAAACATGGCTTTTCCACCAAGTGGTTGAGCAGTTACCAAAGCATATGGTCCAATGCTTCTTGCGTGCATCTTGCTGTCAACCATGTGGTTAAGTTTGAGCATATACATATATCCAACAGTAACTCTGTCTTCAAAAGGCTCACCTGTTCTTCCGTCAAAAAGTTCAACCTTTCCGTCTTCACTGAAACCGTTTGCTTTATAAAGTTCTTGAATTGTCTTTTCGGTTGCACCATTGAACACTGGTGTTGCAATCTTCCATCCAAGTGCTTTTGCAACTCTTCCAAGGTGAACTTCCAAAAGTTGACCGATGTTCATACGAGATGGAACACCAAGTGGGTTAAGCACAATGTCAACTGGCTGACCGTTGCTTAAAAATGGCATGTCTTCACTTGGCAAAATGCGGGATACAATTCCCTTGTTTCCGTGGCGACCAGACATCTTGTCACCAACAGAAATCTTTCTCTTTTGAGCAACAAACACTTTGACAAGTTGGTTAACTCCTGCTTCAAGTTCATCTTTGTTTGCACGGCTGAAAATTTGAACATCAACAACAACTCCGCCACGACCATGTTGAACACGAAGAGAGGTATCTCTTACTTCACGAGCCTTTTCTCCAAAGATTGCGCGCAAAAGTCTTTCTTCTGGTGTGAGTTCGGTCTCACCCTTTGGTGTTACCTTTCCAACCAAGATGTCTCCTGGTCTAACCTCCGCACCCACACGAATAATTCCATTTTCATCAAGATTTTTAAGTGCATCTTCACTTAGATTTGGAATATCTCTTGTGATTTCTTCTGGTCCAAGTTTTGTTGTTCTACATTTAATCTCTTCAACTTTGAGAGTGATTGATGTGAACACATCTTCACGAACAAGACGTTCGTTAATCAAGATTGCGTCTTCATAGTTATAACCTTCCCAGTTCATGAATGCAACCAAAAGGTTCTTTCCAAGAGCAAGTTCTCCGTCTTTTGTTGCAAAGCCGTCTGCAATGGTTTCGCCTTCTTTAACAACATCTCCAACTTTAACAATTGGCTTTTGATTAAGACAGGTGTCTTGTGTTGTTCTGTTAAACTTAAGGAGAGTGTGAATGTGCTCTTGTTTACTGCTGTCTTCAATGATAATCTTATTTGCATCAACATATTTAACAAAACCATCACAATCTGCAAGCACCAAAGAACCATTGTCTTTTGCTACACGGTGTTCAAATCCCGTTGCAATAATTGGTGATTCTGTTTTCATAAGTGGCACTGCCTGTCTTTGCTGGTTACTTCCAAGAAGAGCACGAGCGGTGTCATCACTTTCAAGGAAAGGAATAAGAGATGTTGCAGCAGAAATGAATTGTTTTGGCGATACATCAACATAGTCAACATCTTTTGCTGGAATTTCAATAAAACGGTCTTTATAACGACAAATAACTGTCTTATTTACAAAACGATTTTCCTCATCAAGTGGTTCAATTGCTTGTGCAATCTTGCACTTTTCTTCAACATCTGCCATTAAGTATTGAATTTCATCGGTAACCTTTCCAGTTTCCTTGTCCACCTTTCTGTATGGTGTTTCAATGAAGCCATATTCGTTAACCTTTGCATAGGTTGCAAGTGAGTTGATAAGACCGATTGATTGACCTTCTGGTGTTTCAATTGCACAGATACGACCATAGTGTGTATAGTGAATATCACGAACTTCTTCGGTTGCTCTTTGTTTGCTTACACCACGAGGACCAACCGCACTAACCTTTCTTTTTTGTGTTAACTCTGAAAGTGGGTTAACTTGGTCCATAACCTGTGAAAGTGGACTGGTTTTCATAAAATCAAGAAGGGCTTTGTTAACTGGTCTTGCACTGATTATGCTTGCTGGTGTGATTTGAGTTAAATCTTGACCTTGCATTGTTTCACGAGCAAGGGTTGCAAGTCTTGCCATACCTGAGTTAAGAGCGATTGACACAAGTTCTCCAACTGGGCTTATTCTTCTGTTCGCAAGGTGGTCAACAACATCAAGTGAACCAATTCCAACCATTAAATCAAGAAGATAACTGATAGATGCCAAGATGTCATCAATTGTGAGATGTCTGCTCATCAGTTCGTTTGCGTTTTCTTTGATTACTTGTGCTTTTTCTTCCTTTGTTTTCTTGCCTTTGAAGAGTTCAAGAAGAGTTGGATAGTGAACCTTTTCCAAAATGCCAAGTTCTTCTTTATCGCACTTAAACACAGCATCAAGGTCAACACGATTATTTCCACGCATATGATGTTTTTTGCCATTTGGAAGCAACACATAAACTTCGTTGATGCCAGCATTTTGAATTGCCTTCGCCTGCTCTGCTGAAAGTTTTGTGTTTGCGGGAATTTCTTCTTTGTCTAGTTTTACAGGTTCTGCAAGAGTCAAACCAACAAGGCGGTTTTCAAAGGAAAGTTTTTTATCAAACTTATATCTTCCAACTCTGCCAAGGTCATATCTTATGCGGTTAAAGAACAAGCCATTGATGTGATTTTTGATTGCTTCTGCGCTTGGAAGTTCACTTGGTTTAAGTTTTTTGCTGAGTTCCAAAAGTGCTTCTTCCTCTGTCTTTTGAATTTCCTTGTCAAGAGTGTCAACAACAAAAGGATTATTGCCAAAAAGTTCGGCAATTTGCTTTTCTGTTCCAAGGCCAAAACCTTTAAGCAAAACACCCAAGGACACCTTTACATTTCTATCAATAACAACTCTAAGCGTATCAAGTTGAGTTTGCTCAAATTCAAGCCATGTTCCCCTTGTTGGAATGAGGGTGTTTTTATAGGTTGTTTTACCTGTGTTTTTATCGTCAATTGCCTCAAAGTAAACGCTTGGACTTCGAACAATTTGACTTACAATCACACGGTCAACACCACTGATTAAAAAGGTTCCCTGCGGAGTCATTAAAGGAACATCACCCAAAAGAACATCTTGTGTTGCACCAACTTCACCCGTTTCTTTGTTTACAATTCTTGCATGAACACGAATTGGAGCAACATAACTTAGACCACGGCGGCGATATTCTTCAATTGGATATTTTATTGCGTTATAGTCAATGTAATAATCTAAAAATTCCAAACTCGCCTTACCACTGAAGTCTTCCACTGGTGAAAATTCGGCAATTATCTCGCCAATGCCCTTTTCAAGAAAATGCTTATAGGTGTCTTTTTGCACACTGATAAGATAAGGAACTTCAAGTCCTTCTTCAATTCTGGCAAAACTAAGCCTTTCCACCTTTCCACATTTAATCTTTTTGCACATATTGTTAAGTGTTTTTTCTGCCATTTGAAAATCTCCTTCATTTTGCTTGCTTTTCTTAGGTTAATACCATCTTTAACACACAAAAAAGTGTGCACAAAAAAATTGCACATCTTTTTTGT
The DNA here is from genome assembly GCA_944381195.1 of uncultured Clostridia bacterium. Taxonomy (GTDB): domain Bacteria; phylum Bacillota; class Clostridia; order Christensenellales; family UBA1242; genus UBA7584. The sequence goes on from CALWKH010000034.1 coordinate 7,596, forward strand.
TGGCTATTGCCAAATATGAAAGTTTTTTTCGCTTTTAAGTTTTAACCAAAACAACCCCACCAATTGTTAAAATTCAACCAAAGAAAATAGTTACAGTAGTATAACATATATAAAAATTACTGTCAAGAGTTTTTTGTGAAAAAACATTATATTCAATATTATATAGCAAATATGAGGGTTTCTTTGCAAGAAAAATAAAATTTGGTATTGCAAAATGTCGTTTTTTAAGATATAATTGTCATGTAAACTAGAATTAACGCAAAAATAAACTTTAAAAGGCGCAAATTATGAGTAATAAACACTACAGAAGACAACCAAACAGTCCATATAACAGCAAACATGGAAGAAGTTCAAGCGCAGCAAGAAAAAGAGTGCAAGAAATGCTTCCAAACATTCCCGAGCGAAACATCTATCTGGGAAAAACATCTCGAATTATAAGCAAAAACAGCCTTCAGCGTGGAGATTTACATCCAAGTGAAATCAAAGTCCCTCTTGACCACCCTGCTTGCCAACTTCCGTCAGACTTTTCGCTTGCAAACTTGCCTGTTACAGTTGAAAAATCTTGTCTGCAAAACTATTATTTCCCATTCTCACAAGAACAACTTGGCAAAATGTTTTTAACACCAAAAATCATTGTAGACCGCTGGCATACAACATTTGTTAATGACAGTGAAATTATGCACAAAACAAGTTTCTATGCAGTTGCACCATTTGCAAAAGCAAAAGATGAAAATGATGTAAATGTTCCAGAAATCTATCGTTTCAGCGTTTCCAGAAGCGAAAGCAACAGTGAGCATTACAGCATTTCACTTCACGCAATTGTCGGAGGAAAAGAAGATGGCTGGCTTTTTGTTGCAAGGCTTGATAACAATAATTCCGGCAAGCACGATTTTGTTGCAAGCGAAAAGGAAACGCCATCATTTTTGAAAAAACATTCAGCAATAGCAGTTCCAAGTCAAGATGAACAAAAACAAAAGATGATTGGTGCTTTTGAAGAAATGTTTGGCGAAGAAACAGGGCAAGAGGTTTTTCGAAGCGTGATACACCGCATTGCCTTCCCTCATATGCACCAGGCAAGCGCAAATTATGAGCCTGGCGACCAACCAGAAAAGAATTGTCCAAAATTCTTGAGAAAATGTGCTGGAAAATCTTTTGACGAATTGCTTGCATTCATGATGGAATCATGCCACATCTGTGATACACCTCAATTTTATGACCACAACGAAAAGATAAGCAAAATCGTGCAAAGACTGGAACACTTTGACGAAACAAAAGAGAGATTTCACAGTCCATATATTTTAAAAAGAGAAATTGAACTTTTGGAATCACTTAATGCAAGAGAAAAAAAAGAACACGAAGAAAGCAAAGCAAAAACACCAAAAGCAAACAAAACAAACAAATCAATGGTAAACTGAGTTTACCATTTTTTATTTTTAAAATTTTAGCGTTAATTTGTTGCATTTTTTATTAAAAAAAGGTATTATTTTCTTAAAGGGGGAAGTGAGTTATGAAGAAAAATGAAAAAAGAACGCTTAATGTTGTTTTTGACTTGGTTGCAATTGTGCTTGCAGTTTTGGTGGTTATTTCTATTTTTATCACTGCAATTAGTGCTTCAACTGGAATTTCAATCATAGACAATAACACTAGTTACAGTTTGATAAACCTTTTCGACTTTGAAAGCACACCATACACCATGGCAGCACTTTTTGGAATTTTCAGTGCAATTGCAGCAGTAGTTATTGCAATTTTTGCAATTCTAGATTTGTTTGGCATAAAGGTTAAAGGTGCAAACTTTATAAACTTCATTTTGGGCATTGCAATGATTGTTTTTGCAATAATCACATTCAGCAGCATTCCAATTGATTGGAGTGAAAGCCTAAGTGATTTAACTGGCCTTATTGGCTCAATAACTGGAACAGAAATCAACAGTGGTGCTGAATACATCAGCAACTTCTATGCTGCAGGTATGTGGCTTAACTTTATTCCAGCAATTCTTCTTGGCTTTGTTGCAATGTTCAACAGAAAAGCAAAAAAATAGTTAAAAAATCCGGATAACAAAAAAGAACTTTATCAAATAAAGATAGAGTTCTTTTTTTGTAGAACATTTAGTTTTATAAACTTTTAAAAATTATTACCAAAAAATTTAACTTTTGGGGTTCACCCCAAAAATGAAGTTTTTTTTATATATTTAGTTTTATATTTAATCATTATTTTTTAAAAGACATTATAGCATTTAAAATTTATCACACACCATTAAAAATTTTTATTAAAAAATTATAACCAAAAAAATTAACAAAATTTTAACTAAAATTAAAAAACGAAAAAAATAACATAAAAAACTCAAAAAATTGTGATTTTATTAAGTTATTTTTTGCAATATCAATTTTTTTATTTTACTCATAAAATAAGGCACATAAAATTTTTTAATCTAACCCATTTGCTTCTCTTGAAAAAATTTTTATTTTATAATATAATCAAAGCATGAAAAACATACACGGTCTAACAAGAAAAGCGCTTGAACGCTTTGATATGATTCAGCCAAATGATAAAATTGCCGTTGGAGTCAGTGGTGGCAAAGACAGTTTAACCTTGCTTGAAACACTTGCAAAAATTTCCACATACTACCCCATTCCTTTCTCTGTTGTAGCAATTTCGGTTGATATGTATAATGGTAAAACAGATTTTTCCAAGGTAAAAGAACTTTGCGAAAAACTTAATGTTGAATTTTATGTTGTTAACACAAATCTGTATGAACTTCTTTTTGAAATACGAAAGGAAAAAAATCCATGCAGTCTTTGTTCAAAAATCAGGCGTGGTGCACTTTGCAATAAAGCAAAAGAACTGGGGTGCAACAAGGTTGCACTTGGGCATCATGCAGACGATTTGATTGAAACATTTTTTCTTTCACTATATTATGAAGGCAGGCTTTCAACCTTTGCTCCAGTGTCGTTTATGTCCAGAAGTCAAATTTTAATCATAAGACCTCTTATTCTTGTGTGGGAAAGAGACATTTCTTCGCACGCCAAAAGTCTGCCTGTAATTCACAACCCTTGCCCAGCAGATAAAAACACCAAGCGTGAATGGATAAAAAGTCAAATAAAAGACCTTGGCTTTAAAATTCCAAAAGTAGAGAAAAACATTTTAAACGCAATCATAAACCCAGAGCGCTATCACCTATTTGATAACATATCGCCAAAAGATAGTGAGGAATAAATAGAAAAAATCTTTCAATACAACACAATTCATCACGATATATGTTTTAGTGATTTAATGCAAAATGACTTTTATTTAGCATAAATAAAATGATGTAATCATGATTTAAAATAACTTTTATATAGCAGACTATAATATAAAAAAGATAAATATAATATAATTTAATTTATAAACACTTATTAAGAATTAACAAATATAACAAAAATAAAAAATAAAATATGATATAACATCATAACGCAATACAATCAGTAAAATTCAGCATAATAAAACATGATTAAAAATACAAAATATCTCATTAAACAAAAACTTTTT
>CALWKH010000035.1 GCA_944381195.1 uncultured Clostridia bacterium
TGATAAAAGTATTAAAGATTGTACCAACAATTTTTATGGATAAAAGTTCAAAATTTTTGCTAAAACCATCAAAAAGCCCTTGTTGTAAAACTGGTTCTGGCTCAGTTTTTATCGCTTCAATTTCATTTGTAGACCGATTAAACTGCTCACCATTATCATCTGTTGTAACTTTATTTTTTTCTAGAACTATCTCATTTAATGTTGAGTCCTTGTTCTCAGAAACTCCAACGGTGTTAGAGTGTGATTCAAAAACAACATTGCTTATGTTTTGGTTATAAAATGTTTGTTCCTGATTGTTTAGATTGGTTGTTTGGGCAACTGTTCTTGATGTTTCTTCATCATTTTGTGCAGAATTAGTCCTGAATTCAAGCAATGTTTTATCAACTGCGTGGTTTGTGGCACCAAAAACAAGCTGTTGGTCTTTAAATCTAATTTCCAACTTGTTTGGATGCACATTGACATCAACATTTTCTATCGGAACTTCAAAATGAAGCACAAAAAATGGATATGCCCTTATCATCATATAATCTTCATATACTCTGCCAACTGCTGTGCTTATCAAGCGAGAATTAACATATCTTCCATTTATAACAATGGTTTGATAGGTTGAATTTGGCTTTGTGAAAGTTGGCTTGCCAATAAAACCACATATGTGAACATCGTTTTCGTGATATTCAAGTGGAATAACGTTTTTCATGACTGATGAACCATAAACACTGTAAAGTGAGTTTTCCAAGCCTTCTCCATTACTTTGATAAACAATTTTGCCATCAACAACATATTTAAACGCAATTTGCGGATTTGCCAGAACCAAACGAGAAACAATTTCACTTACAGCCATTTCTTCTTGTTTTGGCTTTTTTAGAAATTTATATCTGACTGGTATGTTATAAAATAAATTTCTAACTTGAACTCTTGTGCCTGTTGGTGCTCCAACTTGTTTTTGCTCAACAACTTCACCACCACTGATTTTAATTTCAGTGCCAAGTTCTTCATCTTTTGTCTTTGTGGTCATTGTTACTTCACTTACCGCAGCAATTGATGCCAGAGCCTCTCCCCTGAAGCCAAGTGTTAAAATTTCACTCAAATCATCTGCGGAACTAACTTTGCTTGTTGCGTGTGGTAAAAAAGCCTTTAATATTTCTTCGTTTTCAATTCCAACACCATTATCACTGACTTCAATGAAAGAAATGCCACCATTGATAATGGAAACATCAATAACACTGGCACCAGCATCAATACTGTTTTCAATGAGTTCTTTGACAACAGATGATGGTCTTTCAACCACCTCACCTGCTGCTATCTTGTTAAAAACACTTGGTTCCAAGATGTTTATTTTTGCCATTTTTTACTCCTTTAATTTTTCTTTTAATTCTGCAAGTTTTGCAATTGCTTCAAGAGGTGTTAATAAATTTGGCTCAATATTTTTCAGAGCATTGATAACTTCCTCATTCATGTTTGTCTGATTGTTATTTTGGTTAATTGACAAAACTTCTCCATCAACAGAATTATTTAGGTTTAACTCTTTGTGAAAATGCAAAACTTCTTTTGCTCGTTCAACAACATCTTTTTTAATTCCCGCAAGATTTGCCACTTCAATTCCAAAACTTTTATTTGCACTGCCTGGAATGATATTGTGTAAAAATATAATGGTGTTGTCAAACTCTTTAACTGCAACTTGGAAGTTTTTAACAGCACTTAATTTTCCTTCAAGTTCTGTAATTTCATGATAATGGGTTGCAAACAATGTAAAGGCTTTTATTTTTTCTGTTATATACTCAACCACTGCCCATGCGATGCTTAAACCATCATATGTTGATGTTCCACGGCCAATTTCATCAAGTATAAGTAAACTTTTATTTGTGGCATTTTCCAATACGCTTGCAACTTCAATCATTTCAACCATGAATGTGCTTTGTCCCATTCCAAGATTATCACTTGCACCAATTCTTGTAAAAATTCTGTCGCAAATGCTAATTTCCGCCTCACTTGCTGGCACAAAACAGCCTAAATGCGCCATAAGGGTTATTAAAGCCACTTGTCGCATATATGTGCTTTTGCCCGCCATGTTTGGACCAGTTATAATTAAAGTTCTGCTTTCATCAGATAAGTTTGTGTCATTAGGCACAAAACGCTGTTCTTTGTTAAGTTTTTCGACAACAGGATGTCTTCCTGCAATAATTTTAATATGGTCAATAGATTTATTGATAACAGGTCTTATATATCTATTTTCCAAAGAAACAGTGGCAAATGAAATCAAAACATCGACAACTGCAACTTGTTTTGCTGCAATTTGAATTTTTTCAATATATTTTTGTATTTCGTCCTTTATTTCGCCAAATATTTTTTGCTCTAAGTTGAAAACGTTGTCTTCAGCGCCTATAACTATTTCAGCCAGTTTATTTAAGTCATCGGTTGAATATCTTTCACTGTTTGCAAGCGTTTGCTTTCTTGTGAAATAGAAAGGAACTTTGTCTTTTTGCGACATTGGAACATCAAAGAAATAACCTATTATGTTATTGTATTTTATTCTTAGATTTTTGATATCAGTTTTCTCTTTTTCTTTGTTTTCCAGTTCAACTATCCACTTTCTGCCATTCTGCATCGCATCAACTTGTTCATCAAGTTGAGCATTAAAGCCTGGTCTGATGAAATTTCCATCTTTTGCTGACACTGGAACTTCATCACGAAAAGCATTTTCCAAAAGATGTTGAAGAGAACTGAAATCTGCAATGTTTTGATAGCATTCTTTTAAAAGAGTTGACGAAAATTGTTGCAAAATTCTTTTTATAACAGGTAATTTTTTTAATGACTTTTGAATTTCAACACAACCTCTTGGTCCAACACTTCCATAGGATACTCTTCCACAAATTCGTTCTATGTCGCTGAAACTGGAAAAAATTTCCTTTAAATCATCTCTTGCAATATTGTTTTTCATCAATTCTTCAACAGCATCAAGTCGGTCATTGATTTTCACTTCATCTCTCAGCGGTGTATCAAGCCAGCTTACCAATGTTCTTTTTCCCATTGTCGTTTGTGTTTTATCTAGAACCCAAATTAAAGACCCTTTTCTCTTTCGCTCGAAGATTGTTTCAGTTAATTCAAGATTTAATTTAGCATTGGCATCCAGATAGAGAAAATCACCATTGTTTTGAATGTTAATTTTATTGATATGACTTAAACTTCTTTTTTGTGTTTGAGCAATATACTCCAAAAGCGCACCTGCCGCACATACACCCTGTGTTTTATCAGCGCAGTTAAGTACTGCAAGACTTCCAATTCTTAATTGTTCTAGAAGTTTTTTAGAAGCATTAGAAAAATCATAGGCAAAATCTAGAAATTTATAAAATTTTGGAACAATCTCGGTTTTTACGCACATTAGATTATAACTTGCTTCATACGCTTTTGAGTCAGATATAATTTCACTTGGCTTGATTGTTACCAGTTGGTCATTAAGATTATTTAGTGCGTTTGTTCCACTGAATTGGCACATAAAAAATTCCCCAGTTGAAATGTCAAGCCAAGACAGTCCAATTTTGTTTTCATTTTCAAAGCAAACGGAAGCAATAAAGTTGTTTTCTGCTTCCAAAATGTTCTCTTCCATCACTGTTCCTGGTGTTATTACACGCACAATATCACGTTCAACAATTTGACCAGCCTTTGGCTCAGAAAGTTGCTCACATATTGCCACTTTATACCCAAGATCCAAAAGTCTTGCAATATATGTATCAGCGCTGTGATAAGGAACACCACACATTGGTGCTCTTTTTTCTAGACCACAATCTTTGCCTGTTAGGGTTATTCCAAGAAGTTTTGATACAAGCTGTGCATCTTCAAAAAACATTTCATAGAAATCACCAAGACGATAAAAAACAATTGAGTCTTTATTTTTTTCTTTTAACTCAACATAGTGTTGCATCATTTTTGAAAGTGCCATCACTCAACCTCCCCATATAGATTTCCGCCACTGTAATCAATTATCAAAACATCAACAAAATCACCAACCGAAGTTTTATCATTTTTCTTTAACTTAACAACTTTGCCACAGTCGGTTTTTCCAATAAATTGCGTTGCCTTTTCTTCTTCAATCAAAACTCGTTTTTGAACCTTGCCAATTAGATTATCAAAATAGTCATTTGTGATTTGTTTTTGAATTTCCAAAAGATTATGAATTCTTTGCCTTTTTATGTCAATTGGAACTTGATTTGGCATTTTTTCAGCCAAAGTACCCTTTCTTTTGCTATACATAAAAATGAAGGCATTAGTAAATTTTACTTCTTTTACAAGGCTTACTGTTTCGTTGAAATCTTCTTCTGTCTCATTAGGAAATCCAACAATAATGTCTGTTGACAGGGTTATATCAGGAATTTTTGCTCTTAGTTTTTCCACAATTGCCAGGTATTTTTCCCTTGTGTAATTCCTGTTCATAAGTTTTAAAATTTTATTGCTTCCGCTTTGAATTGGAAGATGGACTGCACGACTTACTTTTTTATTTCTTGCTATAACATCAATAAGTTCATCCGAAAAATCTTTTGGATGACTGCTCATAAATCTTATTTCAAAATCTCCATCAAGATTCGCAATTTCTTCTAAAAGTTTTGGAAATGTTACGCTTTTATCTTTAAAATCATTGCCATATGAATTTACATTTTGCCCAAGTAATGTTATCACCTTATATTTGCCAATTTCAATAAGATTTTTTACTTCTTGTATTATATCTTCTTTTGGACGGCTGATTTCTCTGCCACGAACATAAGGCACAATGCAATATGTGCAAAAGTTGTTGCATCCATATGTTATGTTAACATATGCTGAAAGCATATTGTCTCGAATTATATCTATCTTTTCGTTGCCTGCTTGATAGTTTTGGTCTTCCAAAATAAAGGATCTATATTTTCTTTGCTGTAAATATAAATCAAGATATTCCCCAAAATATTCAACATTGTTAGCACCAAAAATGATATTTATAAACGGAAACTTCTTTTTAAGCATGCTTTCAACATTCTTTTGTTGAGGCATACATCCACAAACCGCAACGATTAAATTTGGATTCTTCTTTTTTAAAGGCTTTGCATTACCAATGTTGCCCATTGCTCTCTGCTCGGCGCTTTCTCGAATGCAACAAGTGTTATAAACAATGATATCAGCATCTTCTGGTTTTTCTGCAGATTCGTATCCTCTTTTTTTCAAGATTCCTGCAATTTTTTCTGATTCATGAACATTCATTTGACAGCCATATGTGTATATAAAATATTTTCCTATTTGCATAATTTTTCTCCTAACGTATATTATACAACAAAATTAAAAGAAACTCAACAAAAAAAGAATTAAAGGTGCAAATTATCACATAATAAGACAAAGAGGAATATATGAAAAAAATTGCAAAGGTATCAATAATTTTGTTAACTGTTTTTCTTGCTTTATTACTTGGTGCAGTTATTTATTGTTTTATTGTTATAAAAGAACTTGACACCTCTCTTCTTTCAAATAGAAACCTTTTGTCAAACTTTGACAGCCAACTTACCTTCTATGACATTGATGACAATAAACTAGATTTTACCACTTCAAGTGGAAAAAGCTTTGTCAAACTTGATGATTTACCCAAACATGTGTATCAAGCTGTTATTGCCATAGAAGACAAAGATTTTTTTTCGCACCATGGACTTAACTATAAGCGAATATTAAAAGCTGTTTTTAACAATATTAAAAGCGGATACGCAAAAGAAGGCGCATCTACAATAAGTCAACAACTTATTAAAAACATATATTTAAGCAGTGATAAAACAATAAAACGCAAAATTCAAGAGGCATATCTAACACTGGAACTTGAAAAACAATATGATAAAGAAGAAATTTTAGAAACCTATTTGAATGTAATTTATTTTGGAAATGGAGCAATTGGCATTGAAAATGCAGCAAAAATATTTTTTGATTGCTCTGCAAGTGAGTTAAGTCTTGAACAAAGTGCAACTTTGGCAGGAATGATAAAATCTCCATCATATTATTCACCAATAAGCAATAAAGAAAATTGCCTTAAAAGGCGCAATTTGGTTTTATCACAAATGAAAGAGCAAAACTTTATAACAGAAGAAGAATATGAAAAAGCAATAAACTCACCACTCGATTTATCTGTTCAAAATGTTTTGATAAGTGCCAGTGCATATTATCAAGAAGCATTAAAACAAGCACAAAGCATATTAAATCTTTCTGAAAAAGATGTTGCGCTGTCAAATTATAAACTTTATACCTATCTAGACAAAGATTTGCAAACAAATTTGAGTGAAAACTTTCAAAGTCAAATGGCATCTCTTAGAAGCAATAAGAAAATAGACGGAACTTTGTGCGTTCTAGATAACTCTACAGCAAGCATTATTGCGCTTGTTACCACAATAAATAATGCAAATCTCAAAAGACAGCCAGCAAGTCTTATAAAGCCAATTTTATGCTTTGCACCTGCTTTTGAAAAAGGTATTCTATCCCCTGCTTCGCCAATTGATGATAGCAATATTAAGTTTGGAGCTTGGCAACCTGAAAATGTCAATGGAAAAACAGATGGCTATATTACAGCAAGAAAGGCTCTCAGTCAATCAAAAAATATTCCAGCGGTAAAAACACTTGATTATGTGGGCATAGATAACGCCAAACAAATAGCAACAAAATTTGGAATTACATTTGATGCTGAAGATAATCATCTTGCGCTTGCACTTGGTGCCATGAAACATGGAATCAGCCCACTTGAAATGGCTTCAAGTTATGCAACTTTTGCAAATTCCGGGAAATATTCCCCTTACTCTTTGATTAGAAAAATAGAAGATGCAAATGGTAAAATCATATTTGAAAACGAGGCAAATTTTGAGCAAGCCATAAGCAAAGAAACCGCTTTTCTTATAAGCGATGTTCTTGCAGACACAATAACGGAAGGCACAGCCAAAAAACTGCAAGCAATACCTCTCCAATTATCAGCAAAAACTGGAACAGTTGGTGCGATGCAAAACAATCAAAATACAGATGCATGGTGTGTGTCGTATAACAAAAATTATACCGTTTGTGCTTGGGTTGGGAATATCACTGGCGACAGCGAAAACAACCTGTCAAACAATCAAAATGGAGGAACAATTGGAGCCAACCTTAACAAACTTGCATGGAACAACTTAACAAACAGAGAAAATTCTTGGTTTGAAAAGCCAGATTCTATCATAAAAACAAAAATCGATTTGAAAGATTGGCAAGAAAAGCATATTTTAAATCTTGCCAGCGAAAACACACCAGAAAGATATGTCATGAGTGATTATTTTAATGAAAAATTTTTACCACAAAAAACAAGTGAAAATTTTGTCAGTGTTACAGCCCCAAATTTGACCGCACAAAAAAATGATGATGAAATAGTCTTAAGTTGGGATATGGACAAATTTCTTGAATATGATATCTATGAAAATGATGAACTCTATGATAAAAACTGCACAAGCCCATATTCAATCATGTCTAACAGTGGTGAAAACAGATATTATCTTGTTGCAAAAAATAAATATAGTGATGCAAAAAATCAAAGCAATGTTGTCAAAGTTTTTGATGAAACAAAAAAAGAATCCAGTTTTAAAAGAGTAATAAAAAACTGGTCTTTTGGATAAATTATTATTTTAAACAATTTGTTTTAGGTCAAATTTTAATAAGCATTGATTTAAAACAAAATTAAAAGAATTATTTATATTAAAAGTTGTTATTAAATCTATAAAAAAGTTTTAAGCATATGTTATTTAAAACAATGCGTTTTTATAAACTTTTGATACATTTTTAATTTCAAATTTGGTGCATTTAACAAAAATTTTAACACTTGACTTATTATTATAATTTTTGTTATCAAATTTTTATTAGCTCGCAACTTTCTAGACATTGACTGATAAGTTTTTCAATGTCTAGTTTTTTCTCTTGCTCTAAGACATCTTCAATTTTTGGTCTGGTTACTGGCTTTTTTGGTAGGAAAACAGTGCAACAATCTTCAAAAGGTTCAATGGAAATGTCGTATGTTCCAATTTTCTTTGCAACTTCAATGATTTCAACTTTGTCAAAACCAATAAGTGGTCTAAATACAGGCATGCTGACAACTGCATTTGTTGCTGTTATGCTTTCAATGGTTTGACTTGCCACTTGCCCTAAATTTTCCCCTGTTATGATTGCATTAGCACCAACTTTTCTTGATAATTTTTGAGCAATTCTCATCATGATTCTTCTCATTAAAATTATCATATAGTTATTATCACATAACCGATTGATTTCTTCTTGAACTTTGGTAAAACTTATGAAATGCAGGTTTATATGCCCACAAAATTCACTCATCTTTTTTGCTAGACGAATAACCTTTTCTTTTGCTTGCAGACTGGTATATGGAAAACTATAAAAGTGAACAGCGTTTATAATCATCCCCCGTTTTGCCATATAAAAACTTGCAACAGGGCTATCTATTCCCCCACTTAAAAGAAGCATACCTTTTCCAGCGGTTCCAACAGGCATTCCACCAAAGCACATTATATCTTGAAAAGAAATATATGTCCAGCCATCTTCACGAATATCAACCTTCACTTCAACTTCCGGAGTGTGAACATCAACTTTTAAGTTTGGGTTATTATCTAAAATCAGCCCACCCAGTTCTTTTGCAAACTCCATTGACTTTATTGGAAAGCGTTTGTCCGCCCTTCGCACAACAACCTTAAAAGTCCCATTATTTAGGACTAATTCTGCGCAAAATTTTTTAATTTCATCAATATCTGTCTTTAATTTCAGTGCGACACTAAGAGAATGCAAGCCAAAAACCTTTTGAAGTTTCTCAATAATTTGCTCTTGATTTTCTTCGTTAAAATCACAAACAACATATCTTCCAGCAATCTTTTTTATGGTTGCACCAGAAAAACTGATTGCTTTTTTTATGTTCTCTATTAAAAACTTTTCAAAGAAACCTCTGTTAAGTCCTTTTAGATGAATTTCGCCATACCTTAATAAAATTACTTTTTCCATATGTTCAAACCTTTAATCTTTTCTAATTTTTCCTTTAACACCTTACAAAAGATGTCCACTTCATCTTCTGTGTTATCTTCACAAAAACTTATACGAATATTTCCGTCTGTGCTGGTTTTATCTTTGCCCATTTCAGTTAAAACTCTGTTGCCTTTGTGCTTTGAATTACAAGAAGAGCCAGTGCTTACAAAAATTTCTTCCTCTTCAAGCATATGCAACAACACCTCACCTTTTGTTTTAAAACTGAGGCTAACAATATATGGTGAATCATTTTCCTCATTTCCATTCAAAACAAAATCGGTATCAGTTAGATTTTGTAAAAGTCTTGTTTTTAATGTTCTGGCATGATCAAAATTTGCTTTTAAATTTTTTTGCATTTTTTCCATTGCCATTACAAAAGCCATTACACCAGCAACATTTTCTGTTCCAGAGCGAATATTTTGCTCTTGTCCGCCACCAAAAACAAATGTTTTGATTGGAAGTCCTTTTCTAAATATAAGTGCGCCTATCCCTCGTGGTCCATGTATTTTATGACTGCTGACAGTATAGGCATCAACGCCCAAGTGTTTTAAGTTTGTGTTTATCTTACAAAATGCTTGCACACCATCACAGTGGAAAATTGCGTTTTTTGCTTTGCTTTTAACTATTTTTGTTAGATTTGCAATATCGTTAATTGCACCGGTTTCATTGTTAACATGCATAATAGATACAAAGCCAACTGTGTCATCAAGTTTATTTTTCAAGTCTTCAATGTCAATTTTACCTTCTGTTGTGAGATGTAAAAAAACAACATCAAAGCCTTGTTGTCTTAAATGCTGTGCTGTTTCATAGATAGAGGAATGTTCTCCTCCACCAATTAGCACTTTTTTATTTTTTTGCACAAAAGAATCAAGTGCAATGTTGTTTGCTTCTGTTGCACTTGCTGTAAATATTACCTGATAATCATCTGCGCCAAGATACCCTCGCAGTTTATTTCTGCAATTTTCAAGGTCATTGAAAACTTTTATTGATTTACTGTATATACCCGATGGATTATAAAAATTTTCTTGGCTGTAATCACACATAAACTCTGCCACATCTTTAAAAATTTTTGTGGTAGAAGCGTTATCAAAATATATCATTGTTCCCTCAATTTTGCATCAAATTTTTGACCTAATGCGTCAATAATGGTTTGAACTTGACTGTTAACCTCTTCTTGTGTTAAAGTTGCATCTTTTCTTCTAAATGTCAAACTGAATGCAACGCTTTTTTTGTTTGTTCCAAGTTGTTCACTTTGATATACATCAAAAAGTTCAACATTTTCACAAATATTACCGCCCGCTTTTCGCATTTGTTCCAAAATGTTTCCAACAGGAATGTCTGCATCAACAACAAATGCCAAATCACGACTTGATGAAGGGAATTTTGCAGGTTCTTTCACCTTTTTTACCTTTTTTGCTGGAAGGTTTTTAAGTTCAATTTCAAAATAGAAAACATCATCTTTTATTTCAAAGTTGTTTGTAATGCGTGGATTTATTTTCCCAATTATGCCAACTTTTTGTTTTCCAATCATGATATTAGCACTTATATTAGGATGCAAGCCAATGTTTTTTTCTTGTGAGTAACTAAAGGTTACACCCAACTTTTCAGCAAGCATTTCTGTTATACTCTTAACAGAAAAGAAGTCTTTGCCCTTTTCAATCGTTATAAAACTTAAAATTTCTCTTTCAGTTAGATTATCATTTTCATTAACAAAAACCTTTCCCACCTCATAGAGTGCAAAGTTTTTATTTTTATGATTAAGATTATATTTAACCGCACCCAACATTGAGGTTAACATTTGAGTTCTTAAAACAGACATATACGCATTAAGTGGGTTGCT
>CALWKH010000036.1 GCA_944381195.1 uncultured Clostridia bacterium
TTGTCCACCAAACTTTCCTGTTTGTGTTTGTGGGCATAAAAGAGAGGCAAATCTTGTTAACAAAAAACCAATTTTAGCAAGCGAAAAAGAACAAGCAGAAAATTCCAGAAGCCACAGTGCAAAACTTCGCATATTAGAAAAAATTTGACTTCTAAAAATTTTAAAAGGAGAATATAATATATGGCAAAGAAAAGCACAAAAACAATGAAAGATGTTGCATACAGTGGTTCGCTTTTTGATATGCTTGACAGCGAAGTTGAAAGAAAGCGCTTTCAAGAGGTAAACAAAAAAGCAGAAGAAGCGCTTTTTGAAAATGACCATAAAACAGAAGAGTTGCAAAAAGTCTATGATAAAATTGACACCAAAACAGTTAATCAACACATTCATGATGATGCATACGATGACTTCAACCCGTTTTATGGTGACAAAAACGCACTTAACACACTAAGACGCCGTCACAGTTATCAAGAAGTGGTTTCAACACAAGCAGAAGAGCCAACCATTGAAATAAAAGAGGAAATAAAACTAGAACCAGAAAAGAAAACACAAAGAAAAAAACTTTGGTTTATCACTGGTGGCGTTTGCATTGCTCTTTTGCTTGCTCTTTTTACCTATAATATGATAAACATCAACTCGCTTGCAAGAAAGGTTGCAACAACTCAAAATGACATTTCACAGCAAGAACAAATTCTTCAGCAGGGCAATGAAGAATATTTTGAAAAACTTCAAGACTATGACTTGATTGCCAGTGAAGGCATGGTTGAAGCAGACCGAGGAAATGCAACTGGTGTTGACCTTTCTGCAAAAAATCCAGCAGTGGAAAATAATGCACCAACAAACTTTTGGGATAAGGTGTGCAATTTCTTTGCAAAATTATTTGGGAGATAATTTTGTTGAAAAATAAATATTCATCTTTTTCACTACAAAAGAGATTACTTGCAATAATGATTGCAGTAATCTTTTTGTTTATTGTGATTTTTATAAAACTTTTTGTTGTTCAAATTCTGCAAGGGCAAACTTTGCAAATGCGTGCTATTTCACAGTGGACACGAGATTTGACCATGTCTGGACTTCGTGGCAACATCACAGACAGCACGGGCGAAGTTCTGGCGACATCATACACAAGTTATAATGTCTATGTCCGTGCAAGTAATGTGACAGACGCAGAAGATGTGGCATTAAATTTAAGCGAAATTTTGGGAGTTGACTATCAAACTGTTTTAAAGAAGGCAAAAGACCGAACAAGTTCCGAGCATCTCATCAAACAACAAGTAAGTTATGACGATGCACGCCTTATTCTAACAAAAAATTTATCTGGTGTTTATCTAACTGAAACAAGCACAAGATATTATCCGTTTGAAAATCTTTTGTCTAATGTTCTTGGTTTTTGCACTGTTGATAATGTTGGGCAAGCGGGACTTGAAGCGTTTTACGACAGTTATTTGCAGGGAATCAACGGTTCGACCTATACCGAAAGCGACATCACAGGGCTTGAAATCAGTAGTTCAACAACATCATATACCGTTGGAATTTCTGGTTGCACAATAGAACTCACAATTGATGTAAACATTCAGCAAATTTTGCAAACCATTGTTGATACTGCTTATCTGGAACAAGAAGCGCAAGGCGTGCATGCAATCATCATGGATGCAACAAATGGCGACATCTTGGCAATGGCTTCTTCACCTTCCTTTGACCTTAACAACCCGCCTCGTGATGATGTTGAAAGTCTTATGCAAAGCAGTAAAAACTCTATGATAACGGACATCTATGAACCAGGAAGCACCTTCAAACTGTTTACCCTTGCAGCCGCTTTGGAAGAGGGCGTTACTTCTCTTGATGAGAAATTCTATGACCAAGGTTTTCGTATTGTTGATGGACAAAAGATAAAATGTTGGAAAACAAATGGACATGGAAGCCAAACCCTTGTTGAAGGTGTTTGTAATAGTTGTAACAGTGTTTTTATGGACTTGGGACTTCGTTTGGGTGTGGACACACTTTACTCATATTTGGAAAAATTCGGAATAGGAAGTAAGACGGGAGTTGATTTTGCAGGTGAAAGCAGTGGAATTATGATGGATGTTGACAGCGTTAAAAATGTGGACCTTGCTCGCATCAGTTTTGGGCAAGCAATTGCGGTAACACCACTTCAAATGCTTGCAAGCGTTTGTGGGGTTTTGACAGGAACACTTTATCAGCCTCGTTTTGTTAAAAGCATAACAAGTGCAAATGGAGTTACAAAGGAATTTTCTTCAGTAGCTAAAGGGCAAACCGTTTCTTCTAAAACAAGTGAACAAATTCTTTATATGATGGAACAGGTTGTCAGCAAAAGTGATGGGCTTTATTCCTTTGTTCCTGGCTATCGAATTGGTGGAAAGACAGGAACAGCACAAAAATATGAAAACGGAGTTGTGGCAACGGGGAAATATGTTTCATCATTTGTTGGGTGCTATCCAGTTGATGATCCAAAATATGTTCTATTATTTTGCGTTGATGAGCCAAGTGCGGGACAATACTATGGAAGTTTGGTTGCCGCTCCATATGCAAAACAAATTTTTTCTGGACTTTTTGATTATCTTGGAATAGAGCCAACAAACTTGGATGAGGACCTTGAAAAACTTATGGAAACCATTGAAATGCCAAATCTTGTTGGATATTCCTTGACCGAGGCTGCATCAATTATTAAGTCAATGAAATTGCAATATGAAATTGACGGAGAAGGTGGATATGTTGTTTGGCAATCAGTTGCGCCAGGCGAAATGCTTTATGAAAACGAAATTGTGCTACTAAAATTGTAGAAAAATGACTTTTTTTTTTTTTTTTAAAAAAAGAAAAAAATTTGCGTTATAATTAAAAAATGAGGTTCAAAATGAAAATTGAAAAATTGTTAAAGCGTCAAAAAGTTGTGAAATTTATTGGTGATTTTGATAAAATCGAAATTGAGCATCTTTCTTGTGATACAAACAAAATGCAGAAAAACACCCTTTATTTTTGCTTGAAGGGCGAAATGAATGATGGGCATAACTTTGCTTTTCTTGCAAAACAAAAGGGAGCAGTTGCGCTTGTTGTTGAACATCCTGTTGATGTTGATTTGCCTCAAATTGTGGTGCCAGATTCTCGCTCGGCAATGAGTTTGATTGCGGGCAACTTTTTTGATAATCCAGCGCAAAAACTCAAACTTATTGCAGTAACTGGAACAAATGGCAAAACAACAACCACATATATGATTAAGTCCATTTTGGAAAAAGCGGGCTTCAAGGTGGGGCTGATAGGAACAATTGGCACGGTGATTGACGACATTTTGTTGCCAGCAACTTTAACCACACCAGACCCAATTGAACTGCACAGCCTTTTTCATCAAATGGTGAATAAGGGAGTCAGTTTTGCGGTCATGGAGGCAAGCGCCCATGCGATCAAACTGCACAAACTTGACGGAATAAAATTTGATGTTGGAATTTTGACAAATATAACACAAGACCACCTTGACTTTTTTAAAACCTTTGAAAGTTATAAAAGCACAAAACTTGCTTTTCTAAATCAGAAATATTGTAAAAACATTGTGATAAACGCCGATGATAAAAGTGGGCAAGAACTTTTGCTCAGCACAAAGGACAAAAGCAATGTTTTTTCTTTTGGCTTAAATAACCCAAGTGATGTTTTTGCTGTTAACTATGAATTCAAAATTGATGGAACAGAATATTTTTTGAATCTTTTTGATGAGATGTTACACATAAAAACAAAAATGATTGGACAATTTAATCTTTATAACGCACTTTCTGCTGTTACTGCGTGCAAAATTTTGAAAATAAAAACGCCATATATTTTATCAGGACTAAATGAAATGCAAAGCGTTGCTGGCAGATTTAATGTCATCAATTTTGACAACAAAACAAGCGCTGTGATTGACTATGCTCACACACCAGACGGGCTTAAAAACATTTTAACATCAGTTCGTGAGGTAATAAGTGGCAAAATCATATCCATTTTTGGCTGTGGAGGAAATCGAGACACGGGCAAACGTGAAATTATGGGAAAAATCAGTGGCTCTTTGGCAGATTTCACCATTATTACCAGTGATAACCCACGGCTTGAAAAACCGATGGATATAATTTTGCAGATTGAAAACGGGGTTAAACTTTCCAGCAAAAACTATCTTTGCATTGAAAACAGAGTTGACGCCATAAATTATGGACTTAAAATGCTCAAAGAAGGTGATGTTTGTGTGATAAGTGGCAAAGGTGCTGAAAACTATTTAGATGTTGGTGGTGTTAAATATCCATACAGTGATTTAGAAACTGTTTTAAGTGAATATCAAAAACTTAAAAAGGAGAAAAATATTTTTAATGATTAACTTACTCATTGCCTTTCTGCTTTCCTTTATTGTTGGCGTTTGCCTTGCTCCACTTGTGATAAAACTTGCAAAAAAAGCAAGGGCAGGGCAGACAATTTTGCACTATGTTGAAGCGCATAAACAAAAAGATGGAACACCAACACTTGGTGGTCTCATTTTCCTTATCAGTGCACTTGTCATTTTTCTTATTTTTATGTCTGGTTCAAACACCTTGTCTGTTGTTGCCTTGGTTGTTTTTCTTGCTTATGGAATTTTGGGCTTTTTGGATGACTTCATTAAGATAAGAACACATAAGAATTTGGGGCTTAAAGCCTATCAAAAACTGATTGGACAAGCAGGCATTGCCCTTTTGGTTGCGTTTTTTGTCTATAACAGCCAGTTTATTGGTGGAAATGTTTTTTTGCCATGGGGGTTTGAAAATGTAAACATTGATTGGTGGATAATTCCACTTGTTTTTGTGGTATTTATCGCCATGACCAACAGTGCAAACCTAACCGATGGGCTTGATGGACTTGCTGGTGGAACAAGTTTTGTTTCACTTATTGCTGTAAGTGTGATTTGTCTTTTAACGGCAAACAGCCAAATGGAAATGGGCGCAAATCTTGCATATTTTGAAGAAATGCAAAACTTGGCACTTCTGGGACTTTGTGTCGCAGGTGGAGTTTTGGCATTTTTAATTTTCAACTCATACCCAGCAAAGATTTTCATGGGTGATACAGGTTCTTTGGCGCTTGGCGGAGTTATTTGCGCAATTGCAACTTTTTGCGGGCAGATTTTCACACTTTTTTTCATTTGCATAACCTTTGTTATAAGTGCAGTCAGCGTGATTATTCAGGTGCTTCACTTTAAAAGAACAAAAAAGAGAATTTTTCTCATGGCACCACTTCATCATCATTTTGAGAAAAAAGGCATTCATGAAAGCAAGATTGTTGCCATATATATAGTTATAACCATTATATCAAGCGTAACAGCAGTGGTTCTTTGTTTGGTTTAGGAGGGGTTATGAACTATTTGGTGATTGGGCTGGGAAGAAGTGGAATTTCAGCCTGCAATCTTCTTGTAAAAAAAGAATTTAAAGTGTTTGCCTATGATGATAACAAAAAAATTGGTGAAGAACTTAAATGTGCAAAAATTTTAAACGAAAAAGTTGAACTTGTCTTTTCTTTAAGCAAAAAATTAGCGAAAGTTGTTGACTGCATTGTTTTAAGCCCAGGTGTTCCATTTAAGAAAATAGAGCGTTTCTCTAAAAAGAATAACATTGAAGTGATAAGTGAAATTGAACTTGCTTCAATGTTTTGTCCTTGTGAAATTGTTGCTGTTACTGGCACAAACGGGAAGACAACAACAGTAAATCTTTTAAATCAAATTTTAAAAACGGAAAAACAAACTTTTCTTGTTGGAAATATTGGCACTCCTTTTTGTGATGAAGTTCAAAACATGGGAGAGAACGACATTGCCATTTGTGAGGTCAGCAGTTTTCAGTTGGAGCATATAAAAAATTTCAAGCCAAAAATTGCTGTTATTTTAAACCTTGCGCCAGACCATATGGACAGATACGAAAACTTTCAGCAATATGCCCATGCAAAATTCAATCTTTTCAAAAATATGACCAAACAAGATGTGGCAGTTTTAAACTTTGATGACCTTTTGATAAGAGCACTTTCAAAAAGCATTTTGCCAGAAATTTTTTATTTTTCAAAATATAAACAGGAAAACTTTAACGGTATTTTTCAAAGTGACAACAATTTTCTTATCACAATAAAAAATAACATAAAAGAAGTTTTTGATTTTGACCTTTCAAAACATAAAGGGCTTTTTAGTCAAGATGTTATGTGCGCAATTTTGATTGCAAACTTTTTGGGCATCAGCAAAGAAAACATCATAAAATCACTTGAAAATTTTTCTTTGCCAAAACACAGAATTGAGTTTGTCGATACCATAGGAAAAGTGAGTTTCTATGATGACTCAAAAGCGACAAACATTCATTCGTGCCTTTCTGCTTTAGGTCATTTCAGTGAGTCACTTGTTTTAATTCTTGGCGGAAGTGATAAAAAGGAAGATTTTTCCACACTCTTTAAGCCTTTGCCAAAAAATGTTATCAAAATTGTAGCCTATGGAAAAACAGCAAAAAAGATTTATAAAAAAGGTGTTAAATCTGGCTATAAAAACATAGTCAAAACAAAGTGCTTGCAAGATGCATTTGATGAGGCGGTAAAAGACTGCCATGCAGAAGCCATTTTGCTTTCGCCAGCTTGTGCAAGTTTTGATGAATTTAATAACTATGAAGAAAGGGGAGAGTTTTTTAAAAATTTGGTAAAGGACTTGAAAAAATGAAGTTTCTTTCATTAGCCAAAAAACAAAAAGTTTTTGATGAAAAATTGAAAACAAGTTTTTTCTATAAGGGTAAGCACAGCATAAACTGGTATGTTTTGGTTCCAACCATTGCTCTTGTTGTGCTTGGCATAATCATGGTATATTCAGCCTCCTCTTATACCGCAGAACAAAACTATGGAAATTCAATGTTTTTTGTTCAAAAGCAAATCATTGGTGCTGTTTTGGGGCTTGGGGTGTGCGCTTTTTGCTATTTTATGAACTATAACATTCTAATCAAACTAAGATATTACGCTTTGGCTGTTGGAATAATCTTCCTTTGCATTGTTTTTATTCCAGGCATTGGAATCGAAAGTTATGGTGCAAAAAGGTGGATAGGTTTTGGTTTTTTCAGTTTTCAGGCAAGTGAAATTGCAAAATTTTGCTTTATAATTTTTTGTGCTGGATACATGGCAAAAAATAAAGATAGGCTTGGAACATTCAAGGGCGCACTTCCAGTTTTATGTGCTGGGCTTGTGATGTGCTTTTTGATTATGTGTGAGCCAAATATGTCCATAACGCTTTGTGTTGGCGCACTTATGCTTGTTATGCTTCTTGTTGGCGGAATCAAGATAAGACACCTTTTCTATCTTCTCATTCCAATTGTGATTGCCATTCCAATTCTAATTTTAATTGAGCCATACCGAATTGACCGCATTCTTGCTTTTCTTGACCCATGGGCAAGCCCGCAAGGCGAGGGCTTTCAACTGATTCAATCTCTATATTCTCTTGGAAGTGGTGGCTTTTTTGGAGTTGGACTTTTCAATTCACGAGCAAAATATTCCTTCTTGCCGTTTTCCGAAAGTGACTTCATCTTTTCAATCATAGGAGAGGAACTTGGGCTTGTTGGTGCGGTTTGCGTGCTTGTTTTGTTTGGCATTTTGATTATTGCAGGGCTTAACATTGCCAAAAAGGCAAGAACAAGGTTCGGTTGCTATCTTGCAACGGGAATTTCTGCAATCATTGCCATTCAGGTGATTTTAAATGTCATGGTGGTAACAGGACTTGTTCCGCCAACTGGCTTGCCACTTCCTTTTGTCAGTGCAGGAAGCACCAGTTTGGTTGTCTTTCTTGCAAGTGTGGGTGTGCTTTTGAATATTCATCGTCAAAACACACAAAATCTTTCTTATATGCTGTTTTCTCCGTTAAAGGCTAACTGAAAAGTAAAAACAATATTTTTTAAGCATGAAAAATATTGATTTCAAAGATAAAAAAATTTAATATTAAAATAAAAAACAAAAAAAGTTTGTTTTTAAATATAAAAACAAAAAAATTGTTGATTTTAAGCATGAAAAAAAGTTTGTTTTTAAACATGAAAAATAAAAAATTGTTGATTTTAAACATGAAAAAATGTTGATTTTAAGCATGAAAAATAAAAAAAGAAGATTCACTCTTCTTTTGGGCTTGAAACTTTTATAACATGAATGTTAACACGGAACACAGGTGGGTGACCACGCCTTGCTGGTTCAATGCCAAGTTTTTCATTTTCTTTTCTCTTAATATATTCTCTCAGTGCTTTTGCAAATTGGTCAGGACAACTTGTTCCATTTTTGCACTGAATTCCCTCACAAATATCAATGACTTCTTCAATTTTTTTCCCGCGTGTAAGTTTTGAAAGTGCCTGCAAACCACCTGCGCAACCACCAAGGAATTTAACATCTCTCAAAACATTGTCTTCATCAACATCAAACAAAATTTGTCTGGCACAGGTTCCCACAGTTCTAAAAGACTCCATATTTTTTATTCTCCTTTTGAATTATAGTCAAGTAAATTAGCATATACAAACTCATAAAAATTTGGCGCTCTTGTTGGCCACAACTCAACCGCCTTAATTGCTTCCGCTCTTGTTTGAAGATTGATTGCAATTTCAAAGGCTGGGATGTTTGAGGTCGAGTCAATAATTCGCATGGTAACCATATAGGTTCCGTCTGCGTTCTTCTTGAAGTCTGCAACATATTCTTGCAAACGCTTAAAATACATTCTATTATTCTTGCAAAAGGTTGAAATGTCTTCTCTTAAATTTTCTGGAATTTCATTATAAAATGAATTAACGCAATTTCTGCCAAGGGCTGTGAGTGAATATCTTTTGTTTTCCTCACTTTTGTCTGGCGAAAAAATCATGTTAAATTTCAAAAGTTCGGGAAAAACGGCTTTGCATTCCATATAGTTTATCCATGGATTTCTGGTGGTGCAAATGTCAAAGATAAATTTCTCACTCAGTGGAATTTCAATTTGCTCAAGCATATAAAGAAGAATCAATTTTGTTTCAGTGTCGCTTTCCGAAAATGTTTCTTTCAAAATCTTTTCCTCCTTTGTTTCATTTTGCTATTATATCACAACCTTTTCTTCTTGACAAACAAAAAAGATAGAAAAAAACAAAAAAAGTTCGTAAAATGTTTGGTGTTTTAAAAAAATTGTGATAAACTATATGCGAATTCAAAAAAGTGGAGTTAAGATATGGAAGATTTAAAATTTAAAAAATTTGCCGAATTCTATGATGCCTGCACCGACCTTATAAACGCAAAATTGATTCTTGCCGATGCAAAAATTGGCGCAATTTTGAAATGTATCACCGAAAGCCCAGAACTTTTTGCCACAGTTGGCGAGTGCCTTATCAATTTCAATTTTGATAACGAATTCAGCAAAGCACAGGTTAAAAATGAAATGAAAGCACTGTTTTTTCAGTTGCCAGAAGAAGACAGCAAGGTTGTTGCACTTGTCTATGGCATTTTGAGTGAGTGCGACACTCATCAACTTGACCTTCATCAGTTCATTCGTGATTTCTTTATAACAGATGACGGAAATATGTCATATGGCTTTATCAACTTTGTTCAAAGTGTGGTATATCCATTCAGAGATATTCTCTGCCGAATGGTTGGTTTCCTTGAACAAGAGCCAAAGCAGGAAGAAGAGCAGGAGGAAGAGCAGGAAGAACAAAGCGACCAGTTGTCTGAGTTCTTTGATAATTTAACAAGAATTTTAACACAAATCAAAGAGGCAGTTCATGCTGACCGCAAAGTTAAATATGACCGTCTTGAAGAAATCAACATCACAATTGACGCTCTTTTGCAAGCGGTTGATATTCGAAATCTTAAAATCATCAACGCACTTCTTATAAGCCTTAACAACCTTATTGCACCAATCAAAAGCATTCGTTTCTATAATCAAGAATTACAAGATTGCTTGCTTGATTTCTATGAGGGCTAAAAAAATTGCCATGAGGCAATTTTTTTAATTGTTTGCTAAAAAATCATGCAATAAATTTTTAAAACAAAACAGGCCGAGCGCAAGGGCTTTTTGCGTTTGCACGCAAAAGCGCACACAAATGTGCGCACAGCGCCACTGGCGCAAAGCCCTTGCGCACTCCTCATAACCCAGCAAGTTTATATAAAAGGAAAAAATATATAAAAAAGAAAAATCTAACCAACAACCTTAAAACAAAATTTTATAATTCGCCAAGCCCTTATAATATGAAAAGAGATAGATATTAAATACA
>CALWKH010000037.1 GCA_944381195.1 uncultured Clostridia bacterium
ACCAACATATGATGTACCCGTTATAATTCCATTAACAATCCCAAGGTTTTTTATGTATGCGTGTTTAGACGATGAACTATAGACATAGCCAAAAACACCAACATAATTCCTTGCTGTTTGAATTATTACATTTGAAATAGTTCGCTCCCCTCCATCATAATAATATCGATATTCGTTTCCATCAATATTGATTGGAACAAAATAGTCATAACCAGAAAAATTAAGGTTTGCTGTTTGCAAGAAATATTTTTCATCTGCCCATTCACTGTTTTCACTGAGGTATGCAAGATTTGCCTCGGATGAGATGAGATATGGATTGCTTTCGCTGTTTGCTGAATTTGGGTCTTGCAATGTTGGCTGTTCTGTTATGCCATAGTCATATTGTATTCTTATTTCTGGTGTATCACCTGCCTTAAAAATCCAGTCCATGACATAGAAACCTTCCATTGCCTCGGGTGCAACACCATCAGTGGTAACTGTCATTGCTTCAAGAGTAATTGGTGTGCCATATTTGTTTGATGTTGCAACAACACTGCTGTCATAATAACTGTAAACAGTTGAAGAGCCATATCCAGAGATGCCTCCAACATCTTCTCCAACACCAGTAACACTTCCAAGGTTATAACTTCCAGTTGGACTTCCATATCCCGTGATTCCGCCAACACGGTCTCCAGCGGAAGACACATTTCCTGTGTTATAACAAATCTCTGGTGAACCAGAACCTGTGATTCCGCCAACATATGAATAACTTGATGTGCTTGTGCTTGTTACCTCACCTGTGTTATAACAAATCTTTGGTGAGCCAGAACCTGCGATCCCACCAACATAAGTTCCAACACCAACAACGCTTCCAAGGTTATAACTTCTTGTTGGGCTTCCACTACCTGTGATTCCTCCGACATATGAAGAACCTCCAGTGCTGACGCTACTTATCGTGCCTGTGTTATATGAGTTACTGACTATTCCACCGGAAATACTTCCAACAACTCCGCCAACATAATTTCCACCAGTTATAGAACCAGTGTTATAGCAACTATTTATTGTTGCATGCCAATTATCACCCATATATCCAGCAACGCCTCCCACATAACTGCCACTGCCTGTTACACTCACGCCTTCATTATAGCAGTTTGTGATGTCTACCTCAGCATCTACCCATCCAACCACAGCACCAACATATTGTTCACCACTGACACTTCCACCAACAATGCCAAGGTTTTTGATGTAACAGTTGGCAGAGGCATATATACGACCAAAAAGACCAATATAGTTATTGGATGACAGTGTTTGCACACTGGTATCTATAAACAAGTTTGAAATGGTGTGATTGTTGCCATCATAATAATATCTATATACATAATTAGATACCACATGATTTATCGGCACCCAGTAGTGTGCGCCAAGATTAATGTTTGCCGTTTGTTTGAAATATTTGCCATTTGCTGAGCCGTTATAGTTCACGCTTATCCATGCAAGTTCTTCTGCGGTGGAAATAAGATATGGGTCAGCCTCGGTGCCACTGCCCTGTGGAGCGGTGGTGGAATAGTTGCCAGCATCGTTCCAACTGTCTGAATTTGTTGGCGCAGCGTTTGCAACATTCACGCTTGGTTGCGGGGTTTGGCTATTGTTTAACCAATGAACAAGCCCCACCCCCGCACACATAAGAGTGAAAACACTGATTAAACAGAACATCAAAACTTTTTTACGCTTTGAAAATGTTTTTTGTTTTTCCATTCCTTGCTCTCCTGTTTTTTATCTTTTTTTTCTTTAGTTTTTACAAAAAGCCTTGTTTTATGTTTTCATTATATAATATAATAAAGCAAAAAATCAAATGCTTTGCACATAATTTTTACATTTTTCTCTTTTTTTGGTTATCAAAGTTTTGTATGTTATAAAAAAATCTGTTACTTTGTGCAAGTATTTTTCAAACTAATACAAAAAAATAGTGATGAAATTAAACTCTCACTATCTTTTTTGCTAGTTTCAAAGTTTAATAACCTTGTCTTATGATTTTTTATTCTCATAGATATATCATAAAACTAAATGAGTATAACGAGTTTGTGATTTTTATAACAAAAAACTTTTCGCTTAATCAATTATTTTGCAGTTTCTATAAAAATGGTGGTAAATTATCTTTAAATTTCACAGTCTGCAAATCTTAATCAATGAATTTTTAAACAAAAAAAGACAGAGAAAAGGTTATTTTCGCTATCTTTTTTGCTGATTTTTTTATTTTTTTGCTTGTTTTAATTCTTTTTTGATAAAGTTTTTGTTATTTTATCAAAAATTCTTCATGTTAAAATATTTTGCAAAAATTTTTAGTATATTGGTTCAATGATGCCGTAGCCACCCATTGTTCTTTTATACATGATGTTAACTTTTCCTGTTTCGTTGTTAAGATAGATATAGAATGCGTGGTCACTGTTTTCAAGATACATTTGTGCATCTTCAACAGAAAGTGGCACAATATCAAAACTTTTGAATTTGTTTACTCCTTGTGGAATTGGTGGAAGTGGTTCTTCCTCTTCAAAATAGAGCCAATCTCTTGCATCAATTGCGCTTTGCTTGTGGAATTTGTCTTTCAATTTTGAACTGTATTTGATGATTTGTTTTTCAACTTTTGGAAGTGCCATATCAATGTTTTGATACATACTGTCGCTGGCAACCTCACTTCTGAACAAAAGTCCACCATCTTTGATTGTTAATTCAAGTTTGCAAAGGTCCTTTTCCTTTTTGCAGAAAACTCGAACATCTGCGTCATCGCTGAAATAGCGTTCCAGTCTTTCAACCTTTTTTTCTATTATGTCTCTAAGTTTGTTGCTTACAACATAGTTTTTTGCTGAAATTTGAATGTTCATAATTCACCCCTTTTAATAATTCATATTTTATCATAAAAACTTTGGTTAGTCAAACAACTGGTCGGATTTCATTTGACTTATTCTAAGTTTTAAAGCTCCGTCTTTTTCGTCAATGGTTACACGGGCTCCATTTTCAATTTTATTTGTTAAGATTTCATCGGCAAGTTTGTCTTCAATGTCTTGCTCAATCACACGCCTTAATGGTCTTGCACCCCACTCAAAGTTATAGCCCTTATCAACAAGATAGCGAAGTGCGTTTTCGGTCAGTTTGATTTCAATGTTTTGACCTTTCAGTTTGTTTGAAAGTTTTGTTATGAGAATTTTTGCCACAAGAGCAAGTTCAACCCTTGTTAGTGCTTTAAATGTTACAATGCTGTCTATTCTGTTTAAAAACTCAGGTCTAAACTTGATTTTTATTGCAGCAAGCAAAATGCTTTCTGCCTGTCTGTCAAGCTCTTGTTGCTCCTCTGATGAAGTTGCCTTTTGATATTGCTGTCTATTTTTTCTATATGCCTCATCGTTTACACCAGCATTGCTGGTCATGATGATGACAGTATTTTTGAAACTTACCACTCTGCCGTGGCTGTCTGTAAGCCTTCCGTCATCAAGAATTTGAAGCAAAATGTTGAAAACATCTGGATGAGCCTTTTCTATTTCGTCAAACAAAACAACAGAATATGGTTTTCTTCTAACTTGCTCAGTGAGTTGCCCCGCATCTTCATGCCCAACATATCCTGGAGGTGAACCAATGATTTTGCTGACAGAATGTGCCTCCATGTATTCACTCATATCAAGCCTGATGATTTGATTTTCATCATCAAAAAGCGCCTCGGCAAGAGCCTTGCTGAGTTCCGTTTTTCCAACACCTGTTGGACCAATGAACAAAAATGTTCCAATTGGTCTGTTTGGGTCTTTGAGCCCAGCCCTTGCTCGCCTTATTGCCTTTGACACACTGATGACTGCCGCATCTTGACCAATCACACGCTTGTGGAGAATGTTTTCAAGATTTAACAGTTTTTCTTTTTCTGTTGTTGTGAGTTTTGAAACTGGAATGTGTGTCCAAGAACTGACAACTCTTGCAATATCGTCAAAGCCAATTGCCACCATTTTTCCGCTTTTTTCTTCTTCAAGTTCTCTTTTCATTTGTTCGAATTCATCTTGAGCAATTCCAATTTTATCTCGAATTGATGCGGCTTTTTCAAAGTTTTGAGCAATGATTGCCTCTTTTTTGCTTTGTTCCAGTTGCTCTATTTCCAACTTTTTCTCTTTTAATGGAAGAGGAACGGTCATTCCGCTAACCTTTGCCCTTGCACTTGCTTCATCAATGAGGTCAATTGCTTTATCAGGCAAAGACCTATCCATTATATAGCGGTCACTGAGTGTTGCAGCGGCTTCAATTGCCTCATCGGTAATTTTAACCTTGTGAAACGCCTCATAGGAATCACGAATTCCTTTTAAAATCTCAATTGTTTGCTCTATTGTTGGAGGGCTAACAAGCACGGGTTGAAAACGGCGCTCAAGCGCTTTGTCTTTTTCTATGAATTTTCTATATTCATCAGTTGTGGTTGCCCCAATTGTTTGAAGTTGCCCACGAGCAAGATATGGTTTTAACATATCAGACGGACTAACTTCCCCCTTCTCGCCACCTGCTTGTGCAAGGGTGTGAAGTTCGTCAATGAACACAATTATGTTGCCATAGGATATAATGGTTTCAATTGCCTCTTTAAGTCTCTCTTCCATGCTTCCACGATATTTTGTGCCAGCCATAAGTGAACCAATATCAAGGGAAAAAATCAGTTTATCCTTTAAAAATGACGGAACCGCACCCTTGACAATTGCTTGTGCAAGCCCTTCGACAACAGCACTTTTTCCAACACCCGCTTCTCCAATTAAAACGGGGTTATTTTTTGTTTTACGGCAAAGAATTTCAATCACTCGTTCAATCTCTTCTTCTCTGCCAATAACTGGGTCAATCTTGTTTTCTCTTGCTCTTTGTGTTAAGTCTATGCCAAGGTTTAGAAGTTTTTTTGGAAGTGCACTGTTTTGCTGTTCACTTCTCTCAAGCGAAATTGTATCTTGTTCTGTTGAAACATCGCCTTCTTTCAGAGCTTGCAAAAGGTCCTCTCGCAAGTTTTCAAGATTAATTTTAAAGTTTTGAGTTAAAAGTGAAACCGCAGTGTTATCAAGGCTTACAAGAGCAAACATCACATGCTCTGTGCCAATGAAATCATGCCCCAAAGTTCTGGCAATATCTTTTGCGTTTCTTAACACCTCTTTAACACGAGGAGAAAGTTCAATTTGTGTTGCGTTAATCTTTGTCCCTTTTTTTATGTTCTCATCAAAAACCTGCAAAAAGGTATGCTGATTGACTCCATATTTCTCCAAAAGTTTACTGGACAAACACTCATCCATTGAGATGATTCCAAAAAGCAAGTGTTCTGTTCCAAGTTGTGTTTGACCGCTTTGTGTTGCAAGTTCACCAGCATTTTGCAGTGCATATTGAACAAGTTGAGTAAAACCATTATTTTGATACATAGACACCTCTTCTATTTTTCTTTGTTTATCTCTCTTAATAAAGTTTTAATTGCAATATCACAGTTTTCATATATTTCTTTCATTGAATGCCCAATGTAGTATGTTCCATTCTCATAAAGAATTTTTCCAGCAACCATGGTCATGACAACATCGGAAGAAATCGCAGAATAAACAAGGTGCGAAATGATGTCGTTAAGTGGTTGCCAATGAGGTTCTGCCAACGAAATTCTTATTATATCTGCCTGATAGCCTTTTTTTAACTGCCCTATCTTATCGTCAAGATAAAGCGCCCTTGCTCCGCCACGGGTTGCCATTAATATCACATCTTTTGGTGGCACAACAGTTGCATCTTTGAGTAATACTTTTTGCGAAGTGGAAGCAAGAAACATCTCTTTGAACATATCAAGTCTGTTATTACTTGCCACACTGTCTGTTCCAAGGCTTAAGTTTACACCCTTTTGCATATATGAATATATTGGCGCAATTCCACTTGCAAGTTTCATGTTTGACGACATATTTATGCTGACACTTACATCATGCTTTTTGAAAATATCAATATCTTCCTTGTCCACATAAACACCGTGAGCAATTGTCGCTGGGTAATCAAAAAAGCCCAAACTTTCAAGATATTTCACAGGAGTTTTTCCAGTGTCTTTTTCGCAAGTGCCAACCTCGTTTAACGTTTCACAAAGATGAATTGTTTGCGGAAGACCATATTTCTTTGCCAAAAAGGTGCAATCAACAAGCCCTGTTTCATCCAAAGAAAAAATGCTGTGGCTAGAAACAAAAAATGTGATAAGAGGGTTGTTTTTGTTTAAATCTGCATATCTGTTTTCCCAGTCGTGCCTTCTTTTCGTTTTATCAAGCCCATAGCGAACATCAATGTGTGTTGCCATTCTAATTCCAGAATCTTCAAAAGCAACAAGTGGGCTTTTTTGATGAAAATAGTTATTTAAAGCACAAGTTGTGCCACCTCGAACAAGTTCGGCAACAGCAAGAAGTGTTGACCAATACATCTGCTCAGAAGTGAAATTATTTTCAAGCGGTTTGATTTGGTCAATCCACCAATTAGAAAAACTGGTGCCCTCTGCAAGCCCCCTAAAAATTTGCATTGGCAAGTGCGTGTGCGAGTTTATAAACCCTGGCATAATCACATCACCAAAGCAGTTTACCTTTCTGTCTGCCATGAAGCCGTCTTTTGCTTCACCAACATAGACAATTTTATCATCTTCCACCCAAACTTCTCCGTTTGGGAAAATATCAAATTGGTCATTGCAAGTAATTACATATGCATTATAAAATCTGGTTTTCATTTAAGCCTCCAAGTTATCTTTTGTTATTATACACCAATTTTTATAAAATCACAAATAAAATTAAACAAAATGCACAATATAAATATGCAAAATATTTAATTTTGTTTGCGTAAAAAAATTTTTGATGTTATAATTACATCATTAACAAAAAGGAGAAAAATATGGCAAAATACAAAGTAGTGCAGTATGGATGTGGAAAAATGGCGAAATACACCATTCGCTATGTTCTTGAAAAGGGAAGCAAAATTGTTGGTGCCTTTGACATCGACCAGTCAAAGTTTGGCACTGACGCTGGCGAATTTGCTGGCGTGAAAAAAATTGGCGTTAAAATTGAAGATGCAAAATTTGTTCGAGACAGACTTCAAAAAATCAAACCAGATATTGTGATTGTTACAACTATGAGTTTGTTTAAAGATTTGGAAGACATTCTTCTGATTTGCGCAGAACTTGGAATTAATGCAATCACAACCTGTGAGGAAGCATTTTTTGCATACAACTCTCACCCAACACTTTCAAAGAAGATTGATGAACTTGCAAAGAAAAACAAATGCACCATCACGGGAAGTGGCTATCAAGATGTTTTCTGGGGAAACCTGATAACAACCCTTGCAGGTGCAACACACACAATCACAAAAATCAAAGGCTCAACAAGTTATAATGTTGAAGACTATGGAATTGCTCTTGCAAGAGCGCATGGTGCTGGTCTTACACTTGAACAATTTGAAAAAGAGATTGCATCAGCAGACAAAATTTCAGACAAAGCAAGAGAAAAAATCATTAAAGCAGGAGATTACAGCCCAAGTTATATGTGGAACACAAATGGCTGGCTTGCAAGCCAACTTGGTTTAACCGTTGTGTCTCAAACTCAAAAATGTGTGCCTCAAACATATAAAAAAGCACTTAATTCAAGCACACTTAACATGAAGATTCCAGCAGGAAATGCAACGGGAATGAGTGCTGTTGTCACAACCAAAACAAAAGAAGGCATCATTCTTGAAACACAGTGTATTGGAAAAGTTTATGGTCCTGACGAGTTCGACAGCAACCAGTGGACAATTGAGGGCGAACCAAACACCACCGTTATCATTAACCGCCCATCAACAGTTGAACTTACCTGTGCAACCATTGTTAACAGAATTCCAGATGTTATCAATGCGCCATATGGCTATATCACAACAGACAAAATGCCAAGAGCAAAATATAAACTGAAAGAACTTTAAAAAATCAAAAGGAAGCGAACGCTTCCTTTTTTTAAATTAAATTTTTAACTACCAAAATTTTGCCTTTATTAAAAATTTAAAATGTGCAATTAAAATGCAATAACTTAATTAGCATTTTGTTTTGCTAAATTTGCTAAAATGCAATTTATAAAATTAAAAATATAACATACATTTGTTTTCCCAAAAGTTGTAAATCTATTCAAAATCAAGAACCATTTCATAGCCGTCATAATATTCCACCCTGCTTAAATCTGGAATATAAGGTCTTTCACCACCAACATATTCAAGTGTTTTATCTTGAAGTTTTTCATATATCATGTCTTTTGGAGCCCATTTAAAACTTTTGGTTTCTGTATTATATAGATAATAGTTTTTTTGTTCATTTTGCGCATTATTATTGTTACTTAAAGTTAATACTGCGCTTGGTTTTGCGATATTATTATCATTTTCCTTCAATATAATAAGGCTTATGTTGTTTTGTTTTTCGTCTGCCGAAAAAATAGACCTTCTTAATTGATTCATGTAAAATAGTGAATCCATATCGCTGAGATTTCTGTTTCTAACATTTGCAATCATTATGTTAAGTTTATCTTCAAAATCTTGTTCCATTGCTTCATCAGTGAAAACTTTGTGATATCCTTCAATCATACTATCAAAAGAATATTCTTTTTTATCAAAATGGTGTTCTTTTATTTCTTCCATTAGAACTTGCGAATAGACTCTATCTAGAATTTTGTTAAACTCCAAAACGGTTTGTTTTGAAATGTTTAAACAAGATATACCGTTAGGAAAATTGTTAACTTTACTTCCAATTATATCTCCAGAAAAAATTGATGTAGTAGAATCAGCTTTAACATAGAACTTGTCAGCAATGAAATGCATATATAAATGTCCTTCACCAAACTCTTTTGTTTCATTATCACTAACCAAGGTAACATCAATTCCCATATCATGCAAAATTGATGCATAAAGCGCTGCAAAATCATAGCATATTATATCATTTGATTCTTTTCCAAGCAAGGCAAGATTTTCAAGATGTCTGTGTTTCTCTGCAGGCTCACTGGATTGCCCTTGCAGATAGAATTCTGGGTCATATTTTAAAAGTCTGCAAAGTTTTGAATAGACATAGATTGCTTTTTCAACATCTGAATAGTCTTTTGGTATATCACCAACAACTTTTTGATAAAAATCTGGATTAACATTAACCCTATACAAAACCTCTTCATCATCTTCATTAAAAAGATTCATGGCATATGTTTGAAAATCAATTTTTCTCATATTCATGATATCGTTTAAAACATATTCTCGTTTGATTCCAAGATTAAAATCTTTAATTTGCTCCTGTTCAATAAAACTCTTAACAAGTGTTAAGTATTCCTTCTTATTTAATCCAAAAATAGTTTCTAACTGTTTGTTTTCATCAAAAAAATCTTCATACTCATCTTTTGAACACTCAAATAGATAAAGAGCCTGTTCTCCGTTTATGGTGCAAACTTTGTCTTTAAATCTTCTTAAAACATTCTTTTTATTAAGTTCTGCGAAGTAGTTTTCAAGATTTAAAATATTTGTTATTTCTTCAATTTTTTCTGGAGTAGTAAACTTATCGGTTATCATGTCTTTATTTATAACATAATGCTCAACCAAATCTTTTGGTCGCATCAATCTTTCTTCAATTTGATTATCTTCACCTACGAATTTAAAAGAAAGCATTCTGTGTGGATTATTTTTTATGAAAAATGTAATTTTTTCAAGATTATCTTTGTTTTTTAAGATTTCTTCAAAAAATATATCACTCAAAATTGAAAAATTTAATTCATTATTTCCATCAAAATTTATTGATGACATAGTAGATGAGTCCACCATTTCTTTTACTGTGAATTCTTCTATATCAACAAAATATTTAGATTTATGTGGGAAAAAAATGCTGTATCTGATATCATTTTTATCAATTATTCCACCTTCAACCAAATGTTTTTCAAAATCACTAATCATTGTTTTCTCCTACATTAAAATTATATCACAAATTGCCGAAAATGTCAATATTGCCCATGTTGACACAAATCCCCAAGTACTCTTTTAAAAATACAATATTAATAGAAAATTAAAGGTAATTTTGCTTAATACCACTACCATGAAAAAGAAAAATTAAAATTATTAAAATTTTTAACTTTTTAAACAAAATCGTTAAAAAACGAACT